>NZ_CP045504.1:2345494-2685989 GCF_013376455.1 Desulfolutivibrio sulfodismutans DSM 3696 | reverse complement strand
GCGGCACAACAACCTCTATTTCACCATCTGGTACGGGGTGTACCACACGAAATCCCGGCTCTTGCGCTTCGGCAACGCCGGCCACCCCCCGGCCCTGCTGTTGACCCCGGACGGCCAGGCCGTGGACCTGATCAAACGGAACCTGATGATCGGGGGCATGCCGGACATCGCCTACAAGAGCGACTCCCGGGTCGTCGAACCGGGATCGCGGCTGTTTCTCTTTTCGGACGGGGTCTACGAGGTGGCCCCGCCGGGCGGGGAATACTGGCAGTTTTCCGAGTTCAGGGACTACATGGCCGGGCTTGCGCCCGCGGGGGAGATCGCGTCCCTTCTGGCCCATGTGCGGGCCATGGGCTGCCGCGACGTTCTGGCGGACGACTTCTCCATGGTCAAGGTCATCTTCGACTGATCCGGCCGCAGGACGGGCGCAGGGCGTGCCGCGCCGGGGCCGTGCCCCCAGGCCCCCTGCTGCGTGTCGCGCCCGTGAAGCCGGGGCGGCTGGATTGGAAAAACAGCCAGAACGCCTCGTTTTTAAAAAGCCCCCGGTGTGTTTTCCGGGGCGCTCCTCCCGCCTGGAATCGAAAAGCGCCAGGCGCAGGCGCATTCCGGGCGTGACTGCTCGGGTGGGCAACTGACGCACTCGGTCCTGATGGCCGGGTCGATCCCGGCGGCAAAGGCCGCATATTCCGTGGAGCCGCCGGACATGCAGGGATAGGGCGGCAGCCCCTGGCGCGCCCGGGAGGACTGCACCCGGCACTGGACGATGCGCAGGACGAAAGACGCCGGGGTCTCCTCCACGATATCCCATGGGTTGACGCAGGCGATGAGCCGGGCCCCCAGGGCCTGCCTGAGGGCAGGCAATCCTCCCGCCTCGGGCAATCCCAGGCGGGCCTTGGCGCGAACCGCCTCGTAATACCCCAGGCGCGACCAGCAGGTGTCGTTGACCCGCTTGGCGTCGTGCATGCCGCGCTCGTCTTCGACGGCCCGGAACCAGACCCCGTCCGCCGCCAGCCAGGAAACCGACAGGGCGGACAACAGCCGCTCGAGCTTTTCCCTGCCCAGGCCCGCCAGAAGCGTCGGCACATCGTCCGGAAGATCCAGGGCCTTTTCGATGCGCCTGGCCAGAAGCGGCAGTAGGGCGTCTCCGGCCCGGGCCTCCATGGAGACGGCGGCCTGCGGGCCGAACTGATGCGCCGCCTCGGCCAGCCACAGGCCGTAATGCACGGCGATCTGCCTGACGGCCTCGGCCACATGGCGGGCCAGGACGGCGGTTTCTTCCGTGCCCACCGTGCTCTCCGTGTCCACCGTGCCCACCGTGCCCCCTGGGGCGACGCCGCCGTGGAGATCGACCGGCCCTGACGGATGGGGCGAACCCTGGGATTTCATTCGGGACGTTCCTCCTTGTCCGCGCCACGCCGCGCACCCCGGTTTTTCGCGTCGGCGGCGAACGCATGGACGGCCCCCTGCATATCCAATTGTCTGATCTTTTGCATCTCCCTGGGAGGCGGTCGCCCCTTCTTTCTCCGGAAGGCCTGAACGCCGCGCATCACCGGAACGAAGAAGACCGGCGTGGACAGGCCGCCGGGGGCGCACTCGCAAACATACCGCCCGGCAGGCCCGCGCCGT
Source organism: Desulfolutivibrio sulfodismutans DSM 3696 (assembly GCF_013376455.1). Classification (GTDB taxonomy): domain Bacteria; phylum Desulfobacterota; class Desulfovibrionia; order Desulfovibrionales; family Desulfovibrionaceae; genus Desulfolutivibrio; species Desulfolutivibrio sulfodismutans. Next base: position 2,684,363 of record NZ_CP045504.1, on the reverse strand, counting down.
GCGGTTTTTGGGTTTCCCCATCCCGTGTCCCGGGCGGCCGTGGCCGACGGGCGGCACTGTCGCGATTTTCGTGCAACGAGGGACGTTGCGGGCGGATCGGGATGGCCATATGTTCGGGCCAGGATCAGGCCAGTGGGACGCCCATCGGGCACAACCAGCACCAGGGGGATTGAACCCCGCGCAATCCTCCGTACCAGGGAGCGTGTTATGAACATCCGCGAACAGGTCTACGGTTTTTTCATCCCCACGGTGACGCTTTTCGGCTTTGGCGCGGCCAATGAAATCCCCGGCAAAATCCGCTCCATCGGGGGCGCGAAACCGCTCATTGTCACCGACAGGGGCATCGTGGGCGCGGGCATCCTGAAGCGCATCACCGACCTGATGGATGCCGCCGGATTGGCCTACGCCGTCTACGACGAAACCATCCCCAACCCCACCGATGAAAACGTGCACAAAGGCGTCGGGATCTATGGGCAAAACGCCTGCGACAGCCTGATCACCCTGGGCGGGGGATCGGCTCACGACTGTGGTAAGGGGATCGGCCTGGTCGTCGCCAACGGCGGCAGGATCCACGACTATGAGGGTCTCGACAAGTCGCAAAAACCCCTGCCCCCCTATATGGCCGTCAACACCACCGCCGGGACGGCGTCGGAGATGACCCGTTTTTGCATCATCACCGACCTGTCTCGCAAAGTGAAAATGGCCATCGTGGACTGGCGCGTGACCCCGAACATCGCCGTGGACGATCCGCTGCTGATGGTCGGCATGCCGCCCGCACTCACCGCCGCCACCGGCATGGACGCCCTGACCCATGCCGTGGAGGCCTATGTGTCCACCATCGCCACTCCCATAACCGACGCCTGCGCGGAAAAGGCCATCGAGATCATCTTCAGGCATCTGCGCGCCGCCGTGGCCAACGGCCAGGATCTGGAGGCCCGCGACGCCATGTGCTACGCCCAGTATCTGGCCGGCATGGCCTTCAACAACGCCTCCCTGGGCCATGTGCATGCCATGGCCCACCAGCTCGGCGGCTTCTACGATCTGCCCCACGGAGAATGCAACGCCATCCTCCTGCCCCATGTGGAGAAGTTCAACCTGATCGCCAAGGTCGAGCGGTTCGCCAAGCTGGCCGGGATCATGGGGGCGGAGGTTGCGGGCATGTCCAGGCGCGACGCCGCCGATGCGGCCATTGAGGAGATCAGGCGGCTTTCCGCCGACGTCGGCATCCCGTCCGGGTTGATCGAACTGGGTCGACGCTACGGCAAAGAGGTCCGGGCCGGGGACATCCCCGTCATGACCGCCAACGCCCAGAAGGACGCCTGCGGTCTGACCAACCCCCGCTGCCCCACGGACCAGGACGTGGCCGCCATCTATATGGCCGCCCTGTAGGCCCGAAACGGCACGCGCCCCGGGGAGGGACGCCCCCTCCCCGGGGCGGCAGGATGCCCGCACGGGGGACGATGCCTCATGCAGCGCGCCCCAGGCACGGCGACCCGGGCCGCGAACCTGCCACCTCTCGGTTGCGCAGGGTTTTTGATGGATTTCGAATGCCGTTTGCGCCCATCACATTGAAAATCTCAATGCATTTCTTGCTATCATATCGATAAATCATATTTGACTTTGTGTGTAACATCCAACACATTGCTATTGTTATGTTCAATACATGCTTCGCAAAACATATATTTTAGCCAATGCATCTTCCCCAGTTGGCCATAACCAATCAGGCGTTCGGGTCCGTGCAGAGTCTCCTGGAGTTCTGTCGGACTTACGACTGCTTCGCTGCGGAATACACCTTTCAGCGGGGGGCGCTTTCCCGGCATGAGGTGGCGCTAGAAATTCCCGACATCGAGATTTTGCGCGGCGCAGGGCTGCTGCTGCGGTACCACCTGGCCTTTCCCGGCTTCGACCTGGGGCATCCGGACCCGGTCCGGGCTCGCGAGGCCGTGGAGTTCTACCTCTTTTGCCTGCGCGTCGTGGCCGAGCTGGGCGGCGACCGCGTCACCCTGCACATCGGCCTGGACAGGGCGCTGCGGGGGCGTGTGGACTATGCGGCCGCCGTGGACGGGCTGCGGGAACTGACGGAGACGGGCGAGGGCCTGGGGGTGCGGGTGTGTCTGGAGAACCTGCGTCTGGGCAGGACCGGCGATCCCCGCCAGTTTCAGGCGCTGCTTGCCCAAAGCGGCGCGTTCGCCACCCTGGACGTGGGCCACGCCTACGCCCGCGAGGCGGCCTCCGCCGTGCCCGGTTGCGCCCTGGATTTCATACCCCGCTGCAACGGCCGGTTGCTTGGCGCCCATGTCTACGAAATCGAGGCGGCCGTGCATCCGGGAGGACCGGCACGGCACATGGCGCCGCGCGATCTGACGGCCATCCGGCCGCTTCTCGACGCCATGGTGTGGGAAACATCGTGCGACTGGTGGCTGGTCGAGCTGATGGACGCCGGGGAGATGGCCGACACGTTGCAGCTCTTGCGTCGGTATCAGGACGAGATCAGGATCGCAGGCGGCGCATCTGTACAGGCCGCTGGCAAACTGCACCCCAACGAAAAGGAAATCGCATGAAACGCAACGGCTTCGGGAGACTTGTGGTGCTGCTGGCCGGGGTCATGGCCTTGTTTTCCTCTCAGGCGCTTTTGGCGGCGGGCACGGAACTCAACGTCATCGCCGCCTACAACGCCAAACAGGACATTTTCGACGCCTTCAGCAAGGCCACGGGCATCAAGGTGAACCAGCTGGATATGTCCTCGGGCGAGGTGCTGGCCCGCATGCGGGCCGAGAAGGGCCGCCCCCTGGCCGACGTCTGGTTCGGCGGCGGCGTGGACGCCTTCATCGCCGCCAAAAAAGACGGCTTGCTCGAACCCTACGTCTCGCCCCAGGCCGCGAACATCGATGCGAAATACAAGGACGCCGAAGGATACTGGACGGGCATTTCCCTGGTCACGGTGGATTTTGTGGTCAACACGCAGATACTGAAGGAGCGGGGCATCCCCATCCCCGAGACCTGGGAGGCGCTGACCGCGCCAGCGTTCAAGGGGGAGATCTCCATGTCCGATCCGTCCATATCCGGCACGGCCTATTTCACGCTCTACAGCCTGCTGGCGGCCAGGGGAAAGGAAAAGGGCTGGGAATTTTTCGCAAAACTGGCCGAGAACATCCCCTTTTACGCCAAGCGCGGCTCCGAACCGCCCCAGCGCGCGGCCATGGGCGAGTCGCTGGTGGGCCTGGCGCCGGGACTGTGGCCTGAATTGCAGGCCCAGGGCTACCCCATCCAGTACGTCTTTCCCAAGGATGGCATTCCTTGGTGGCCCGCCCCGGTGGCCATCTTCAAGGACGCCGAGCACATGGAGGCGGCCAAGGCCCTGGTGGACTGGGCGCTTTCCAAGGAAGGGCAGGAAGTGCTCAAGACCAAGGATCCGCGCTTTCCCACCCGGGCCGACGTGGCCCCGCCCGAGGCCCTGGCCGGGGTCGACACCACAACCTTCATCCCCATGGACTTCCTCACGGCGGGCGCTGAGCGGGCCGAGGTGCTCAAGACGTGGCAGGAACGGTTCGCCAAATAGACGCGGAAAACACACCCGGCGGGGCGGTCAGGCGTGCCGCCCCGTTTTTTCTCTCGCCCGAAGGGCTGTTCTTCGGCCTGCTTATGGCGAGCGTGGTGGTGTTTGTCTTGTGGCCCATTGCGGCGATTTTTCTGCAAAGCGTGGTCATCGAAGGCCGACTGAGCCTTGCCGAGTACATCCATCTTTTCACCAACGAGGCCGGGCTGCTCTGGAACAGCGTGTCCGTGTCCGCGCTGACCACGGTGCTGTCCATGGGCCTGGCCACCGGCGTGGCCCTGTACCTGACCCACACCCGGCTGCCGGGCAAACGCCTGATCTTCGGCGTGCTCATGCTTTCCATCATCGCCCCGCCCTTCGTGTCGTCCCTGGTGTACATCATGCTCTTCGGGCGTCGCGGGCTCATCACCCACCAACTGCTGGGGCTCAACATCGACCCCTATGGGTGGCAGGGCGTGGCGCTCATGCAGACGGCCGGGTTCACGGCCATGGCGGCCCTGCTCATCCTGGGGGTGCTGCACCGGGTGGACCGCAGACTGGAGCATGCGGCGCACGACCTGGGGGCCTCGAGCCCCCGCGTGCTTTTGGGCGTCACCCTGCCCCTGGCGGCCCCCGGGCTGCTGGTGGCCGCCGTGGTGGTGTTCATCCGCGCCCTGTCCGATTTCGGCACACCGATCATCATCGGCGGGCGGTTCACGGCCCTGGCCACCCAGGCCTATCTGAACGTGGTGGGGCTTTTCAACATGCCCAGGGCCGCCGCCATGAGCATCATCCTGCTGCTTCCGGCCCTGGCGGCGTTTCTGCTCTACCGGCGCACCCTCGGGCGAACCAACGTCCTGGGCGCGGCCCCCGTGCTGGAGCGCGCCCAAGACCGCATCGGGCTTTCGCCAGGAACCCAGTGGCTTCTGGCCCTCACCACCTGGGGATTTATCGGTTTCGAGCTTGTGAAGTACGCCACCATCCTGTGCGGGGCCTTCACGCGAACCTGGGGGGTGGATTTCACCCCCACCCTGGGCCATCTCCAGGCCTTGACCGCCGACCGGATGGGCAGCTTCTTCCGCAGCCTGCATTATTCCTTCACCGCCGGGGCGGTCGGGGCCATCCTGGGCGGGGTCATCGCCTACGTGCTGGTGCGCAAGCGTCCACCCGGCGGCAAGGCCTTGGATTTCATCGCCGATTTGCCCTACATCATCCCCGGGCCGTTTTTCGGCATCGCCTATATCCTGGCCTTCCATAACCCCCCCCTGGCGTTGACCGGAACGGCCTTCATCGTGGTGGCCAACTGCGTCTACCGGCAGTTGCCCATCAGCATCAAGGCGGGCATGGCCACCCTTGCCCAGTGTCGGCCCGAGACGGAGGCCGGGGCGCGCGACCTGGGGGCCCGGGAGCGCCATGTCCTCGTGGACATCGTGGCCCCGCTCATGAAGCCCGCGCTGCTCATCGCCTTCATCAACACCTTCACCTCCACCATGATCACCATCGGGGCCATCATCTTCCTCGTCTCGCCGGACACCAAGGTGCTGACCGTGGACATGTTCGCCGAAATCAAGCGCGGCCGCATCGGCGAGGCCGCCGTCCTGGCCAACGTGATCATCGTCTCGGTGCTGGCCGTGAACCTGCTTTTTTCCTGGCTGTACCTACGCAGGAGGAAGACGTGACCATGTTCCTGGAACTCCGGGCGCTGTGCAAGCGGTACGGCCGGGCCGCCGCCGTGGACCGGCTGGATCTGTCTGTCGGCAAGGGCGAATTCGTGTGCATTCTCGGCCCAAGCGGCTGCGGCAAGACCACCACCATCGGCATGGTGGGCGGCTTTGTCGCCCCCACCCGGGGCCGTATCCTGCTGGACGGCGAGGACGTGACCGGACTGCCCCCCAACGTGCGGCCCACCTGTACCGTGTTTCAGAACTACGCCCTGTTCCCGCACATGAATGTGCTCAAAAATGTGGTCTACGGCCTCAAGTTCCGCAACGTCACGGGCAGGAAGGCCCTCCGGGCCGGAGAGGCCATGCTGGACATGATGGGGCTGTCCGGTCTGGGCGAACGCCGGGTGACCGACTTAAGCGGCGGCGAGCAGCAACGCGTGGCCTTGGCCCGGGCGCTTGTCCTGAAGCCCAAGGTGCTTCTTCTGGACGAACCCCTGAGCAACCTGGACGCACGGCTGCGCTTCACCTTGCGCAAGGAGATACGGGATCTGCAGACGCGGCTGGGCATCACCATGCTCTACGTCACCCACGACCAGGAGGAGGCCCTGGGGTTGGCCGACCGTATGGTGGTCATGAACGTCGGCCACATCGAACAGATCGGCGCGCCCGAGGAGGTATACGCCCGTCCGGCCACGCCTTTCGTGGCCCGGTTCCTCGGCCGGGCCAACCTCCTGTGCGGGGAGGAGGGTCGGCTGCTGCTGGTGCGGCCCGAGGACATGCTCCTCTCCCGCCAGGTCGGCCGCTATCGCGGAACCGTGGTTCATCGCCAGTTCAGCGGTCCCCTCACCACCTATTTCGTGGAGGTCGGCCTTCCGCGTCCCCTGGAGGCGGACATGCTCAGCAATTTGGACGAGCGGTACGCTGTGGGCGAGGCGGTGTATGCGGACTGGCGTCGAGACCTGAGCCTCAGCGACGGGTGACGGCCACGGGAGGCCGGGGGCTGCCGCCCGGGCGGTCTGGGGCTTGCCCGTACCTGATATGGCGGCTCGGCAAAGACATCGGCCAGAGCGTTGACGATCACCCCGGGATGGTCTTCGGGGAGCGGGCCGCCGCGACGGTGCACAAGGCCCGCGTATGCGCCGGATGGGGCCTGCCGGGTCAGCAGATGCGCGGCAGTTGTTCGCCCTCCAGCATGGTCAGGAGGCGGGCGCCGCCCAGGCGGGTGGTCAGCACCACCTTGCCGGGGTGGGCGTCGGTGACCGTGCCGATGCGCAGGCCCCGGCGCACAGGGGGTCGACACCACAACACGGCGGGCGCTGAGCGGGCCGGGCTGCTCTGGAACAGCGTGTCCGTGTCCGCGCTGACCTCGGTGCTGTCCATGGGCCTGGCCACCGGCGTGGCCCTGTACTTGGCCCACACCCGGCTGCCGGGCAAACGCCTGATCTTCGGCGTGCTCATGCTTTCCATCATCGCCCCGCCCTTCGTGTCGTCCCTGGTGTACATCATGCTCTTCGGGCGTCGCGGGCTCATCACCCGCCAACTGCTGGGACTCAACATCGACCCCTATGGGTGGCAGGGCGTGGCGCTCATGCAGACGGCCGGGTTCACGGCCATGGCGGCCCCGTCTACCTGAACGTGGCGGAAGGGGCCGCTTCGCCAATTCGAATCTTCCCATGAAACGGTTTTCCGGTTATTATTGACCGGAACTGCGTCATGGCGAACGTGACGAATCTCGAAAAGAACCTGTGGTATGGATGCCCGCCGGATTGTGAGGTGATGCAATGCGCATAGCCCATGGCCATGTGACACGTGCGCTGTGTCTGACGATGATGAGCCTGTTTGTCTTGTGCGGACCGGGCATGGCGGAGAAAAGCATCCCCGAGGCGGATGCCCTCAACGCCAGGGCCTTGAAGCTCAATGACACGGGAAATCATGCCGAAGCCATACGGATTGAAAAGATCGCACTGGAGATGTATAGGACAAGATTCGGACTTGAACATCGGTTTACGGCAACGGCATTGTGCAACCTGGCAAAGTTCTATACGGACAACACGGAGTTTGAAAAAGCTCTCCCACTTTTCGAACAGTCTCTAAGCATCAACGAAGCAGTTCTCGGGAGGGAGCATATTGATACGGCGAGAGTTCTTTCCTTCATGGCAGATTATTATGCCGATATTTTTTTGTACGACAAGGCATTGTACTATGCAGAAAAAGCCCTGTTGATCAGGAAAAAGCATCTTGGAGAGTTACATGACGACGTTTCATACAGCCATGATCTCTTGGCGCATGTTCTAGAGGAGAGTGGAAAATTTTCCCAGGCCAGAGAGGAATATGAAAAAGCTCTCTCTGTAACAGAAAGAATGCATGGAAGAGAAAGCAGTAGAACAATTACGTGCCTTAACAATATGGCGCAATGTTATGGGTACACCGGAGACTACGACACATCATTGAATATATACGAACGTGCGTTGCGTACCGCTGAGATTATACATGGCCATGAGACGGTGAATGTGGCGAATATCCTTGGAAACATGGCGAATGTATATGCATATCTCCAAATATACGACAAAGCCATAGCCCTGAATGAACGGGAACTTGCAATAAAAGAAAAGGCGCGTGGCGGCGACCATCGCGACCTGATGTTTGCGCTTTCGCGACTGGCGGATATTTATAAGGAAATGGGAGAATTTTCCAAATCTTTTGAATACTACGAACGAAATTTGCGCATTTTGACCTCGCGCTATGGCGCATGGAGCATTTATGTAACAGGGGTATTCAATGAAATGTCAATATTGTACAGTATCGTTGGGGATTATGAAATGGCGATTCGATTTGCCATGCATGCACAGCAGAACAGGGAGCTTCTCTACGGGAAAGACTCTCCAAAAACCCGGTCAAAGCTATGGCTGCTCGGCAATATATATCTCAAGATGAAAGACTACCAGAAGGCTGCACTTTATATTGAACAAGGAGACAACAAATTCAGCCTGGTGAATCTGTATGCGGCTACCGGAAAACATGAAAAGGCCCTGGCCATTCTGGATGAAATGCCGGTGCAGTACAATGCCCCTTTGCGGTTTCGCATCTGGCATTCTACCCAGAAAGGCGTGGCGCTTGTGGGGCTGGGACGACGCGCCGAGGGCATCGAACATCTGGCGCGGGCTGTGGAGGACATTGAGGAGCTGCGGACCCGGGTCGTGGCGGATCGCAAGGGGTTTTTCGAGGCGGGGGAGGAGATCCCCCATATCCAGGCCTATCGCGAGCTAATCCGCGTCCTGGTCGAAACGCCCCCGGGGGACGCCGCCGTCCCGGAGGCATGCCGGAAATACGGTACGACTCCCTGGGATGCCGCCTTCAACCTTTCCGAGGCCATCAAGGCCAGGGTGCTGCTCGAATCCATGGCCCGGACGGCAAAAGAGGTCGTTTTCCCCGAGATTCCGCAGGATCTGCGCGAGCGGGAGCGACGTCTGACCAGCCAGTTACGCCAGATGAACAGCAACCTGGAGGTGCGGTACCGCCAGGACCAGGGCGCGTCCGAGGAAATGGACGCCCGGCGGGTCCAACTGACCCGGGAACTGGACCAGCTTGTGGAAGAGCTCCGCGCAAAAAGCCCCCGCTATGCCATCCTGAACTATCCGGCCCCGGTTCGGACCCGGGATCTCCCCCTGGACCAGGACGAGCTGCTGCTTGAATATTCCCTCGGCGAGACAGGGACGACCCTGTTTCTTGTGGGCGGCGGCGGAGTCGAGAAGGTGCTGCATATCCCCGTGGGCAGAGCCGGGCTGGAGCAAAAGGTCGCGGCGTTCATGGAGCCCCTGGTGCAGCGACAGGGCGACGGTTTTTCCCCGGCGGCCGGGAAGGAGCTGTACGATCTGCTGTTGCGGGACGCTGTCGCGTATGCCGGAATGAGCCGGGAGATGGTGATCGTCCCCGACGGCATCCTGGGGGTGGTTCCCTTCGAGGTGCTTGTCGAGTCCGTCGCGGGCGAGGCGGTCCGGTATGCGGGGGATACGCGCTCTTTCCGATACTTTCAGTCCGCAAGCGTGCTCACCTTCGAGCGCACCATGCAGGGAAAACCCGCCCCGAGGCCGCTTTTCGCCATCGGAAACCCTGTTTTCAGCGAAGCGGACGCGCGATATCAGGCTGCCAACCCCGGAGTGGCGGCCAACGGTTCCGCCGCAGCCGGAAAAAGGAGTGGATATCGAGCTCTGGCTTCCAACCGGCAATGGGGCAGCGTGACCCGGCAGGCCGAGGGCGGCGGCGATGAGATCCGCTACGACCCCCTGCCGGAGACGGAGGACGAGGTGAAGTCCATCTCAGCCATTCTGGGTGTTACCCCGCGGCCGCCGGACGTGCTGCTGAACCTGGAGGCCTCCGAGTCCCGGCTCATGATGACGGATCTTGGCAGCTACAGGTTTTTGCATTTCGCAACCCATTCCGATCTGCCGGGAAAGGTGCAGGGGGTGAACGAGCCGTTCATCCTGCTCGGGCAGGTCGACAAACAAGGAACGGACGACGGCTTTCTGACCATGAGCAAGGTGCTCGGCCTCACGTTGCGGGCGGACATGGTCGTCTTGTCGGCTTGCGTGACCGGGCGGGGGAAGGTCATGGAGGGGGAAGGCGTCATGCACTTCGCCCGCGCCTTCCAGCATGCCGGGGCGAAAAGTGTTCTGGTGAGCCTGTGGGAGGTGGCCTCCGACGCCACGGTGGAGTTCATGAGGGTGTTTTATGGCCACATAAAGGCCGGCGATTCCAGATCCCAGGCGTTGCGCAAGACCAGGTCCGAAATCAAGGACCGCTATCCTAACCCGTTTTTCTGGGCGCCGTTCGTCCTGCATGGCGAGGGCTAGTCCCCATGCCAATCCGCCCGACCGCCCCCCCTGCGTCTGAGGGGTTCAATCCCAGGCTCCTGGAATTGCTTCGCGACACGCAGTCTTTGGCCATCGCAACGATCCTCGCCGTCACGCTCGCAGTGGCCCTGGCGGCGACGCATCTCGGCTGGCTGGCGGCCCTCGATGCCTGGTGCCATGACGCCTACCATGTGCTTGCGGGTGATCGATACGAGCCATCCCATACCGTGATCGTATCCCTTGACGACGCGTCCCTTGAGGCCTTCCCCGATACGCCCCTGGTCTTTTGGGGGCCGCTGTACGCCAAGGCCATCTCGGCGCTTGTGGACGCCGGAGCTCTGGTCGTCGCCCTGGATGTCCACATCGGCGTCACTCCGACCCAATGGGCGGGGAGCTTTAAGGCCGACGAAGGCGATCTGCCCCTTTCCCTGCTCGATTACGATCAGCCCTTCGACCTCGCGTTGTCCGGGGGCAAGGTCATCCTGCCAGCGGATCTCACTCGGAATGCGGAAGGGGTGCGACTGCGACTGCCAGCCGGGGAGTATGTGGCGGCCCTGCCCTCGGTGGAAGACGGCGTGGGGGTGACCACCCTGTTGCGCGATGCGGACAATGTCGTGCGGTCCATGGTCTCCGGCTATGTCATGGTCCGAAGCGAGGGCGACCCTGCCTCGCCGGGTATCTGGTGGAGTCTGTCAATGCAGGCGGTGCGGCGGGCCTTTGGCGATGCGGCGTCCGGAGTGGCGGCCGGGATGCCTCCGCACCGCGCCCCGATTGCCTTTTGCGGCCCGCCCGGAACCATCCCGCGGCTGTCTTTCGCCTCCCTGCTCCGGCCGGGGGGCCTGTCCCCCCAGGCGGCGGCGCTTGTCCGGGGCCGGGCGGTCTTCGTGGGGGTTGAGTTCGAAGGCTCCGGTGATCGCCTGCCCACGCCATATTCCTTCGGATTGTTCCGCTCGGGAAAACGGGACATGAGCAATGTGGAGATTCACGCCAACGTTGCGGAAACCCTCCTCGATCCGGCCCGGCTTCAGGTCGCGCCACCATGGCTTGGTGCATTGTTCTGGCTGCCTTTTCTCGTTGCGGCCTGGGGGTTGACCGTGCGCGGCGCCTTGTGGCGGGGAGCCATGGGGGGCTTGCTCCTCGGGTTGGCTGGGTGGTGGGTCGGCCTGGCGTTTTTTTTCTGGGGGATCCTTTTCCCGGTCGCCGGGCTGTTGGTGTGCTTGGCCGGGGCTTTTCTCGGCACGTCGGGACTGCGGTTGACGCGCACGGAGCGAGCCAGGGCCCGCATCCGGAATCTGTTCGGCAGATATGTTTCCGAGCAGGCCCTGGCGCTCATCCTCAAAAACGGCGAGGAACCTCCCCTGGGTGGCGCGGCACGTCCCATCACGGTTCTTTTTTCCGATATCCGGGGATTCACCAAGCTCAGCGAACGACTGTCCCCCGAGCAGACCCTGGCCTTGCTCAACGACTATCTGGAGCAGGCCTGCGAGGTCGTGCAGCGCCATGGCGGGATGATCGACAAATTTATCGGCGACGCCATCATGGTTCTCTTCGGTATGCCCTTTGCTAATGGGAATCATGCCAGGCAGGCCATCCTCGCCGCCCTGGAACTGCGCGACTGCGCCGCGCGGTTTTGCGAGTCCCGGGCCGCCGAGTTCGACGCCAAGGGGCTGGCTCCGTTCCATGTCGGCATCGGTCTGCATACGGGGCATGCCGTCGTGGGGAATATCGGGACGTCCCGGCGCATGGAGTTCACCGCCATCGGCGATACGGTCAACCTTGCCGCACGCCTGGAAAAGCAGTGCAAGCTGCTGGGGTGGTGCATCGTGGCCAGCCGGGCGACCATTCTGGCTGCGGGATCGGGCATCCGTACCGGGGACGAGGTGGACGATCTGGACATCTCGGGACGTCTGGGCACGGTCGATGTGGTGGAAATTTGCGGCCTGGACACGCCGCAGGGGGAAGGCTTGTGATGCGGACAACGCTGTTGTTTCTAATCTTGGTGGTTGCGACACTTGTTCCGGCAGGGGCGCACGCCCAGGTGGCCTGCCTGGCGTCCGATGTTTCCGGGGAGGTGGCCCTCGGGCGTGGACCGTCCGCCAGGGTGAAGTTAACGAAATATCGTAAGATTGTGGAGGGCGACCTGATCCTCCTGATGCCGGGAAGTCGGGTCCGACTGACCTATCTTCCCATGGACATGGCGGAAGACTGGATTGGGCCGGCCACCCTGCGGGCGTCAAGCAAGGGCGCCGTGGACGAGGCCGCCGGAACCTCTCCCGTGGTCACGAGTCTTGGCGCGCGGCGGCTTGGCATTGAGGATTCGACGATTTTGCGCGACCAGCGGGAATTGGTGTCCGGCCAATTTCGGGTGCGGTCCGCCAGCCGCGACGAGCCCCTCGACGCCCGCGGTCTTCGCGCCTTGGACGATCTGCGCGCCCTCTGCCAGCATTTGCGGGCGGTGTCGCCCAGCGGCGACGGCACGGCGGTCATCGTTTACCTGGCGGGCCTGGAGCGGCTCGGGCAGAAGGCGGAGATGGCCAGGATCCTGCGCGAGGTATCCACCGCGGCGCCGTGACCCGCCCCGGGCGCATGCAGGCGTCCAGCACCTGGTTGTTCACGGCGTTGCGTTTGCCAGACGGGCGCAAAGATCGTGCGCCATCCTCGGGAAGACCCCCGATATGATACATGCGGCGTTTGCGTCGACCGCGTTCACTTTTCCTGTTTATTTTTCCCGGCGTATTGAAGGGATGCATCCTGAATGCTGCGCAGCGCTTGGAGATCTATTTTTGTGGTCAAGGGCGGACATCCCTGTCGCGTGGGAATTCTCGTTTCAGTGCTTGTCAATGTGCTGGGCCTTGGTCTAGAAGAGACAAAAATGCAAATAGTTGACATCCGTGTTCTCGCAGGGTCGAGCGGGCATATTGTTGACGGACAAGGTATGGTATCCGGGGCGATTTGCTCGTGGCGGCATCTCTTTTGCGTTGGTCTTGCCTTGCGATGCGGTTTTGCGCATTGATCGTGCCTGTCCCGGAACACAGTCGGGGAGATTTCGTCACAGTTATGAAAAGACGCAGGTTCCCGAGGTCATGAAGCCTCGGGGTCGTGATGTCCGGGGGGGCGCAACGGCGTACCGCAAGCGGCAGCCACGCAACAGGCAAAATCAATGAAAAGCAGGATGGCATGTACTATGCAAAATAGTCATGTCAGCTCGTCCACATTGCGAGTCAAATAATGATGGAAGTACAGGGGCAATGAAAAAAAAACGTGTTCTACCGGCGTTGGTTGCGGTTACAGTGGTATTGCTTGTGGTGTTCACCTATGAATATATCAAAACGGAACGTGTTAGGTTCGTCAGTGATGATGGAAAATATGAGTTTGAATATCCGAGGTCATGGAAGTGTGAGGCTGCGGAAGGAATCGTTACCTTGTACAACGTCGCCAATGTAAACGGATATCCGGAAAATGTGACTGTCGTGAGATCACGGATGGCCCCGGGATGGGAGGCTGGCTTCGAGGAATCCCTGGCCGGGCAGTTCGCGGAATTAAACGGGAAATTCACGATGTTGCAAACCAGGCAGGTGACCATACACGGGAAATCCGTTAAAATATATGTGTATTCCTTGTCGGTGAACGACAAGGTACTCATGAACCAGATTTATATTTTTCAGACGGGCAAGGAGAGCGCCACGGTGGTGACCTGCTCCGCGCTTGAAAAGGAATTTTCAAAAGCAGCAAGTCAGTTCGAGAATATATGTAATTCGTTTGAATTTCAGACATAATATTGTTTTCACCGGGAACTTGCAAAGGCATTGATGGTAGTGTGCCGTCAATAGTCTGATAGTATTCTAAAGGCTCGTCGCATGATATCGGTTTTATTGTAATGATGTCCTTAATATGCAGCGATATCTTGGGGAAGGTGAAGGCGTGAGTAAGTTTCGGTAAAATTTTATGCGAGAGGGGATTCCTGCCATGACGCTGTACAAAAGTAGACTTTCGTTTGTAATCTATGTTTTGCTTGTACCAATTGTGTTATTCGGATGCGGGAGCAGGTATGGAAAACAAATTACGACCGTAAAGTACTACCAGGAATGCTACAGGCCCATAGACGATCTGCGCAAGGCAGAAAAGCAGTTCGCAACGACCGTGGCTGGTTCCATGGTCGCCGGTGTTGTCGTGGGCGCCCTGGCGGGCGTGATATTGTCCGGCGGCAAACCCCAGGGGGCCGTGGCTGGGGCTTTGGCCGGCGGTCTGGCGGGAACGGTCGCCGGGTACGCCATGGCCAAGCAGATGCAAATCAAGGACGATAACGAACGCATGTCCAGCTACTTGGCCGATCTTGATGGCGATATCTCCGGCCTGGACCGCGTGACCGCCGCCGCCCAGGTGGCCAGAAATTGTTACGATCAGCAGTTTTACGCAGCGGTGGAATCCTTCAAGGAAGGGAAAATGACCCGGGCGGAGCTCGACGAACGGTATCTGGAAATCAAAAACGGGAGCACCGAGGCCGGCATGATCCTGGGGAACGTCATCCAGGGGGCCACCAAAAAAGATCAGCAGTATCAAGAGGCCATCAAGAGCGAGGCCGAGCAGGCCAAGCGACAGGTTCCGGAACCGGTCCTGACACGGCAGGCGGCTAGTCCTGTCATGGTGGCCGAGCTGCCGGAGGAGGATGAGGAGGAAAAAGATGAGCTGCCCACACCGCGGTCCAAATACCGTTCCGTTTCCTCAGCCCCGCAGTCCGGATCGGCGGATCAGACGGCCTCGCTGGAGGAACGGTTCCGAAAAAAACTGGGTTTGTACGGACAATCCTCTCCGGGCAAGTCATCCGTTGACGTGGCCAGCGCCGAAACGCCCGTTAAGACCGGCGGCAAGAAATCCAAGACTTCATCGAAGCCCGCGAAGTCGGCGGCCGCTCCCGCGAGCAGCGCTCCTGCCGAATCCGGCAAGATTCAGGTCGCCGACACGGGTGACAAGCTGACCGACATGAGCACCCGCAAGGCCAAGTTCGCCGAGAGCGTCAAGGGCGCCGTGGAGGAGAAAGCGGAGATCGAAAAAGCCGAGGCCGAACGTCAGAAAACGTTGGCCCAGTTGCTTGGATAGGTTGGCAAGCCGATACCTCACGGATATTATTCCGCAAGCGGCATCGATGTCGATGCCGCAACGCAGGGGCGCACGCGAGGTGATCCATCCCGCCCCCCGGACTCTGTAGGACATGGGCTGGGGGGCAGGGTGACGCCGTAAGCGGGATCGCGCAACATTTTGACCAAAAGCGACAGGTGCGCCGCATGACCACTCTCCGTATCCTTGTGTCCCGCGCCGTGGCGAAGCTCCGCTACAGGCCTGGGGCGTGGAGCGTTGCCGCCTTGGGGCTGGCGCTCATCGGGGCTGCGCTCACCGTTGAGGCCGTCCCCTCTTCCGCCGCACAGCCTTCCCAAGAGACGGCCGACGTCCTGGAGCATGACATCCAAATGCTTGAGGCGTTGCGGGGCGAATCGCCCTGCGCCATCCGGGAAGCACTGGGCCGCAGGGCCGCCACGTTCCGCCGCGTCCAGGCCGACGGCTCCCAGGGCGGCAACGCCGTCATTGAGGCGGCGACGGTCATGGTCCTGGTCCTTGAG
This sequence comes from Desulfolutivibrio sulfodismutans DSM 3696, assembly GCF_013376455.1. Taxonomy (GTDB): domain Bacteria; phylum Desulfobacterota; class Desulfovibrionia; order Desulfovibrionales; family Desulfovibrionaceae; genus Desulfolutivibrio; species Desulfolutivibrio sulfodismutans. Next base: position 2,668,699 of record NZ_CP045504.1, on the reverse strand, counting down.
CCCGAGCTTGTCCTGGGAACCGGTTTCTTCGTGACGCCAGACACGCTGGTCACCAACTATCATGTGGCCGGGAAGTCCGAGAGCGTGATCGTCATCAGCAAGGGCGTCGCCCGTCCCGTCGTCGGCAAGGTCATTGCCGCCACCGCCGCCGACGGCAGGGATTACGCCATCGTCCGGGTCGAACCCCAGGAGGCCGCCACCGCGTCGCTGCCCTTGTGCCCCCGGGTCGATAAGACGGAAAAGGTGGGAACGTGGGGATTTCCCGGGGTGATCAGCCGCGAAGACCCGAAGTTTATAAAACTCATGGAAGGGGATATGACCGCTGTTCCCGAGGCGGTCTACAGCGAGGGCGTGGTCAACGTCGTCCACGAGACGACGCCGCCGCAGATCCTGCACACCGCCGTCACGTCCCATGGCAACAGCGGCGGTCCCCTTGTCAATGCCGCAGGCTGCGTCGTCGGGATCAATACGTACATCCAGGAAGACGACATGTCGTATCGGCAGACGAGCGTCGCACTCGGGGCCGGTGATCTGGCCGACTTTCTGATATCCAAGGGCGTTTCACCTTCTCTTTCACGCTGACCGGGATCCACTCCAAAGGGCAATGCGACATGAATGGGACGCTGATCGCCTCGACGAATCGTGGAGACATGCATCCCCTGGCCTACCAGGGGATTCTCGTCACGGATTGCCACCACCAGATTGTCAATGTTCTGCGCAGCCGTCTGGGCGACACCCATGTGCTGCTGTTTGCCGAACCGGTGTTTGATCCGGGCATGGACGTCGTGGACTGGTATTCGCCGGTCCAGGGGACTCCCGCTAGGCTGGTCGATCTGCCAGCCGCCCAGCAGGAACAGGTGCGGGGCGCTTTGATCAAGATGGCGGCGGAAATCCGGACCCAAACCCAAAGGATGAAAGACACGGGGGACAGCAAACGCCTCGTCGCCGGGAATATCATCGAACTGGCCCTGAACTATCCAAGCGACGGGTGCATCTATCTTGTGGGCGAACAGCCGGTGCTCGTCTGCTGGGGCTTCGGCCCGGCCACATCCGGGGCCAAGCCCCAGGATCTGGCCCGCCTGGCCCCTGCGGCGACAGTGCGCGAGGTACGGGAACGTCCTGCCGTGATCGAACCCCAGGCCCCGGCTGGGAAGCCGGAATCACCTTCGATCACGGCGCCCGATGAACCGGCAGCCGAATCGCCAACGCCGCCGTCCGCCGGGAGCCCTCCCACCCCTCCCCTCGACCGGCCTTCACCCCCGGCCCAGTCGGGCGGATTCGGCTGGTTGCGCTGGGTGCTGGCCCTTCTCGGCCTGCTTTTGCTGCTTTTTATGCTGCTGCCAGGCGGTCGGGGCATGTTCGGCCACATGGCGGCCTTCGGCCTCGGAGGGGGGCTCTGGCAGATCCTGTTCTGGGTTGTGGCTGCTGGGCTGCTGCTTTTGGCCGTGTTCGGCTTCCTGGCCTCCTGGCTGCGTTGGCTTGGGATTTTGCTCGGCCTGGGCCTTCTGGCCTTTCTGCTCTGGCTGCTTTTTCAGGGCTTTTGGGATTGGAAGGGACTTTGGTCCGGCAAAGGTTCGGTCGGCGTTCCCGCCGTGATGGAGGCTGCGCCGGGTGGGGCCGTTGCCCCGAATGCGGCGGACGGGGAGCTTGCCGCGTTGCGGGAGAAGCGCGACGCCCTTGTGACGGAACTCGAAGGCAAGGCGGCCCAGTGCGACACCCCTGCTCCATCCGCAGAGTCGGCCACGCCGCAAAACGAACTCCAACTGCCTGTGGATGCCCCGGCAGGCTCCCCGCTGGGTTTTCTGGAGGGCGGTTGGCGGTGCGATTCGGATCTCTCCACGCCGAAGGATCCGGTCATCGTGGATTACACCTTTCTGGAAAGCGGCAATGGGCGCATCACCGTCACCACGTCCCAGAAGACCTGCACCGCGAAGGCCCAGGCCAGCATGCAGGAATCCGGGTCGCTTCTGATCGAAACCGAGGAGTCGATCCCCTGCTCGTCGGGAAGCCCCATCGACGGTCAACGGGTGGAATGCGTCGGTAAGGGGGAGCAGACCACTTGCGAGGGGATGAATGTGACCTCCAAGGGCAGGTGGACGGCCAGGTTCATGAAATTTTGAACAACGACGGGTGTCGAAGGGCGAGCATGAGGATACTGCAAAGAGCGTCTGGCATTGGCTGCCTGGTGGTGATGGTTGGCCTGGTGGTTTTCTCGGGACGCGGCTTGGCCGCCGAGGCCCCAGAACCCTTGCGCAATCGGCAGGAGGCACCCGACGAGGCCTCGACGCCCGACCCCGGGAGCCCTCCCGGGACGGTTCGGCAGGGGAATACCACGGCCACGGGGACGGGGGGCTCGCAGGACTCGACGGTGATCGTCACCCCGCCCGTCGGCGTTGTGCCCGTGATTCCCGTCCCTGGCGACCCTGTGATTCCCGCCCCGGAGGATCCCGTGGGGAAGTCGCCTGCGGACGTTGTCGTGCCTGGAGACAAAATTGCCCCGGATGTGGTGGTTCCCGGCGTCGTGGACAAGGACGCCACGAAGGCGGCTCGGCCTACGGACGTGCCTGGTGGGGAAGGCGTGCTGCCGGTCGACCGCGTCGTGCCGGGCGCCACGGTTGTTCCCACGGACAAGACCGGGGAGAAGGCCGCGCCCGGGGCGGCCATCCCGCCGCCGACCGGGGAGGCCGGGGATGTGACGGCGACCGGAACCGGCGGAAACCAGAAAACGGATATCAACATTGCTCCGCCGGTGGTTGGTGTTCCGCCCGTCGTGACGGTGCCAGGCGTCCCGGTGGTCACGCCCGGTTCCGAAAAGGCGGTGGAGGTTCCCGGCGAACCGGTACAGGTCGCGCCTGGGTCCAAGGTGCTTGATGAGGCGGGTCGGCCGGTGGATCTCGCTCCGGGCAGGATGGTCGTTTTGCCCAACGGAGGCAAGATCGTCGATGAACAGGGGAAAACGAGCGTGGTGCCGCCTGGCGGCCGCGTGTTGCTTCCCGGGCGGATCATGACGCCAGGGGATTTCTTGCCCAAGGCTGAGGGTGATGCCAAGGCAGCCCAAGAGGGCAAGAAAAAGGCGGAGACGCCGCCAGCCGATTCCAAGCCGACCCCTCCCGCGGAGCCGACCCAGAAAAAGAAGCCGGGGTCCACGGAGAAACCCGAAAAACCAGCTCAGGCCCCAAAAAGTGAGGCCAAGCCCAAAAAAGGCGACCCTTTCAAGGTTCCCATGTCCGCCTGCGAGAAACAGACGCTGGATTTCCTGGCGGGATGCTGGCGGGGGGAGGTGGGCCTGTCCGACAAGAGCAAGGTGAACATCCAGCTGTGTTTTGACGCAAATGGTGTCGGGAGGCGGGTCGACCGGTATACACGCGACGGCAAGCGCTGTTCCGGAGCTTCAACGGCGCGGTGGGAGAAGGGGAGAATTTCCTTTTCATTCGATACGCTGTATTGTTCAAATGGAGAAGCTGGGACGGATATCCCTGTGGTCTGCGAGGGCTGCGGGGAGGATACAAAATGCATCGGGTCGATCTATGTGAAGAACAAGGGCATGGTCGCCAAATCGAATTTCAGGATTGTTCGGGAGTGAGGTGTAGGGGGAGGCCGTCACGCCGTGAGGTTTTGTTTCGGGCCAGATAACGTGCGAAGGGATACTCATGAAGGAAATGCCATCCTATAAATCTCCAGTCAGCCTTATTCCCGGCGGGTGCCTGCAATATCTTGATTTCTCCATGGATGTGGCGCGCGTAGAGAAGCTTGCCCGTTTTTTTCGGGAGGAGCGGCGTCAGGACGGCCAGGAGCAGGGACGCCACCGGAATGTGCTGTTCTGTCTGACCCAGGATGAGGACGGCTGCTTCGTCGACATGGCCACGGGCAAGGCCTGCGATTACGACTATGAGGTGAAGGCCAAAAAGACCATTGATATCTGGCTTGACCAGTGGATACCTATACCGGTGTTGCGCACCCGGGACCAGAAGTGGCCCGACGGCGGTGGCCGCTTCGAGCTTGGCCCGAGCAACTGGGCGCGCTGCCGCATGATGCGTTCGGCGGATAACCCCGAGGTGCTGCGGCTGGTGGTCGTGTTCGACGTCACCGTGGAGGAGCCGCCGGAAAAAGTGGAGCAGTATTTCGCCCTCTCGCCCCAGGATGTCGAGGCCCACGCCACGTTCAAGGTGGCGTGGCATGTGCGCGACAACGCCTGGTTCCTCAACAGTCCCTGGGTTGACGAGTGGATTTTCGAACTGTGGACCCGCTGGTTGGAGAGGGTCCGGAAAAAGAACCAGGAGTCGGACTACGCCCTGGAATACCTCGCCAACTATCTTGTCATCCTGGAGGTGGTCCGCACGGCCATGCAGGATCTTGCCGTGCAGGTCATCAACCCCAAGCGCGACAACCCCATCGATGTGGATTTCATCCTGGACATCGGCAATTCCAGGACGAGCGGAATCCTGGTGGAGACCCTGCCCCCCCGGATCACCAACCTCAACGACAGCTATCTGCTGCAGTTGCGTGACTTGAGCGATCCCCAGTCCGTGTACACCGATCCCTTCGAGACGCGCGTGGAGTTCGTGGAGGTCGGCTTCGGCAACGACGTCCTTTCCCGGCGGTCGGGACGGCGGACCCCGGCGTTTTGCTGGCCGTCGTCGGTCAGGGTGGGCCCTGAGGCTTGCCGTTTGTCCACCCACGCCGTGTGCGCCGAGGGCACGACGGGCATGTCCAGTCCCAAACGCTATCTTTGGGACGAACGTCCCTGGCAGCAGAGTTGGCGGTACAATACGGGCGGCGGCCCCGAACCTCTGGTCACCAAGGGGCTTTTGCCCCGGCGCGTCAACCGGGAGGGCACCCCCCTGCTCTGCGAGGACGACCCGCTTTTCAAGCGCAATCCCTTGCTGCGGGCTCAGGAAATGGAGATCGCCTTCGAGTCCCTGTTTACCCGCAGTTCGCTGATGATGTTTCTACTGGTGGAGATTCTGGCCCACGCCCTGACCACCATCAACTCGCCTGCCCAGCGGGCCCGGCGGGATCTGCCCAACGTGCCGCGCCGGTTGCGGCGGGTGATCTTCACCGTGCCCTCGGGCATGCCCATCGCCGAGCAGCGCATCTACCGACGCTGGGTGTCCTGGGCGGTGCGCGTGTTGTGGGACGCCATGGGCTGGCAGGATTTCTACGTGGACGAACGGCAGCGTCGCGCGCCGTCCCATTCCGACTACCGGCTCAATCCCCAGGTGCGCTGCAACTGGGACGAGGCCACCTGCACCCAGATCGTCTATCTGTTCAACGAACTGACCCGAAAATTCCATGGCGACGCCCACCACCTGTTCGGGCTGGTCGGCAAGTCCAGGGCGGAGGCCGACAACCGCCCCAGCCTGCGCGTGGCGGCGGTGGATATCGGCGGCGGTACGACGGACCTGTCCATCACCACATTCATCCTGGACAGCGACAAGGGGTCGAGTACCCGAATCCGGCCGCAGATCGAATTCCGCGACGGTTTCAGCATCGCCGGCGACGACATCCTGCGCGAAATAGTGATCCAGCATGTCCTGCCGGCCATCGGCGACGCTGCCTCCCGGACGGACAGCCGCAGCGGCAAGGCGGTCCTGGCCAAACTGTTCGGGCGGGAAGGCATGGACAAGACCCAGCAGGATCGCAACCGCCGGGCCTTGTTCGTGCGGCAGGTGGCCGCTCCCTTGGCCCTGTCCCTGCTTGGGGTCTATGAACAGGCGGACCTGCTGGAGGGCAGCGGCGGGGCCGTGTATTCCCTGCGCGACTTTTTCCGGCATCCCGATGAAGTGGTCGGGGGCGAACCCGAGACCCCCGGCAGCGCGGCCCTGGTCCGCCATGCCTGGCCCAGCCAGTCCGTGATCGACTATGTGGAGGAGGGGGTGCGCAGGCTCGCCCCGGGCAGCGAGTTTCGCCTGATGGATGTGAGCATCCGCATCGACCCGCGCCAGATCGACCGCACCATCCGGGAGGCCGTGGGCCGCCCCCTGTCCAACCTGTGCGAGGTGATCCAGGTCTACGACTGCGACGTGCTGCTTCTGACCGGTCGGCCGAGTCGGTGGCCCGCGATCATCTCCACCGTGTACGCCAAACTGCCGACGCCCCCGTCCAGAGTCATTCCCATGTGCCGCTACCGTGTGGGGCCCTGGTATCCCTTCGCCGATCCCTTCGGCAACATCACCGACCCGAAGACCACGGTGGTGGTGGGCGCCATTCTGTGCGCCCTGGCCGAGGGTCATCTGGAGGGGTTTTCCTTCGATACCGCCAGCCTCACCCTGCGGTCCACGGCGCGTTTCATCGGGGAAATGGAAATGCAGACCGGACAGCTCAAGACGGACAAGGTCTGGTTTACGGTCAATCTTGACGATGTGGGCGAGCAGGAGCTTGAACGGGAGGTTATGTTCGCGGGCCCGATCACCGTGGGCTTCCGCCAACTCGACGTCGAGCGTTGGACCACCTCCCGGTTCTACGTCATCGACTTCGCCACGGAGGACGCCAGGCGCAAGGCCTCCGGGAAGCTCCCCTACACCTTGTCCCTGAACTACCGGTTGGCCGAGCTCGATGACGCCCCGGATGCCCAGCGCGATGAGGGCGAGATGGAAATCAAGGAAATCACTGATCGGGCTGGTGCGGGGGTCAGTCGCCGCGACGTGGATGTCCGGCTGCAAACCCTGCCCCTGGATGAAGGCTACTGGCTCGATACCGGTATCGTCTATCACGCCGTTTGATCAGATCGGAGACGAACATGGATGCAGACCTCAACGTCAGGCTTGGCGAACGGTGCGAGGGGCTTGCCGGGGCTGTTCAGCAGGCCGCCGCCTGGGTCCGGGACAACCGGGAACTGGTGCGCGGGGAGCACGATGGCTTGCTGGCCGAATTGCGGCGTACCGGGCGTTTTTTCCGGCGATGCCGCACGGCGGCTACCCGCAAGATGTGCGTCGGGGTATTCGGCCCGAGCCAGGCCGGAAAGTCGTACCTGATATCGGCCCTGGCCCGCGACGCCAACGATACCCTCCTGGCGGACTTCAGCGGGGAGACCCACGATTTTGTGCGGGAGATCAATCCCATCGGCGGCAAGGAATCCACGGGGCTGGTGACCCGCTTCACCATGACCAGGCCGGGGCCGCTGCCGGAGGGCTTCCCGGTCCAGGTCCGCCTGCTCTCGGAAACGGATCTGGTGAAGGTTTTCGCCAACACCTATTATGCGGATTGCGAGCATGATGATGTGCCGGACGCAAAGGCCATCGAACAGGAATTGGATGCCCTTGAGAAAAAGGTATTGCCTGTCGGCGGCAAAATATCGCTGGATGATTTTGAAGAGCTGCAGGAATATCTGCTAAAAAATTTCAAATCCAAGACGCGGGTGCAGGAATTACTTCGCAGCTATTGGCCTCGCGCCTTGGAAATAGGCCCCCGGCTCGGCGTCAAGGATCGGCTTCGCCTGTACAGCCTGATTTGGGATAAGGTCGAAGATTTTGACAAGGCGCTCGAAAAGCTTGTGACCGCTTTGGAGGGCCTTGGGCATCCGGAATACGCGTATTGTCCCCTGTCGGCCCTTATCCCTCGGGAAAAAAGCATCATTGACGTGGCCATGCTCGACGGACTGGGCGCTCCATCCATGGAGGACAGCATTACGGTCGTGACGCTGGAGGGAAACAGGGCGGATCTTCCCCGGTCGGTCGTGACCGCCCTAACTGCGGAACTGGCCATCGTGATGCGCGAAAAGCCCGACGAATATTTCACCCATACGGACCTGCTCGATTTTCCGGGGTATCGAGCCAGATACAACTACCAGCATGTCCGCATGGAACTGAAGAAAGAGGGCACGCTGAAGGAGTTGTTTCTGCGTGGAAAGGTCGCCTACCTGTTTCAGAGGTATTGCACCGAGCGGGAATTGACGAGCATGCTGTTATGCATCGCTCCGGGCCCGCAGGAAGTGCAGGATTTGCCGGGAGTCATCAACGACTGGGTTTGTTCCACGCATGGAGAAACGCCGCAACGCCGCCTGGGGAAACCCGTCTCCCTCTTTTTCGTGCTCACCAAGTGCGACGAGGAGTTCGGGGAAAAGATGGGAGACTCCAGCATTGAGAAACGCTGGGACATCCGGTTGGAAGCCTCACTTATCCAGTTTTTTGGTCGCCAGCATGACTGGCCGAACGACTGGGACGGGAAGAGGAATTTTGACAACGTATTTTTGTTGCGCAATCCGAACTTTATTTTTGATAAGGTACTGGAATATAATGCAAACAGGCGGGAGATAGGCATCCGCCCCGAGAAAATGCCCTTTGTCGAGCAGATGCGGGATTCCTTTTTTCAGAGTGCGGCGGTGGCCAGCCATTTTTCCGATCCACATGCCGCCTGGGACGCCGTAATGACGTTCAATGACGGCGGCATCGGATTGATTCGTGAGAGGCTGCGCCCCATCTGCAATCCAGAACTCAAGCGGCAGCAGATCGAATCATCCCTTGTCGAGCGCCTGGAACGGCTCGTCACCAGGTTGTCTGCCTATTGGAAAAGCGACGACAAGGCGGAGGTGCGCAAGCAGAAGGACGATCTTGGCACACGGTTGGTTCGCATCTTTGCCGAAATGATCCAGCACCAGCGGTTCGGGGAATTTTTGTGCAGGCTTTGCATTCAGGATCATGACCTTCACGCCATGTATTACGACGCCAAACGCGACATGATGCGTATGGAGGCCGAGGAGACCGCGCCCCATGCCCCCGTCCCCTCCGTCGTGGGGATGACGACGGCGGCCGGAGACATCCTCAACGACGTTCTTGGCATCAAGCTTGATCCCGCGCCCCAGGCGGCGGAGTCCATGGACGCTGCGTCCCCGGCCCCGCCCCTGGACGAGACGGCCTCTTTTGCGTCCCGGATCGAGGGCTATTGGTGCCAACGGCTGCGCGAACTTTCGGACGATCCCGTCCTGCAGCAGTATTTCGGCCTTCCCCAGAAGGAGTTTGGGGATTTCGTGGGCGAACTCATCCAGGGCGCGGCCCGCCTCGGCCTGCGGGCGGGCATGGAGGAAGCCATGCGCAAGGCCGCCGCCTACGCCGACATCGACATGGAGCGCGTCGTCTGGAAGCAGTCCTCCCTGGCGGCGGGTAGCCTCAACGCCTTTCTCGACTGGCTGGGTTGCAACCCCCGCTTGCGATCAGAGGCCGAACGCACGCTTCTGGTACGCGGCCGAAACGTCACGGTGTTCAGCCCGCCCCCTCCGGTCGCGGTCTCTCCGCACTTAAGCGACGAACTGGGTGTCCTGGAGCAGAAATGGTACCGGGACTGGCTGATGGCCCTTCTGGCATGCATCAGCGCCAATGTGGATTTCGATGGGAAAACGACGGTGAATGTCGAACAAAACAGGATCCTGGGCGACATCATCAGGGTCTTTGCGCCGCAGACCTAGGGAGATGCAGTGAAAGTCACCTATGGAAACGACACGTCAAAGGGCCCCGGAAACGGCATTTTTTTCGTCCGACAATCCGGCTTCGATCCGGACGTTTCGTGCCAGTTCACCGTGCAGCGTTCCAGCGACAAGAAGTGCCTGAGCCCGGGCGGCTGGCTGGATTGTGAGACCCACCTTTCCCCGGTGGCCGTAACCCGGCAGGACGACGCCCTGCTGGTGTGCGTGGCCAGCGATGTGGTTGACCAGCTCGATGAACTGGAGGTTTACCGCCTGACCCTTTTCGCCCCGGACGGAACCAAGGACTCCGGCGCGCTGCATGTCTCGGGCGTGGTCTATTCAAGCCTCCAGGGCGGCGGCGCGGTATCCGCCATCCCGGAGCCGGTGTCCCGGCCGCCAGAACCGATCAAGCCGCCCGCTCCGGAGCAGACCGAAATCACACCTGTGGTGCAGGAGGTTCTCCCGCCGGTGGTGGAAACGCCGCCGCCGGTGACGGACACGGACGGTCCCGCTGCCGTGACGGGAGGCAGAATCCCCCGCTGGGTGTGGATCCTGGTCGCGATCATCGTTCTGCTCGGGGGACTCGCCGTGTGGTATGCGCTGTCCCACAGGGGGACGCCGGGCGGCGAACCCGCCACGGAAGCCGCTCCGGCGGCCATGTCCGATCCGGAAAAAAACGCCGGGACGCCGCAGCCGGAACCCGCCGCCGAGCCGGAGAAGCCAGCCGCGATTCCGCAGGCGGAACCGGCCGCCGAGCCGACGCCGACGCCCGCGCCCGAAGATCTCGCGCCGGAAAAGGCCCCCCCCCCTGCTCCCGAAAAGGGCGAGCCCGCCGGACAGAAGGCGGATGAGCAACCGCCGCTTGCCAGGGCCAGGGCGTTTTTGCGCGAGAAGGGCCCGGCGGACAAGGCCTTGGAGTTGAGCCGGAGCATGCCGGAAACCCCGGACGGGCGCGACGCGGCGTTTCTTCTGCTGGAGGCGGCGGCGGAAGGGGGGCTTGGCGAAGCCATGGCGGACCTGGCCAGGTATTACGACCCGACCGATCCCACGCAGAAGGGGACCATCGCCAAAGATCCCGAGCAGGCCCTGTTCTGGTATTCCCAGGCCAAGGCGGCCGGACGCGCCGACATCCAGGGCGCCCTCGACGCCCTTTTGGCCTGGCTGCGCCAGGAGGCGGAGAAAGGCAGCGCCCAGGCCCGGGAGATTCTCTCCCGCATGCGTTAATCCGTCCCCAAAGGAGCCGTGTCCATGTATTCGACCCTGCGCAACGTCATCGTGCTGGCGGCCATCTGCCTCGTTGCCGTCGCAGCCCAGGCGGCCGAGAGGCAACCCCTGTTGCAGGAGGGGAAAAAGACCCTTTTTCAGCGAGTGGTCACCCATCCCGGCGCGCAGATTTACGCAGGCCCCGAGGATGGCGCCCAGGTCGTGAAACCCAACGTCAAGACGTTCACAGTGATGTACGTTTACGGCAGGCAAGGCTCACGGCTGGAGGTCGGCGTGGCATCCAACGCCGCCGAAGGATGGGTCGAGGCCGCCTCGGTCACGGTCTGGCCCCAGGCCATCACCATGCTCTTCACGGAGAGAACCAGCCGCAGTCCGGTTCTTTTTTTCAAGGACCACGATTCCCTCGTGGCCACCTGCACGGACGAGAAGCTTGATGCCCGGGTGCGTCAGTTTCTCGACGCCCTGCGGGCCGGGAAAAGCGGACAGCCCGTCCTCCAGGATCTCCCGGTGATCGCGGCCGAACCATCGGATGAAGAGGGCGCCGTCTCGCGCAACAGGTTCTATCTGATGCCGGTTTTACAGGTGGACAACCAGTTTCAGGGGACGAAGCTGGTGGAGGTGGCGTCCATCGACCCTGGAACCGGCGGTGGCGCAAAAGGGGTGGCCACAGGTCCCCTGAAGCCAAAAAACGCCCAGTCCCAGGAGTTGAGCACCGCAATCGCCTTCGTCATCGACACCACCATCTCCATGCGTCCCTACATCGAGCAGGCCTTGACCGTGGTGCGAAACATCTACGATGCCCTGGAGAAAAGCCCCAATAAAGACAAGGTGGCCTTTGCCGTCGTGGCCTTTCGCAACAGCACCGAGGCCTCGCCTGGATTGGAATACACCAGCAAGCTGGTCAGTGATTTCAAAACGGTCACGGATCGCGAGAGTCTGGAGCAGGCCCTGGCCGCCGTGCGCGAGGCCACGTCCTCCAGCCACTCTTACGATGAGGATTCCATGGCCGGGATCAAGGCCGCCGTGGACTCCCTTTCCTGGAAGAATTATGCCTCCAGGGTCATGCTCCTGGTGTCCGACGCCGGCCCCCTGGCCGGAAGCGACAAATATTCCTCCACGCACATGGACCCCTCCGAGGTCGCCGACTATCTGCGGGCCAACAACATCTGGCTGACGGCCATGCATGTGAAATCGCCCAAGGGCCAAAAAAACCATCCCTACGCGGAAAAAGCCTACAAGTCCCTGGCCAGGATGAGCGATGGGACCGTCAGCTACCTTGCCATCAACGCGGCTACGCCCCAAAGCGGCGCCGCCCAGTTCGAAAAGGTCGGCAAGGCCCTGGCCACGGGATATATGGGGCTGGTCACGGCTACCGCCGAGGGCAAGATGCTCCAGAAACCCGCCGAACAGCCCAAGTCGGAGGATCCCGAAGAGCAGGCCAGACAACTTGCGCAGATCAGCGGCTACGCCATGCAACTGGAATTTCTGGGGAGCAGGCGGCAAAACCAGGCCCCCGGCGTGGTCAGCGCCTGGATCTCCGATACGGATCTGATCGCCCTGGCCGGGAACGTCGCCAATCCCCCCCTGTCTGCCTATCCGGCGGTCCTTTTGACCAAAAACCAACTCAGCGACCTGTCCAAACGGCTCAAGATCATTCTCGACGAGGCCACGGCCTCCATGCGGCTCGGCTCGACCGGTTTCTTCCAAAGCATCATCTCGGCGGCCGCGCAGATGACCCGGGATCCCTCCAAGTTCAGCAGCGCCCCGGGGCTGAATCTGTCCCAGACCGGGGTGCTCGGCGAATACCTCGACGGGTTGCCGTACACGAGCGATATCATTTCCATGACGGAATCGGATTGGTACGCCAAGACCGTTGGCGAGCAGACGCAGATCATCAACAAGCTGCGTTCCCGCGTGGCCCGGTATGACGAATATGACAAGGATCGGGCCAACTGGGAAAGCTTCGGGTCGCCCAATCCCGGCGACTGGGTCTATCGGGTTCCCCTGACGGCCTTGCCCTGATCCGGCAGACATGCCCGTCTGGAGGCCAACTGGAGGATTTTTGCGGGGCGTCGCTGCATTCGCACCGCTGCTGCGTCGCAACCGGCATCAGGAGGAAAGGTGGGCATGGCCGAAGGCGAGCACCCCGTATACCGCATCCGCAATCTGCAGCTGACCCGTTCCACGGGGCCAGGGTATAGCCTGTGCATCCCGAGTCTGGATATTGCCGCTGGCGACCGGGTGGCCATCACCGGGGCCAGCGGCTGCGGCAAGAGCACGGCCCTTGATTTGCTGGGCATGGTGCTGCGGCCGGACGGGGCCGATGCGTTTTCCTTCGCCCCGAGCGGCATGGCCGAGGAGGACTTGGCCGCCTGCTGGAGAATGGACAGGCGGGACCGCCTGGCCCGGCTCCGGCAGCGGCATATGGGGTATGTCCTCCAGACCGGGGGGCTTTTGCCCTTTCTCACCGTCTTTGAAAATATCGAGCTTCCCGCCCGGGCCCTGAATCTTCCCGGCCGTCGGGATCATATTCACCGGCTTGCCCGGGAGATGGGCATCGAGCGGCTGTTGCAGGCCAGGCCGGAGCAGCTCTCCATCGGCGAACGGCAACGCGTGGCCATTGGCCGCGCCCTGGCCTCGCGTCCCGATGTCCTGTTGGCCGACGAACCGACCGCGTCCCTCGATCCCGAACACGCCCGGGTGGTCATGGACCTGCTTTTCGAGGCGGCCGAACACTACGCCGTGACCCTCATCCTGGTGACCCACTCCTCGGACATGGTCCGGTCGGGGGGACTCACGGAGCGCCGCATGCAGGTCTCCCCACGTGGGGACGGCTCGGTGGTCGCGGTCTTGGAGGAGTGAACCGGGTTATGCGGGGAATTCTCATCGCGTCGCATCTGGCGCTCAAGGATTTTTTCCACGAGCAGCTCATGTCCGCATGTGCGGTGTTGTCGTTGGCGAGCATTCTCTTGCCCTTGCTGGTGCTCGCGGGGGTGCGCCACGGCGTGGTCAGCGCCTTGAAGGAGCGCCTGCTGCGTGATCCGACGATCCTGAGCGTCCTGCCCGCCGGCAGCGCCGGGGGCTATGCAGCGCAGTGGATCAAGACGCTGGGCGGGCATCCTGCGGCGGCGTTCGTCATCCCGCGCACGCGCGACATCGCGGCGACCATCCAGCTCGAAAGCACCCAGGCGGGTGGAACGCAACGCGTGACGGTGGACATGGAGCCTACGGCGGTCGGCGACCCCCTCCTGGACAAATTCCGGGCCGCCATCCCGGGCCGTGACCAAGTGGCGATATCGGCTTCGGTCGCCCGCAAGCTGTCGATCGGGGTCGGCGACCGGATCACCGGACGGCTTGGCCGCAAGCTTTCCAGCGGCAAGCTGGAGACGGCGGCCTTGTCCTTCGATGTCGTGGCGGTCCTGCCCCTGGAGGCCCAGGACAAGGACGTGGTCTATATGGAACTGGCGTTGCTTGAAGACGCGGAAAACTATCGGGACGGGATCGCCGTTCCCGAGCGAGGGTTCATGGGCGATCCGCCCTCCGCCACGCCGCGCGTGTATGGCGGGTTCCGTCTGTACGCCAGGGATCTGGACGGGGTGGCCGCCCTGCGGGATCATCTTGAGGCCATGCATGTCGAAGTCATGACCCGGGCCAGGGAGATCCAGGCCGTCAAGGCCCTGGACCATTCCCTGACCGTGGTCTTTTCCCTGATTGTGGCCAGCGCCGCCGCAGGGTTCATGGCCTCCACGTCGAGCAGCGTATTGGCCTCGGTGCGCCGCAAGGACAAATATCTGGCCATGGTCCGGCTTTTGGGATTTCAAAGCGTCGCGGTGCGGATTTTTCCCCTGGTCCAGTCCCTGCTGACCGCCGTGCTCGGCTGCCTGGCGGCCGGGGCGGCGTATGCCATCGTCGGCCGGATCATCGATGCGTTTTTCTCCCAGTCCCTGTATGGGGAGGCCGTATGCAGCCTGCCCGGGGAACATCTGGCGGCGGCGTTCGGGGCCATCGTGCTGCTGTCTCTGCTGTCGTCGGTCCAGGCCTCCATGCGGGCCGCGCGCATCGACCCCGCCGAGGTTCTCCGGGAGATGTGATGTCCGTTCAATCAGGAGATGATTCCATGCCCGCCCGACTGTGTCTTGCCGTCCTGGCGTTCCTTCTGTTGCTCCCCCTCCCGGGGCATTCCGGGGCCTTGACCGCGAAAAACCAGCTTGTCCCGCAAAGCGGGTACAACCCCCAGGCCTTGCCCGACGACATCCTGCTGCCAATGCCCTGCGGGCTTCAGATGGTCTTCCGAACTGTGGAAATTCCGGCCCAGGGACTCCTGTGGGACCGGGGCCTGACCCTTGGGTGCGATAACTGCGACCGACCGGGTATGGAATACTATGACCGCAGGTATCCGTCGTCGATTTCAGGACCATTCACCAGGGATGACCTTCCCGAGGCTTGGCAAGGTCTCGTGCCCACGTCCAAGGACATGAACTACCAGTATTATTTTATCGGGAAATACGAGGTCAGCACCCTGCAGTGGAAGGCGGTCATGGAAGGCGTCTGCCCCCAGGAGACCATCCCCGAGGCGGACGCGATGCCAAAGACGGAGATTTCCTGGTTCGATGCCATCGATTTTTCCAAACGGTATACGGAATGGCTCTTAAGCAATGCTCCGGAAAGCCTGCCGCACTTCAAGGACGATCCGAAAAACATCGGCTATCTGCGTTTGCCCACCGAGGCGGAATGGGAATACGCCGCGCGCGGTGGGAATCGGGTCGCATCGGAGACCCTGCACCAGGAGGATTTTTTTCCCTTGGAGGGAAACACCACCATAAGCGACTATGCCATCTACCGCAGCGAAGGAAACGCCCGGATCTATGACAAGGCCCAGACCATCGGCATACGCAAGCCCAACCCCCTGGGGCTCCACGACACGTCGGGAAATGCGGCGGAGCTGGTTCTCGATGAATTTCATTTTTCCGTGGGCGGCCGCCTGCATGGCTCCGCAGGGGGATTTTTGCGCAAGGGCGGCGGTTTTTCCAGTTCCGAGGGGGAGATCAAACCTGGCCGTCGCGAGGAGATTCCCTATTTCAGCAACCACGGGGCGACGTCTACCAGGGACATGGGGGCGCGCCTGGTGCTGTCGGGGGTGAACACGCCGGATGGCCGCCGCCGCCAGGATCTGATGGAGGAGTGGAAACAGCTTGGCGAACGGGGGAGCGTTCAGATCACGGGCGACAACCCGTTAAGTGAATTGGACAAGCTTCTGGAGGCCACTGCGGACCCCCAGATCAAGGAGAATTTGTCCCGGCTGCGGGCCATCATCAAGGACAACCAGGCGCAACTGGAAAAAAAGGACAGCGAGAACCTCGAAGGGCTCATCCGGACGTCAGCCTATATCATTGAGGCTCTCCGCAGCTACGCGGTCAGAAACTCCATGGCCATCAAGAACATCAAAGATGCCAAGGACGAGATCGAGAAGCTCAAGGCCAAGGGGGGCAACAACGGCGGCATGCTCAAGTTCCAGCAGGAGAGTGTGGAAAAGTACGGCGAGGCGAAACTCAAGTTCCTGGAGGCTATTGCCGCCATCCTGAATTTTTACAGGATGAAGATGGAGGAGATGGCGAAATTCGATGTCGAAAGCTACAAGACCAACCTGAATATCGTGAAGTCGGAATATAGAAGTGCAGGGGTCGGATTCATGGCCAATATGTCCCAGAATGTCGATGTCCTGGAAAAGCACATGGAGATGATGCGCAGCGGCAGGCAGACCCTTTTGACAAAGGGGAAGATTCTTGACGATGTACTCGTCAAGCCCCTGCGCGACGATATCCCCCTCAAATAGAAGGATGGTGGGGGAGGTCTTGCGGTAACCGCCGCGCCTCCTGCCGTTTTTCTGCCCGCCCGGGTCAGCAGATGCGCGGCAGTTGTTCGCCCTCCAGCATGGTCAGGAGGCGGGCGCCGCCCAGGCGGGTGGTCAGCACCACCTTGCCGGGGTGGGCGTCGGTGACCGTGCCGATGCGCACGGCCCCGGCGCACAGGGGGTCGCCCCGCAGCACGTCGAGGGCCGCATCGGCCAGTTCCCCGGGCAGGATGCACAGGAATTTGCCCTCGTTGGCCAGGTACAGCGGGTCCAGGCCCAGAAAGGAGCAGCCGTCGCGCACTTCGGGCCGTACGGGAATGGCCTCGTCCACGATTTCGCAGCACACGCCCGAGGACTCGGCGATTTCGTTGAGGGTGGTGCCGAGGCCGCCGCGCGTGGGGTCGCGCAGCACATGCACCTCCGGCACGGCGCGCAACAGCCGGGCGATGGCATGGTTCAGGGAGGCCGCGTCCGAGACCACGGGGGTGTCGAAGGCCAATCCCTGGCGGGTGGAGAGGACGGCCAGGCCGTGGTCGCCCATGCTGCCCGTGACCAGGATGGCGTCTCCCGGCCGGGCGCGGTCGCCCGAGGGGGTCGGGTCGACGAAGATTTCCCCGACCCCGGTGGTGTTGATGAAGATTTTGTCCACCATCCCCCGGGGCACCACCTTGGTGTCCCCGGCCACCACCAGCACCCCGGCCTCCCGGGCGGCCGTTCCCATGGAGGCCACGACGCGTGCCAGAACGTCCGTCTCCAGGCCTTCCTCCACGATGAATCCGCAGGTCAGGTAGCGGGGAATGGCCCCGAGCATGGACACGTCGTTGACCGTGCCGTGCACGGCCAGGGATCCAATGTCCCCGCCCGGGAAGAAGATCGGGTCCACGGTGAAGGTGTCCGTGCTCATGGCCAGGGGGCTTTTCAGGTTCAGGCAGGCCGCGTCGTTGAGCCGGTTGAGTTCCGGATTTCCCAGGTGTTTGAGGAAAAGGTCGGCCACCAGCCGGTGGGAGGCCCGGCCGCCGCTGCCGCAATCCAGAAGAATTCGATCGGACATGTCACTCCACCTGGTATTTGTAATAGGCCGCGCAGGAGCCCTCGGTGGAGACCATGCAGGGCCCCACGGGCTTGGCCGGGGTGCAGGCCTTCTTGAACAGGGGGCATTGGTCGGGCCGCAGACGGCCCCGGAGCACCTCGCCGCATTTGCAGCCGGGCAGGGGCGGGCATTCCTCAATGCTCAGACCATACCGGCGTTTCGCGTCCACATCCTCGAATTCATCGGTAAATTCCAGCCCGGAGTCCGGAATGCGGCCCAGGCCGCGCCACAGGGCGTCGCAGGGCCGAAAAACCCGGTTCATGACCTCCAGGGCCCGGGGGTTGCTCGTATCGGAAACCACCCGGCGGTAGAGGTTTTTGACCTCGGCCCGTCCCTGCCTCCGGCGCTGGGCCAAAAACAGCAGGGATTCGAGGATGTCCACGGGCTCGAAACCGGTGACCGTGGCCGATTTGCCAAAGCGGGAGGCGATGAATCCGTAGGGCTCGGTCCCGATGACCGCCGAGACGTGGCCGGGCAGGATGAAGGCGTCGATGCCCGCCTCCGTGTCGGAGAGGAGCACCTCCAGGGCGGGGGGGACCAGCTTGTGGAAGGCCAGAACCTTGAAGTTGGACAGCCCCTGCTCCCGGGCCATGAGCACCGTGCCGGCCACGGTGGGGGCCGTGGTCTCAAAGCCCACGCCCAAAAACACCACGGTGTCCCCGGGGTTGTCCCGGGCCAGGGCCAGGGCGTCCGGGGGCGAATAGACCACGGCCACCCGCGCCCCCTCGGCCTGGGCGCTTTTCAGGTTGCGCCCCCGGCTGCCGGGGACGCGCATGAGATCCCCGAAGGTGGCCACGATCACGCCCGGGCGTCCGGCAAGGTCCAGGAAGGCGTTGACCTCGGATTCGTGGGTCACGCACACCGGGCAGCCGGGGCCGGAGAGATGCACGACCTGGGGCGGCAACAGCGAGCGGAGCCCGCTTTGGAAGATGGCCACGGTGTGCGTGCCGCAGACCTCCATGAAGCGCAACTCGCCGTCCAGTTCGGCTCGCAGGCGCGTAAGCAGGGTATGGCACAGTTCGGGGTCGCGGAACTGGCGCAGGAGGGTCTGGTGCATGGCCTAGGCCTTCCGGAGGGCGTTGGCGGGCGCGCCGGGGATGGCCGCGCAGGCCGTGGCGTCCCCCTCGATGGGACACTCGCCGCCGCGAAGCAGGCGCAAGGTCTCCTCGGCCTCGGCCGGGTCCATGATCCGCAGGGCGAACCCGGCATGCACCATGAGTTGGTCCCCGGGGCTGGGGAGGTCAGGCAGAAGCATAAGCGACGCCCGGATGAGCGATTGTCCTTCGCCCAGGCGGCAGGTGGCCACTCCGTCGGCAATGCGGATGACTTCGGCGGGAACTGCGAGACACATGGCATCCTCCTTGGCGGGCGACGCGGAATGGCCGCGCCGCCTTGGCGTGAGATGCGATTCCGTCGCGGTCGCGTTACGGCTGCGGCGTTCCGGAGAACTGTCCGGCCAGATAGTCGTACCCCTTGTCCACGGCGTATTCGTAGGGCAGATCCCAGTTGAGCCGGGCGCTCATGGCGATATGCGGCATGGGGATGAACCGGGTCGGCCGGGTCAGCAGGGCCGCGTAGCACGGGTCGGCGATGACGCAGTCCACGGCCGGATCGTTCATCAGGGCCTCGATGTCCTGCTCGCTGTCCGTGCACACGTCGCGGGGGCCGCGCTCCACCAGGGTTCCGAGGCATCCCGGGGCGCTCTGGTAGAGGGCCTGGGCCGGGGTGACGGAAACCACGTCCACCTCGGGGACGCCGAAGTCCAGGCGCAGGCAGCGTTTGAGGCCGTAGCCCAGGACCGGTTCCCCGATGACCAGGGCGTGGCGGCACGGCGGGCTGCCGACCGGGGCCGGGGCCGGGGTGACGGCCTCCCCGCGCAGCAGGGCGAAAAAGTCGTCGCGACCGCGCAGTCCCACGGGCATGCCGACCACGTAGGGAATCCCGTAGGCGGCGAACATATGGTCGGCCAGGGCCAGGCCGCTGGTGGAGACCACCACGTTGCGCTGGGCCTCGGGGGCCTGGCGGATGGCCGAAAGGGGGTCGGCCTGGCCCGGGCGGGGCACGGAGAACACGCTGACCAGGGAATATCCGGCCTGTTCGATGGCCGAGAGCAGGGGCTCGATGTGCTCCTCCTTGCCCGTGGACAGGTGGATGGCCCCCAGGACGTTGATGCCGTTTTTGCGCGTGGCCTCCGGTTGGACCATGAACTTTCGGGCCAGGGCCAGAAAGGCCTTGGCGGCTCCCTCGGGGTAGGGTTCGGAACCGGCCGTGGGAACCATGAACACGGGCCGCGAGGTCCGGGATTCCAGGGTTCGGGAAAAGCCCTTGAGGTCCGTGCCGATGATTTCGGAGATGGGCGTCCCGGCCAGGGCCACGAAGCGCCGCTCAAGCTGCATGGAGACCGTGGCGATATTGTTGATGAACGTGTCGTCGTTGCCCAGGATCACGTCCATCTCCAGGAGTCCGGCCCCGACCACGGTGGCCGGTCCCCGGTACCAGCGCGGCTCGTCCTCGATGTTGATGTGCCAGGCCCCTCCGGCCGGGCCGTAGACCACCACGAGGCCGTCGAAGGCGTACAGCGCCGAACTGACGCCAAAGTAGCCCGTGGCCAGGGGAAGCAGTTTATGGTAAAGCTTCATGCCGCGTATCCTTGACGTTTTCTGTGCATTCCGGATGGAGCACGTTGTTTCATATCCATTTTTTCCTCATCATCATGCCTTGCGCCTGTCGTGTCGGGATGATTTCTAGATAAGAAACTGGTTTTTGTAGATCAGGTCGTGGTTGCTGACCGGGTTTTCCATGGCGCTATGCGTCTGCGTAAGCATCCACAGCGCGTTCTCATATCCGTATTTCTGTTCCTGATAGCGCGACAGGGGGACATTGACCGCCTGGGCGCAGAACATGCCCGCGTCCACGCCATAGGCCACCCCGATGTGGTCGAAGGGCGCGGTCTCGCCGCACAGGTTGGGATGGGACACGTTGTACACCCGGATGTGGGGGGCTTTCTGGCGCAACCCCTCAATGAGCTTCCATTCGTAGGCCGCAAAACCGCCGCGGCCGAAAATGGTATCCACATGCAGCCCCATGTCCACCAGGGCGGCGGCCAGTTCGTAGGGGCTGCCGTTTATGGCGCAGCCCACGGCGAGAGGCGTGTCCCGCAGGGCGTGGCACAGGCCTTCGGCGGCCTGCCGGGCGCCCTGCTCCAGGGCGGCGACGTCAAGGGGCCGACCCACGGCCTTTTCAATGGCCGCGTAGCGGGCCGCGATGGTGGAGAACCCGTAGGCCGTGGGCACGAAGACGGCGGGGATGCCCATGTCCTTGTCCATGCGGTTGGCCAGGCTGTTGGCCAGGGGATGCAGGACCAGGGAGCAGGAGGCCTCGGCCATGCGCGAGAACTCCGCCAGGTCGGCGCACAGGGGGATCTGGCGGATGCGCTCCACCCCGGCCCGGCGCAGGACGCCGTAGAGCTCCCCGGATTCCGAAAGGGGCATGAAGGTGCCCAGGATGTTCACCGCATCGGGGTCGGGGGTGCGCGCCTCGTGCTTGAGGAAATCGAAAAACGAGGTGTAGGCCGAGGTGAAGGGCGAGTCCTTGAGCCCGATGGTGATGGGGGCCATGGCCCCCAGGATGATCCGCCGTCCGGTGGCCGCCTCCAGGCGGGCGATGACCCCGGTGAAATCCGTGCCCAGGATGTAGTCCGGACAGCCCACGATGAGGAAGATGACCTTTTCCGGACGCCTGGCCGCGATGTCCAGGATGCCCTGCTCGATCTTCTCCAGATGCCGCCCCATGGTCATGTCCAGCTCCGGGACGCAGAGCATGAAAAACCGGTCGGTGAACCCCCGGGCGTGGGCCATGAACGCGGAATGGCGCAGGCAGGCCGAGGGGCCGGCCATGACGCACAGGGATTCGGGCAAAAGCAGGCAGGTCTCGATGACCCCCCATCCGGCCAGGTTGGGCCCCACGCCCTCCAGCGGCGCGAAGGGAAAATCCTCCCTGCGCGTCAGATGCTCCAAGGTGATGCCTGCTCGCTCCACATGCATGAATCGTTTCCTCCGGGGATCTCGGTTGCGGTCTCGGGGGCGGGCGGGGACTTAGGCCGCGTCCCGCTTTTGGGCAAAGGCCGCCAGGGTCCGGGCCAGATCGAAGAAACGGGCCGAGGTGGAATGGGCCGGGTCGCCCTCCACGATGGTCTGGCCGTGTTCCTCGAAGGCATGGATGGTCCGGTCGCGGGGGATGATCCCGAGGATCTCGGTGTCCATCTCCCGGGCGAAGTCCGAGACCCGCTCCACCTCGTCGGGCATGTCGCGGCGGTTGAGGATCAGGCCCCCCAGTTCGGCGTAGTTGCGATCCGCGAAGTTGCGCAGGGCCAGGATGATGTTTTTGGCGGCCAGAAGGGCCATCTTCTCGCCCGAGGTGACGATGGCCACCTTGTCGGCAAAGCCCTCGCGCATGGGCACGGCGATGCCCCCGCAGACGATGTCGGCCAGGATGTCGTAGAGCACCACGTCCGGGGTGTAGCGGACGTAGGCGTCCATCTCGTCCAACAGCTCGAAGGCCGTGAGCATGCCCCGGCCGAAACAGCCGACCCCCGGCGTGGGGCCGCCGACCTCCAGGCAGGCCACGCCGCCGAACCCGGTGCGCACCAGGGCGTCGAGGTCCGCAGGCTTCCCCTTTTCCTGGAGGTATTGCAGGATGGGGGGGGCGTCTGACCGCCAAGCAGGTTGATGGTCGAATCCGTCTTGGGGTCGCAGCCGATCTGCATCACCTTGTATCCGTCCACGGCCAGGGCCGCAGAGACTCCGGACGTCACCGTGGATTTTCCGATGCCGCCCTTTCCGTAAATGGCGATCTTAATCACAAGTTCCTCCTTGCATCTTGAGGGAATCCCCTTTTCCCGCCGCCGTCTCCCGTCCGGCCCGGCGCAGGACGTCTTTGGCCTCCGCGATGGAGACGTAGCGTTTTTTCGTGGTGATCTGGAATTCGTATTCGATCTTGTCCGTCTTGCTTTTGAGAAAGGGGTTGCAGTTGGGCATGATCACGTTGGCCCCGCCCTGGACAAAGGCCCGGTATTGCCCGTCCTCGGGGGCCAGGGTGGCCACGGTGTTGGCCGCCGCCAGATGGGTGTTTCCGGTCACGATCCGGGTCAGGGCGAACACCCGGAGCATGCGGTCCATGTCGCCGACCGCCTCGCCGCGCAGGGGCGTGTCCGCGTGGGGGATGAACGGGCCGATGTTGACCATGTCCGGCTGAAAGTCCTGGAAAAAGGCGATGTCCGCAGCGAGATCCTCATCCGTCTGTCCCGGCAGGCCCACCACGTTGCCCACCCCGGTCTGGTAGCCCAGGGAGCGCAGGGTCTCGATGGTCCGCAGCCGATCCGTAAGCCGCAGCCCGGGGCGCATCCTGGCGTAGAGATCCGGGTTCATGGTCTCGTGCTTCATGAGGTAGCGGCTGGCGCCGGCGTCCCGGAAGGCCCGCAGGTCGTCGTCGGGCCGCTCCCCCAGGCTTAAGGTGACGGCCACGTCGGCGTTGTCCACGATCCGCCGGATGACGGAACACAGCAGCTCCCGGGTGTAGTGGTAGTCCTCGCCGGATTGCAGGACCACGGTGCCAAGGCCCGCCTCGGCAATGGCCATGGCCGTCTCCACGATCTGGTCCCCGGTCATCCGGAACCGCTTGATGTCCGTGTTGCTTTTGCGCAGGCCGCAATACAGGTCGTCGCGGCAGCAGCAGTTGGAGAAATGCACCACGCCGCGAAGCTGGGCCACGTCGCCGCAGTATCGCCTGCGCACCTCGTCGGCCTGCCGGAACAGGTTCTCTTGTCCCGCTTCATCCTGCAGGGCGGCCAGAATGTCTTTTGCGTCCATATCGTCGTCCTTCCCAAGCCGCCTATTTGGCGTTGACGGTCATCACGCGCCCGGCGCCTGCGTCCTCAACCCGGAGGATGCAGGCGTTGCAGGGATCGAAAGAGTGTATCGTGCGCAGGATCTCCAGGGGGCGCGCGGCGTCGGCCACGGGCGTGGCGAGAAGGGCCTGCTCCAGGGGGCCGCGTGTCCCGTCGGCGCTGCGCGGGGAAAAATTCCACAGGGAGGGCACGAGGGACTCATGCCGGACGATGCGCCGGTCTTCCATGCGGATGCGATGCGCCAGCGCCCCCCTGGCGATCTCGGCCTTGCCCGTGCCCTCGCCCGAGGCCGGGATGTCATGGATGGCGGCCCGAAGGGCTGCGTCCCCGCGGGCCAGACAGCGGTCCAGGCTGTCCAGCCAGGACAGGGCGGTCTGGATCAGGGCGGCGGCCTCAAGACCCCGGGCCAGCATTCGGCCCAGGGTGGAGTTTATGGCCGCAAGGGGCAGGTTCAGTCGGCGCAGGGCGTCGTCCACGACGGCCTGCACCACGCCGTTGCCCGTTGCGTAGGCCCCGCACATCCGGGCCAGGGGGCCCACCTCGCAGGCCAGACCGGCGCTGCGGGGGACGCCAAACCACACAAAGTCGTCGGATGGAAAGCGGTAGACCGGCTGGCCCGGCCCGAAACGCAGCCGGTAGTGGTCTGCGTCGATCCCTTTCCAGGCCGTTTCGCCGTCCTCCCAGGCCATGCGCAATGCGTCCGCAGGGGCCTTAAGGACGCCGCCCGGGGTGAATATCCCGCCGGGAGAAAACGGGGGCTGGCCATCCTCCCCGGGGAGGTCGGCAAAGGCCAGGAAGACGCCGGTTCGGCCGATGCCCGCCCAGTCCCGGTAGGCGTCGGCCACGCGCAGGATGTCGGGCAAAAAGGTGTACAGGATGAAGTCCCGGCACTGGCGCACCAGGCTGGCGCACCGGTCGCGCGCTGCGGCCGACAGGTCCGGGGCGTCGCCGGGGGATGTCCCGGCGCTGTCGGCCAGGCCGCCGACCTGAAACGCCGGGTGCTGCGCGCCGGTACATCGCAGGACGGCCAGGGCCTCGGCCAGGGCGGCCCGGACGCGGATGGCCTCAGGCACATGGCTGAAGGCCAGCAGGCTGCATTCCGGGGAGGCCGCATAGGCCGGGTGGTCGCAGTCCCCGACGGCAAAAAATTCGCCGCTCTCGCCCTCGGCCAGGGCCTTCAGGCGTTCCGCGGCGTCCAGGTAGAACTGCCCGCCGCCCGCCGCAGGGATGGGGGAATCGTCCTGCGCCAGGCGCGCACTCTTTGCGGGGTCCGCGCGCAGGGCCAGCCCCAGGTTGACCCAGTCCGAGAGGTGGAACAGATAAAAATGCCCCAGGTGCTCGGACACCCATTGCAGTCCCTGGGCCAGGTCGCGCACCAGTCGTGCGGCAGGCGGCACGGCCAGCCCGAGAAGATCCTCGACGGCCCGGACGGCGGCCAGGGCGTGCCCGGCGTTGCAGAGACAGGAGGCTCGGGTGGTGAATCGCGGCCCGTCCGGGCCGACCTCGGCGCCCAGCAGGTAGTTCATGTCATGAATCATCCTGCCCGTGCTCCAGGCCTCGGCCACGCGTCCTCCGGACAGGGCCGCGCTGATGATGAAGGTGTTGCCTTCGCAGGTGACGATGTTCTTTCCGTGATCGCTGCGCATGTGTGGACTTCCGCTCCAGGGGGACGCCTTCACCAAGTCGTCGCCTACGTTCCCCATACCTTGGGCCTGGGTCGCGGAGGCAGGCGCCATGGCGCGGAGCAGCCCAGGACAGAGGCATGAACATGAGATTTATCATATAAAAAGCATATGAATACGAAAAACATAACACGCAGACGTCCATACTCCCCATGACGGCAAGATGCAATCGGTTCGGGAAAAATTCCCGGGTGTCGTGTGATCCCTGGGTGTTGGGCCTGCGCCGGGAGACCGTTGGGTGTCCGCAGACATCCGGACAGGGGGCTGTCGTGGAAGGGGAAGAAATCGACGGATGGCGGGGAACGTCCTCGAAATGAGGATTTGGCCGCAAAAGACCGGGGGGGAAGGATTGGCAAGCCGGGCTGTCCCTTGGCGGGTCACCCTTCTCCTGCCGGGGTGGGCCGGAATGCAATCGGCGTTGCCGCCAAGGACCGGATCGGCTCGGCCAACTGTCCGGCGAGGCGGCTTCACTCTACCATATCATGTGCTCGCGACGGCATGCGGCGGCGGCGTTGACCGGGCGCACGTTTTGCTCTAACCTAAAAAGATAATGATTTTCAATATTGATTGAACCCCGGCGATTCCGTATTCGGCCCTTCGTGTTGCCGATGGCGCACTCTTTCCTGCCGCCTGCACGGGCTCGCGAGCGCAGCCCGGGCCGCAACGCGCCTCTGCCGAACAGCCGAACGCCCCGTCTCCCGGAGACGGGCGGAATCCCGCGTCCTCTGCAGCATGTTACGCAGGTTGGGAAAAGAAAAAACATGACGATGCCGCACGATGTTTCGCCGTTGCGCCGCCTTCCTGTCCGGGATGTGCGCGTGGTGCATGAACTGCCTCGCCGCATCCGGCTCAAAGGCGGATTGTTTCGGCATCCCCGGCTCAACCCTGATCGCCTCGAGGCGCATCTCGCCTCGCTGCCCGGGGTCGAGCGCGTGCGGACCAATCCCTACGCCGGTTCGCTTGTCGTCCGGCATGACGGCCTGCCGGGGCGCACGGGCGACATCCTGGCCGCCCTGGGGGCGCTTCCCCCGGTGGTGTTCGTCAAGGGACCGGCCAGGCCGCGCGAGATCAGCCGGATGGATATCGGGCTGCACCTGCTCGCGGCGGTCGCCAGTTTTGCCGTGCCGCCCGTGGTGCGGCTGGTCCTGGCTGTCCTGGTCGGACTGCCGGTGGTCGTGGATGGGGTCAAAAATCTCCTGTCCCGGGGATTTACGGCCAAATCCCTCGACGCGGCGAGCGTGGGGCTGTGCCTTGCGGTGCGCAATTACCCGTCCGTGTGCGCCATCGCCCTGATGCGCATTTTCGGCGACTACCTCAAGCAGACCAACGACAAACGCTCCAACGATCTGCTCCACAGCTTGCTGCGCCTGAAGCAGCAGGCCGTGTGGGTCGAGCGGGAAGGCGTGGAGATCGAGGTTGCCCCGGGCGATGTGGCGGTAGGCGACGTGGTCGTCTGCGGGCCGGGGGAACTGGTCGCCGTTGACGGAGAGGTTCTGGCGGGCGCTGCGCTGGTCGACAAGAGCATGATCACCGGCGAATCCATCCCCGTCAGCCTGGAAAAAGGCGATGAGGTGATTTCCGGATCGGTGGTGGAGAGCGGCCGCCTCCGCATCCGGGCAAAAAAGGTCGGCGTCGGGACCGCCATGGCCAAGGTCAGGCGTTTTTTGGAAAATGCCCTGGAGGACAGATCCCTGCCCGAGATCAGGGGGGACGCCATGGCCGACAGCCTGGCCCCCGCGACGCTGGCCCTTGGCGCTCTCGCCTATGCCTTCACCCGCGACCTGTCCCGAACCGCCTCGGTGACGTCCATCGACTATGTCTGCTCGGTGAAGTTTCCCGCCCGGCTGTCCGTGCGCAGCAGCATGTACGCCGCCGCCCGGGGCGGGGTGTTGCTCAAGGGAGGACGCGCCCTGGACGCCCTGGCCCGGGTGGACGCGGTGGTCTTCGACAAGACCGGCACGCTGACCTCGCGGGAGCTGCGGGTCACGGACGTCATTGCGCTGCGGGGCTGGACGCGGGAGGCGCTTTTGACCCTGGCCGCACGCATGGAGCAGCACTACGACCATCCGGTGGCGCGAACCATCCTGGCCGAGGCCCTGCGCTGCGATCTGCGGCTTGATCCTGTGGGCGAGGTCGATCTCCATGTGTCGCACGGGGTGTGCGCCGTGGTGGACGGCAAGGAATGCCGGATCGGAAGCCGACGGTTCATGTCCGATCTCACGGGGCTGGAACGCGACCGCGCCGAGACCCAGGCCGATATGCTGCGGGAACAGGGGAAAATGGCCCTCTACGTCGCGCAGGGCAATGTGGTGCAAGGGCTCATCGGCCTGCGCGACGAGCTGCGGCCCCATGCCCAGACGGCCCTGCACGGCCTTCGGGAGCTTGGCGTGAAAAAGGTGGTGGTGCTTACCGGCGACCACCGCCGGACGGCGGAAATCCTTGGGGCGCAGCTGGAGGGCGTGGACGCCATCCACTGGGAGCTGACGCCCGAGGGCAAGGCCTGCGTGGTCAACGAACTGAAGTCCCAGGGATACTGCGTCGCGGTGGTCGGCGACGGGGTCAACGACGCCCCGGCCCTGGTCAGCGCGGATCTGGGCATGTGCATGCCCCATGGGGGCGATCTGGCCCAGGCCTCGGCCCAGGCGATCCTTCTGAGCGACGACCTGCGGTCCCTGTGTACGGCTAGGCGCATCGCCATGCGGCAGACCGGGATTCTTCGGCGGTGCCTCCACGAGGGGGCGGCGGCCAACACGGCGCTCCTGGGGCTTGCCGCGTCCGGAATCCTCTCGCCGCTTGCGGCGGCCGTGCTGCACAACATGAACACCTTCACCCTGATGGGCTACGCCATGGCCAAGGCGGGATCTCCCTGCGGGGGCACGGACAAGGGCGACGGCCTCAGCACGCCTTCTTGAGAAAGCGCATCTCCACCTTGGCCCCGCCGTCCTCGGCGTTGTCCAGGGTGAGGGTGGCGTTATGGCTTTCCAGGATGTTTTTGACGATGGCCAGGCCAAGCCCGGTGCCCGTGTCCTTGGTGGTGAAAAACGGGTCCGGGGCCTTGTCCTTGTGCCCGGGGTCGAACCCCGGGCCGGTGTCGGCGATGGCCAAAAGCACCCCGTTGGAGTCGGCGGTCAGACGGATCTCCAGGCGGTGGCCGCCCGGCGGAACGCTTTGCGCCGGGGCCATGACCATGGCGTCCAGGGCGTTGCCCACGATGTTGTAGACCGCGCGGTACAGCAGATCCTTGTCGCCCCGAATGATGGCGCCCTTGGCGTAGTCGCGGACGACGGCCACGCCGTGCTCCTCGCACTTGGACTCCAGGAAGGCCAGCACCTGATCCAGGATCAGGGCCAGATCCACATCCTCCTGGCGTGGGGTCTTGGGCCGGGCGTAGTCCAGAAAATCGCCCACGGTTTTGCTCAACCGCTTGGATTCCTCGAAAATGGCGGCCAGAATGCGGCTCGTGGGATCGCCGGTCTTTTCGGCCTTTTTGAGCAAAAGCTCGGCGCTGCTGCGGATGATGCCCAGGGGATTGCGGATCTCGTGGGCGATGCCCGCCACCACCCGGCCCATGCCGGCCAGCTTCTCCTGCTGCTGCAGTTCGCGCTCCAGGGCCTCGCGCTCCTGGATGCGCTGGGCGTTGATGCGTCCGGCCCGGCGCATGATCACGGCCAGGGCCACATACAGGGCCAGGGAGGAGGCCACGGCGGAGAGGATGATGATGCGCTGGAAATTGACAACCTTCTGGTAGTCCTCGGTGATGTCCTGGGTGATCTCCAAAACGCCCATGATGACCCCGGCCGGGGCCCCGGACGACATGGGCCGCTCGGTGCGCAGGGGGTAGATGGTGCGCAAGATGACCGCCCCGGGCTGGGGGGTGAAATCCAGGATGCCGCCCAGGGCCCCGGTGCGGCTTAGCACCTGGAAATCGCTTTTGCCGTTGTCCAGGGCCTCCACCACGGCCTCGCCGGTGTAGCCGGTCTGGCCGATCAGGTCTTTCTCCGTGGCGAAGGAGATGCGCTTGTCGAAGTCGTAGATGCGCAGGTCCATGACGTGGAAGCTGTGGATGGTGGAGGTGATGACCTTTTCGAGCTGCTCGTACTGGGCGGGTTGCTGCAATTCCACCCGGCCAAAGCCCAACACCGTGGGCAGGGTGAACCGCTGATAGATCTGGTGGTTCAGGTTCTCGGCCAAGAGCCTGGCGAACTCCTTCTGTTTGGAGAGCACCTCCTGGCGGCCGTAGTTGGACAGGAAGATGGACAGAAAAAGGTTGATGAGCAGGATAAACGCCAAAGAACTCCAGGAGATGAACTTGACCAGTCCCAGGGACTGTTCCACGTCCTTGGCGGGTTTTTTGTCCAAGGGGGCTCCTTCGGCCGCAGGCGGCGGCCGGGTCTGACGGCGGGGGAGACGGCCCGAAGAAGCCGCCGTCCGCCCGCATCCGCCGCCGGGTGGCGGCCCAAAACGCCTCCCCTTCCAGGGCGGCCCGGGGCGGGCCTATCCCTTGAGCACCCCGCCCATGAGCGTCAGGGCCTCAGTGAGGGTTTTTTCGTCCGTGGCGTAGGACAGCCGCAGGCAGGCGTCGTCGCCAAAGGCCGCACCGGGCACGGTGACCACCCCCGTGGCCTCCATGATCCTGGCGCAAAGGGTCGTGCTGTCCGGGGCCTCGGGGGTGAAATATCCCGACAGGTCGGGAAAAAGATAGAACGCACCCTGGGGGGTGGGGCACACGGCCCGCTCCCAGGTGTTGATGATGGACAGGGCCAGGTCGCGGCGGCGGGCGAAGGCCTGGCGCATGGCGAAAACGGCGTCGAAGGGGCCGGTCAGGGCGGCCACGGCGGCCTTTTGCACAAACGAGCAGACGTTGGAGGTGGACTGTCCCTGGAGCTTGCTCATGGCCTTGATGAGGTCCGGGTGGGCCAGGGCGTAGCCCACGCGCCATCCGGTCATGGAAAAGCTTTTGGCCAGGCCGTTGACGATGCCCACCATCTCTGGTTTGCTTTCCCACCACCCGGCCATGCTGGCGGGCTTTGCGGGTTCGTAGACCAGTTGGTCGTAGATCTCGTCGGACAGGACGAAGACGTTGCGGGAAAAGGCCCATGCCGCAATGGCGTCCAGCTCAGCCTGGGTATGGTGGCAGCCCGTGGGGTTGGACGGGGAATTGATGATGAGCATGGTGGACTTCGGGGTGCGGGCCTTTTCCAGGGCCTCCAAGGTGATCTTGAAGCCGCTTTCGGCGGTGGTGGGCACAAAGGCCGGTTCGGCCCCGGCCAGGCGCACCATGTCCGGATAGCTGACCCAGTACGGGGAGGGGATGAGCACCTCGTCGCCGGGGTTCACGTAGGCCTGGATCAGGTTGTAGAGGGCCTGCTTGCCGCCGTTGGTGATGATGGCGGCCTCGGCAGGCGCGCTCACCCCGTAGAACTGCTTGAAATATCCGGCTACGGCGGCCCGGGCCTCGGGGATGCCGGGCACGGCGGTGTACCGGGTGAAGTCGGCGTCCAGGGCGGCCTTGGCCGCGTCTTTGACGTGGGCCGGGGTGGGGAAGTCCGGTTCCCCGGCGGACAGGTCCAAGACCCGTCGACCGGCGGCTTTCATTTCTTTGGCCTTGGCGCTCATGGCCAGGGTGGCCGAAGGCTTGACGCAGGAGAGACGCAGGGCGGTGAGCATGACGGGCATCCCCAGAGGTCGAGGTTTGCGGAAAATACGACAGCGGCCGGACAAAACGGCGGCACGGGCGTCTTTGTAGTGGAATACTCGGAAAAGGTAAATTCATCACCCGCCACGGCGATCACGCCGCTCATGGTTTTTCCGGGCGGGCTTATCCGGGCCCGGCTGGTGCGCCGCCGCCTGCGCTTTCTGGTGGATGTCGTCGGAGACCACGGGCCGTTTACGGCCCACACCAACAACACCGGCAGCATGCTGGGCCTGCTTCGGCCCGGGACGCCCGTGCTGTTGTCCGTCAGCGGCAACCCCGCCCGCAAACTGCCCCATACCCTGGAAATGGTCTGGATGCCGACCTTTTCCGGCGGATTCTGGGTGGGGGTCAACACCCTGACGCCCAACCGGCTTCTGGCGGCGGCCTTTCGGGCCGGGCGGCTGCCCGAGATCACCGGAAATGTTCATGACGCCGCCGGTTTCGACCGCCTGGAGCCGGAACCGGCCTTTGCCGGGGGCCGCCTGGACGCCCGCATAATCGGCCCGGCCGGGACGCTTTTGGTGGAGACCAAAAACGTGACCATGGTCGAGGACGAGGTGGCCCTGTTCCCGGATGCGGCAACTCAGCGGGGCCGAAAACATCTGGTGGAGCTTGCCCGGGTGGCCCGGGAGGGGCGGGAGACCGGAACCCGGGCGGCCTGTCTTTTTTTGGTGCAGCGCCCCGACGGGGCCTGCTTCGGCCCGGCGGACATGGTGGACCCGGAATACGCGGACCTTTTCCGGCAGGCCGTGGAGGCCGGGGTGGCCATGTGGGCCGTGCGGGCCAGGTGCGGCCCGGAGGGCATCGACCTGGGGGCCCGCCTGCCCCTGGCCCCGTTTCAGGAATCCTCCCCGGCCACGGAGACCGCCCCGCCCCGTGACCGAGGGTGACAACCCGCACGGAAGGCCGTATGTTTGGAAACGCAGTCACGGGGCGGTTTTCCGTCCCCCGGCGCGGCCTGGCCGGGCCAGTTTGATCCACACCCAACCACAACGAGCATCCATGACCATCCCCCTTTCCCCCTCTCGGCTGCGCACGGCGTGCGATCCGGCCTCCATCCAGGCCCAGGACAGCCGGGACATCCCCGATGATCCCGAGGCCCTGGCCAAGATCCAGCCCCGGGCCCACTCGGCCATGGAAATGGCCCTGGCCATCAAAAGCCGCGAATACAACGTCTATCTGGCCGGCGATCCGCATCTGGGCCGCACCTATTTCGCCAGATGCTTCCTGGACCCGGCGGCGGCCGGCGGCAGCCCGCCTCCCGACCTGATCTACGTCCACAATTTCGAAGATCCCGACCGGCCCCGGATCATCCGGCTTCCGGCCGGACAGGGCCGCAGGCTCAAATTGGCCATGGCCAAGGCCGTGGCCGACGTGCGGGACGAGATACCGGTTCATTTCGAGCGCGAGGCCTATCTGGCCAAACGCCAGACCCTTTTGCGGGGATTCAACACCGGCCGCGACGAGCTGTATGCGGACATGGAGGTCCGGGCCAAGGACGAGGGTTTTTCCCTGGCCCTTGACGACCAGGGGGCCTTGACCCTGTATCCGCTGCTGGAAGGCAAGGTGGTCAGCGACGAGGAGTTCGAGCACCTGGACCCGGACCTCAAAAAGGAGCTCAAGGGCCGGGGCGACCGGCTTTTGGAAGAGATGGGGGAATATCTGCGGCGCATCACCCGCGAGGAAAAAGGCCTGCGGGACCAGGAAAAAAGCCTGGACCGGGAGACCGCCTCGGAGGTTCTCGACGCCAGGCTGGCCCCCCTTTTCGACGAGTTCGGCGGCAACGAGGCCCTGTCCGGCCATTTCAAGGCCGTGCGCGAGGACATCCTGGACAACCTGGACGCCCTGGCCGCCGCAGGGGGACCGGGCGGATCGTCCCCCCCTTCCCCGCCGGGACATGGCGGCCACAGCGGCCTTTCCGGTCCCGACGGCGCGCCCTTGGACGACATCTTCTACCGCTACGAGATCAACCTCTTCGTGGACAACTCCCAGACCACCGGCGCGCCGGTCATCGTGGAGGACCACCCCACCTATTTCAACCTCATGGGTTGCATCGAGCGCGAATCCGAGCTTGGCGCGCTGTATACGGATTTCACCCTGGTCAAGGCCGGTTCCCTGCACCGGGCCGGGGGCGGCTTCCTCATCGTCAAGGTGGAGGATCTGGTGCAAAACCCCACGGCCTGGGAAGGGCTTTTGCGCGCCCTGCGCTCGGGCCAGGCCCGGGTGGAAGACCCCTCCGAGGGCGCGGAGCACGCCCGGACCCGGACCATCGAGCCCGAGCCCGTGCAGCTCGACGTCAAAATCATCCTGGTGGGCCTGGACGAGACCTACGAACTGCTTTTGTACACCGACGAACGCTTCCAGAAGCTTTTCAAGCTCAAGGCCCACCTCCAGGACACCATGCGCCGCACCCCGGAGAATACGGCCATCCTGGTCTCCCTGCTTTGCCGGGTCATCCGCGACGCCGGGCTTGCGCCGTTTTCCCGCGACGCCCTGGCCGCCCTGGTGGACCACGCCTCGCACCTGGCCGAGGACCAGGCCAAGCTGTCGCTGAAGATTCCGCTTCTGCGGGAACTGATGATCGAGGCCGAGGCCCTGGCCCGCATGGCCGGGGCGGCCTGCGTGGAGCGGGGACATCTGTCCCGGGCGGTGACGGCCCGGGATTTCCGGGCCGACCTCTTCGAGGAGGAATATCTGGCCGAATACGACCGGGAGATGCTCAAAGTGGCCACCTCGGGCATGGCCGTGGGCCGGGCCAACGGCCTGTCCGTACGCATGATCGGGGACCACGCCTTCGGGCTGCCGCACCAGATCGCCTGCACCGTGGGCGTGGGGCACGGCGGCATCATGGATCTGGAGCGCGAGGCCGAGCTTGGCGGCCCCATCCACACCAAGGGCATGATGATCTTAAAAAGCTATCTGCTGGGCCGTTTCGCCCAGGACAAGCCCCTGGTGCTCACCGGATCGCTGTGCTTCGAGCAGAGCTACGCCGAGGTGGAGGGCGATTCGGCCTCGGGCGCGGAGTTGGCGGCGCTTTTGTCGGCTCTGGCCGAGCGGCCCATCCGGCTGTGCTACGCCTTTACCGGGGCCGTGTCCCAGTCCGGGGCCATTTTGGCCGTGGGCGGGGTCAACGAGAAGATCGAGGGATTTTTTGCCGTGTGCCGCAGGCGGGGGCTTACGGGCGAGCAGGGCGTGCTGTTGCCCGCAGACAATGTGGACAACCTCATGCTGCCCGAGGAGGTGGTTGCGGCCGTGGCCCAGGGCCAGTTCCACATCTTCCCCGTGCGCCGCATCGAGGAGGCCATGGAAATATTGACCGGCATCCCGGCCGGAAAACGCGGCGCGGACGGCTCGTTTCCCTCGGGCAGCCTGTACGGGCTGGTGGACGAGCGGCTCACGAGGCTGGCTCGGCTGGCCCTTCGCCCGACGCGGACGACCGAATGGGCGGGCCAGGGCGTGTGCCGGGACATGGGCAGATGACCCCCGTTTCGGGCGGGGGATGCGGCCGGACGAGGAGCAGGACGTCATGACCAAAAACTGGCTGCGGGAAAAGCACGCCGAATTCGTGCGCGATCTGGTGCGGGACTTCTGCCTGTCCGCGCAGGTGCTGGAGGAGCATTTCCGGGAGTTCGACCGGGGGGCGGGCATGGTCTTCGAGGTGCTGCGCGACCTTTTGGGCGAACAGATGAACAAGGGCCTGTTGTGGCGCTTAAAGGACACGGCCCACCATCTGTTCCGGGACCACGACGACAAAAATCCCGTGGGCCAGTTTCTCGACTGGTGCATCGGCTACATCTTCCACGAGACCATGAAGCTCAAGGAGGACGCCTACCAGCAGCAGAACTACGCCCCCTGGTTTCGGGCCATGCAGGAGAGCGAGCTTCCCGAAACCGACCTCATCATCAGCCGGGAACTGTTCCAACTGCTCATGCAGACCAACGAGAGCATGCAGCGCGAGATCCGGCGCATCCGGTTCATCATCCGCCAGTGCCGCAAGCTTTTCCCCCTGTACCTGGCCGACCAGGAGCAAAACCACTGGCTGGCCCGGTTCTTGTTCAAGCGCAACGACTTGGTGCGTCTGGTTTTCGAGGAAAACTACCGCGAGCTCATCGCCTCGGTCTACAAGGACGCCCCGGAGATGCTCGAGGTCATGGCCGCACGCAGCCTGCGCGAGGGCGGTTGGGTGTCCCAGGCCGCCGAGGCCGCCGAGGCCGCCTGCCGGATCAATCCGGCCAGCCCGGCGGCCCGGGACGAACGCCAGGCGGTCGCCGCCTGGCGGGCCAGGCTGCGGGAATGACCCCTGCCGGGTCTGGGGGAAAAACCGGCTTGACCGCACGGCATCCGAAAGGTGATAATTTTACGGCATTGGATACGATCCGTGGCGGCGACCGCCCGGAACCGGACCAGGCGGACGGACCCGTCGCGAAACCGTATGTTCCGCACCCAGGCAGAGGGCGCGGCGGTTGGCGACAGAGCCACTGGAGTACACATTCGTGAACAGACAGGCCCTCGGCACGACCGACATGGCCCCATCCCCCCTTGCCCCGCCGCGTGACGCGTCCGCCGCAACCCCGCCCCAGCGCATCCTGGTGGTCGAGGACGAACGCATCGTGGCCCTGGACATCAGCGCCCGTCTGAAAAAGCTCGGCTACGCCGTGGCCGGTCTGGCCACCTCGGGCGAGGCGGCCCTGGACATCTGCCGGGAGACTCCGCCGTCTTTGGTGCTCATGGACATCTTCCTCGACAGCGGCATGGACGGCATCGAGGCCGCCCGGCGCATCCGCGAACTGCACGACATCCCGGTGGTGTACATCACCTCCCATGACGACCAGCTGACCCTGCGCCGGGCGGCCAAGACCGCTCCCTACGGCTACGTCATCAAACCCGTGGACGAGCGGTGGCTGCAAAGCGCTATTGAAGTGGCCCTGTACAAGCACGCCACGGAGATCGACCTCAAGCGCAGCGAGGATCGCTTCCGCAGG
Organism: Desulfolutivibrio sulfodismutans DSM 3696; assembly: GCF_013376455.1. Classification (GTDB taxonomy): domain Bacteria; phylum Desulfobacterota; class Desulfovibrionia; order Desulfovibrionales; family Desulfovibrionaceae; genus Desulfolutivibrio; species Desulfolutivibrio sulfodismutans. The sequence continues at coordinate 2,632,873 of NZ_CP045504.1, read as the reverse complement.
CTGTTCGAGCGCATGCTCAACGCCTTCGTCCTGTTCGAGGCCATCTGCGACGGCACGGGCGAGGTGGAGGATCTGCGCCTCCTGGAGGTCAATCCGGCCTTCGAGCGGGTCACGGGCCTGCCCCGGGGCGAGGTGGAAGGACGGCGCATCCGGGAGGTCTTTCCCGGGGTGGAGCCGTTTTGGATCGAGACCCTGGGACAGGTGGCCGCCACCCGCGTCTCCACCCGGTTCGAAAACTACCTGGCCGACCTCAATCAATATTTCCTGGTCGAGGCCTACAGCCCGGGCCCCGGGCAGGTGGCGGCCATCATCGAGGACGTCACGGACCTGCGCCGGGGCGAACAGCTTTTGCGGCACCGCACCTTTCACGATCCCCTGACCGACCTGCCCAACCGATCCCTGTGCCTGGACCGGCTGCACCGGGCCATCGAACGGGCCAAACGCCGCCTCAACTACGTCTATGCCTTGATCTTCCTGGATCTGGACCGTTTCAAGCTCATCAACGACAGCCTGGGGCATCTGGCCGGGGACAAGGTGCTGTGCCGGGTGGCGGCCCTGCTCAGACGCCATGTGCGCCGCCTGGACACCGTGGCCCGGGTGGGCGGCGACGAATTCGCCATCCTGCTGGAGGAAATCGCCTCCCCGGGCGACGCCCTGCGGGTGGCCCGCAAGATCCGCGACAGCCTGACCGAGGCCATGACCATCGACGGACAGAAACTCTATCTTTCCGCAGGCATGGGCATCGTTCTGGGACCAGCGGACTACGAACGCCCCGAGGAGCTCTTGCAAAACGCCACCATCGCCATGAACCACGCCCGGCGTAGCGGCGTGGGCCGCATCAAGGTCTTCGACTGGGTCATGCGCGAGGTGGCCGAACACGACATGGGCGTGGAGACGGGACTGCGCCGCAGTCTGGAGGAAAAGCAGTTCATCCTGTATTATCAGCCCATTTATTCCCTGTCCGACAGATCCCTGGTCGGCTTCGAGGCCTTGGTGCGCCGCCAGCGGCCGGACGGGGGGCTTGATCTCCCCGGCGAATTCATCCACATCGCCGAAGAGACCGGGCTTATCATTCCGCTTGGCAACCTGGTCATGGCCGAGGCCTGCGCGGCCCTTGGCCGGTGGAGCATGGATATGGCCGCCAGCACGAAATTCTCCATATCCGTCAATTTGTCCGGCAAACAGTTTTCGCAACCCGACCTGGTCAAACAGACGGTCAAGTCCCTGCGCGACACCGGGGCCGACCCCAGGCGCCTGCGCCTGGAGATCACCGAAAGCGTGCTCATGGACAACCCGGAGTCCGCCCTGGCCAAGCTGCGGGGCCTGCGGGAAATGGGCATCACCATCGGCATCGACGACTTCGGCACCGGATATTCCTCCCTGTCCTACCTGCAACGCTTCCCCATCGACTGTCTCAAGGTCGACCGGGGATTTGTGAGCGACATGGACGACCACGGCAACAGGGTCATCGTCAAGACCGTGGTCAACCTGGCCCACAGCCTGGGGCTGGAAGTGGTGGCCGAGGGCATCGAAACCCCTCGCCAGGAGGCCTTGCTCAAGGAATTCGGCTGCGATTTCGGCCAAGGATTCCTGTTCTCGCGCCCCCTGCCCCACGACAAGGCCTCGGCCTTCCTGCGCTCCCCGGCGACCTGAGACGACGACCTGTCGCCGACGCCGCGAGGCGTCGCCGTTTCGTCATTATGGGCGTGTATGTCGGCATTGGCTCCGGAAGCGAACCGTCGCCCGGGCCGACATGGCGAAACGGAAAACATGGGTATGCGCGCCACAGCATCAAGGGGAGCATCATGGCCACCATCTGCATCGCCGACGACGACATCACGTCCCGCCACACCCTCCGGGCCATCGTCTCCGGAGAAGGTCACGACGTCGTGGAGGCCTCCGACGGGGCCGAGGCCCTGCGCGCCGTGAACGAACGCCGCGTGGATCTGCTTTTAACCGACATCTTCATGCCCGGCGTCGAAGGCCTGGAGGTCATCCGCATCCTCCGGGAATCCCACCCCGGACTGCCGGTGATCGCCTTCACCACCGGCAGCACCTTCACCGCCTACGAGACCCTCAATTGGGCCAGAAGCTACGGGGTGAGCGGGGCCCTGACCAAACCGTTTTCCCGCGAGGACATCCTGGGCGAGGTCCGCAAGGTCTTGCCCCGGGCGTAACCCGCCGGGACGCGCTTTCGCTTCGCCTGCCCCTCGGGGGGAGTCACGGCCCGGGTATCGGCCCGGTCGGATTTTTCGCGCCCTTTTCTTTCCGCCAGGGATGCCGTAGGCTTGGGCGCAAAGGCGGGGTCGAGGACCGGCCCTACCCCAAGCCCTGCGTGATCCTATGCCTTCATTGCGTGATTTTTCTCCCCGGCCGCTGCGCCGCAGCCCCTCCGGCTCCGGCACGGCAGAGGGGCGGCCGGGCTGCGCCCTCTGGGACGACAGCCCCAGGGCCGCTCTGTCTCCGGGCCTGTGGGGCGTCTTCCGGGCTCGCGCCCTGGCCCTGCTCGTCCTGGGGCTTGTGGCCGTGGCCCTGGTCGGCTGCGGGGCAAAGTCCCCCTCGCCGCCGCCCGGCGGCTGGGGCAAGGCCCCGGCCACCCAGCGTCCCTATACCGTCAAGGGCAAGACCTACCACCCCATCCCCTCGGCAGACGGCTATACGGAAGAAGGCGTGGCCTCCTGGTACGGCAAGGACTTCCACGGCAAGCCCACCTCCTGCGGCGAGATCTACGACATGCACAAGCTCACCGCCGCCCACAAGATCCTGCCTATGCACACCACCCTCAAGGTGACCAACCTGGAAAACGGCCGTTCGGTCACCGTGCGGGTCAACGACCGGGGGCCCTTCGTGTCCGGCCGGGTGATCGACATGTCCTTTGCCGGGGCCAAGGCCCTGGACATGCACAACAAGGGCACCACCCGGGTGCGGCTGGAGAGCGTGGGGAGCATTCCCGGCGCGACATCGGCCCAGGATCTGCCCGGCCCCTTCTACGTCCAGATCGGGGCCTTCGTGAACGAGCGCAATGCCCAGCGGCTTTTGACGGTCATCAAACGGGCCGGGTACGCCCAGTCGCGCATCCACTCCAAGGATGTGGGCGGCGAACGGTTCTTCCGGGTCCACGCCGGAACCTTCGCCACCCTGGCCGAGGCCGAACGGGCCCGGGCGCGGCTCTCCGGGGAATACCGGGACGCCTTCGTTATCGGGGAATAGGGGGGAATAGGATGCGGATTTCAGGGATGGCCGCCGCCTGATCAGACGGCGGGGTGCGGCCCGGCCAGCGTCTGGCCAGCGTCCGGCCGCACGCCCCGGCGGGACCGGAGGGCAGGCCGGAGCCGTTGTGTGAAAAAGAGTGGCGCTTCCGCCGTATAGCGGCCCCGCGCGGCCGGGAACGGACAGCAGTCTCCACGGGACGATGCCGAGGCCGCCGCAGGGAGGGCGTCCCCGGGAAGACGGCCGAACGGCAGGGACGGTCCCGAGCTATTCGGGGTTGAGCTCGGCCCGGAACTTCCGGGACAGCCGGAAGACCACCACCTTGCGCGGCGGCAGGACGATGCTCTTGTTGGTCTGGGGGTTGCGCCCCTTGCGGGCCTTTTTGTCGTAGGACTCGAATTTTCCGAAACCGCTGACCAAAAGCGCGTCGTCTTTTTTGATCGACTGCTTCATGATGTCCAGGAGGTGGTCCACGAGAACCTTCACCTCGGCCCGGTTGCGCTCGGTTTTTTCGTAGATGTAGTCGACGATGTCCGCTTTGGTGAGAGTCTTTCCGCTCATGTTTCCCTCCGGAGCGTGGTGGACCGATGCCGGGAGGCCGGGGCGGGGCATTGTGCCGCGCCGCCGCCCGGGCTGGCGTTAGATTCGAATGCGAATGGACTCGGCCATCCGGGTCATGGCCATAGTGTCGGCGTATGGCGCGCCCTGCCACGGCGAAAGCCCGTCGCCCTCCACCCGGGGGATGACGTGAAAATGGGCGTGCAGTACGAGTTGCCCGGCCGAGGCGCCGTTATTCATGACCACGTTGATGCCCGTGGCCCCTGTGGCCTCGCGCACGGCCCGGCCCACGACCTGAAGCGCGGCCACAAGGTCGCCCCCGATGTCGGCGGGAAGCTCCCACAACGACGGGGCGTGGACCTTGGGGATGACCAGGGCGTGCCCCGGCCGGATCGGGGCGATATCCAGAAAGGCCAGGACGGCGGCGGTCTCGTAAATTTTGGCGCAGGGAATCTCGCCGCGCAGGATCTTGCAAAAGAGACAGTCTTTGTCGATCATGCCTGTTTCCATGGACGGTGAGGGAAAACGCTTGTCGGCACGGCCGCACGCCTGGCGGGCCACATCGCTTTGAAGTCACGACGCGACCATAACCATCCAATAGCTAAGTAAAAATTATTTTTCAAGGGGCCTCGTACACATTTTGTCAAAAAATCGATTTTCCGGCCCGTCAGGCCGCCGGAGACGGACATGCGGGTGAGATTCGCCCATCCTGAGCCCGCCCCGGAAAAATCCCGCATCTGGCCCGTGTTTCTGCCCTACGCCGGATGCGCCGGACGGTGCGTCTATTGCGCCCAGCATCTCCAGACCGGGGCGGCGTCTGCGTCCCCAGCGTCCCCCGCGTCTTTGGACACGGCCCGGCGCGATCTGGACGCGGCCCTGGGGGGGGCGCTGGCCGCAGGCCGCGGTCCCTACGAGCTCGGGTTTTACGGCGGCACGTTCACGGCCCTCCCCGGGGACCATGCCGAGCGGTTCACGGCCCTGGCCCAGACGTACCGGGAACGGGGGCTTGTGACCCGGGTGCGCTGCTCCACGCGCCCCGACGCCGCCCATGCCGGGCGGCTGGCCGTGCTGCGCGGCCTGGGGCTGGATATGGTGGAGCTTGGCGTGCAGACCTTCGAGGCCGGGGTGCTGGCCCGTAGCGGCCGGGGATATGCGCCGGAGGCGGCGCAGGCGGCATGCCTGAGGGTGCGCGAAGCTGGGCTGGCCCTTGGGGTGCAACTCCTGCCGGGACTGCCCGGACACACGCCGGAGATGTTCGCCCGGGATGTGGCCAAGGCGGCCGCGCTTGGCCCGGAGGCGGCGCGCATCTATCCGTGCGTGGTGGCGTCCGGAACGCGGCTGGCGGCCATGTGGCGGGCCGGGGAGTACACGCCCTGGGACGTGGAGGCGACCATCGCGGCCGTGGCGCAGGGGCTTTTGGAACTGTGGCGGGCGGGGGTGCGGGTCATCCGGGTGGGGCTTGCGCCGCAGCCGGAGCTTGACGCCGCCGTGCTGGCCGGTCCTGTGCATCCGGCCCTGGGGAGCCGGGCCCGGGGGCGGGCGCTTTTTTTGCTGGTGCGCGATCAGGCGCGCCGTCTCGGCCGCGGCCCCAAGGGCATGGCCGTCCCCGGACGGTACTTTGGCGAACTGTGGGGACATGGCCGGGAACTGGCGGCGGCCTACGCCGACCTGGGCCTCACCCGGGATTCCGTACACCCGGCGGACCTGGCGGATTTTGAGATATGGACGGCGCAGGACGATACGCCCCCAGCCGCCGCATCAATACCGGCCGATCTCCTGGCCTCGGCGTTGTGACGGTTGACAGGCGGGCGGACAAGCCTGTATTCCCCGGCTCCGAAAGCGGGCACATGCCGGTTGGGCGGCGCTTTGAGCGGGATACGGGAACTCTTTCGAGCTTTTTTCCCAAATCGCACACAGGCGCTTGACACGCATAGCGAATCCGAGTATCCGCCTTCGTTCACGCGTTTGCTGGGGGATCGTCTAGCGGCAGGACTATGGACTCTGACTCCATCAACCTAGGTTCGAATCCTAGTCCCCCAGCCAACCTCGTAACTCGCGTCCCCATCGTCTAGCCTGGTCCAGGACATCGGCCTTTCACGCCGGTAACAGGGGTTCAAATCCCCTTGGGGACGCCAAAGAAATCAACAGGTTGCAACCTGTTCGCCTCTGACAGGCCCGGCGGAAGTACCGGGCGGAAGTACTCTTCTCAAGCCCCCGAGGTTAACGCCTTGGGGGCTTCTTGCTTGACGAAGGGAATCACCCGGGCCGGACCTTTCTTCACCAGGACGGATTCCAGAGCCTCCCGGGTATGCTCCAGGCCCAGGCTACGCAGGTAGCGTTCAGTGGTCGCGGGCGACTTGTGGCGCAAGATCGACTGGACCACGGCCACAGGTTGCCCGGCATGGTAGAGGGTCGAGGCGGTCAGATGCCGGATGGCGTGGAAGCCGAACGGCTTGACCCCGGCCCGGACACAAAGGCGCTTCATGAGATGCTGGCGTTTCTCGAAGGGTTTGCCGAAATACTCACGGGTGAAGGCAGTAGCATCAAGGCAGACAAACACATGGGGAGCGTCCTTGACCGGGCGGGTCTCCCTCCAGTCGCGTAATTCTTCCCGCAATTCGCTCGTCATCGGAATCAAGTCGAATTCGAGCGTTCCGTCTCGGCGCTTACGGGTGCCGAGTCGGACAAGGCCGTTTGCGAAGTCCACATCGGCCCAGGTTAGCCGGAAAAGTTCCGAGCGCCTTGCTGCCAAATGAAGAAACGCGAAAAGCATGACCCTGTCTTGGCTTTCGGCTATTTGGTATATGCGCCAGAAGTCGTCCTCAGGCGGGACATAGCGGGGATGGCGCGTTTCGCCGAAACGCTCAACCTTCATAAACGGGTTGGGCGGGAAGTCGTGGAACTTGATAGACCAATTCCAGGCAGCAACAAGATTTTTCCGGTCCTTGTTCGCGGCATGGCCGCTCCGGGCCTCAGCCTGGGACTGGAGGTAAGCGAGGGCATCTCTGGCAATCAGACTTTCGGCTTCAATCTCCGGTGAAACAACTGAAAAAAAACGCTTAAATACATCTCGTTTTTCCTGGAAGGTCTTCACGTTAAACTTCGTTTTTGCAAAAGCAAGATAGTTGTTCGCCCATTCAAGCAAGGATACCGAAGGGGTCGTCTCGGGCATTGCTTCCGCTAGACTTCGCGCCTCGGCCTCCCAATTCAGAGCTTCGGTGCGCGTGTCGAAGACTTTTTGGAGCCTTTGCCCGTTTCTTTTGACGCAAGCGAGCCAGCGCGTTTTCCCGCGCTTGGTTATTTTGGAGGGCATCGATTCTCTCCCGAACTCGGTTTTCAAAGAACGTGAGGCGTCCTAAAAGAAAGACACCACCCAATTCTTCCGAATACTTTTTGACCGTCCTTGGGTCAACGCGAAAATACTCAGCAACCTCCCTGAGGGTAAGGGCGCGGCCGTATTCGCGCTCTAGGAAATTGGGTGTGCTGACAGACATTTAAAGTGCTACGCCAGGAAATTGGTCGGGTATACGCCGACCGGTTTTTTGACCACCTTGACTACCGGGCAAACGCAGGTAGTCAGGCCGGAAGCCAGCAACCATGCAGCTTTGACTACCTTGACTACCTTAACTACTGAAATATGAGATACGCGAGCGCCCTCCCCCCCCTCCTGTGTCATCCCGTTCCAAGATCGAATCTTCGCAAACTCGTGCGCGAGAGGTGGTCAAGGTGGTCAAGGTGGTCACTTCACAGTAATAATTAGGCTTTTTCTTGGCCACCGGCGTTGGGACGGTAGTCAAGGTAGTCAAAGCCATTTGTGAAGAATTAATCATCGTCAGCCTCGGGCTGGCTCAGGTTTTGCCCAGTTGTCCGAAGCTGAAGTTTGTACCTGTCTAAAGCATAGAACTTCCCTGCACCAATTCCCGACACATAATTAATCGTAGCTTGCTTCGCGCTGTGTCTTTTAAAAAGTAAACCTTGCTCACTTAATATTTTAGCGATGTGTTCTTTTTTCGCAGCATTACCTGCCGCTTCTACGATTGACGAGGACGGGATGTAAACAGCATAGTTGTTGTACCAGCCTACAGCTTCACGGTTGTTCTCATGCGGCTTGTAACAAATGTCTTTAATTGTTACGTCCCAACGTGCAGCAATCCAGTGCTGTATATTTTCTATGATTTGCACCATTGGTTTGAGAATTATGCTGGAAAAAGATTCTAAATAATTGTTGCAAGCCCATATAACTACTTTGAGATGGTCAATTTCTTTTGGAAGAATGTTAAATTGAGACCGTTGCACGGAAAAATGGCACAATTCTATTGTAATTTTAGGCAATTATGCTATATTTTCTCCATCAAAAATAATGGAGGCGATCATGAGCGAGCGCAATTCCAATAAGCCCGGTATTGCCGACTACGTCGTGTCCCATCGCAGGCACAAGGAATGCTTTCTGGATGAGATTGATCGCCTCATTGATTGGAAGCCGTTTGAGAAGCTTCTTCGAAAAAAGCTCAGCCGAGTCGTCAATGCCGTTGGTAATCCTGCATATGCACCGTTGCCGATGTTTAAAATCCTTCTGCTCCAGAGGTGGTACAACCTGAGCGACGCGGCGGTGGAGGAATGCTTGTACGATCGGTTGTCCTTTGTCCGATTCGTGGGCCTTTCCCTTGATCATGACGAGGTGCCCGATTCCTCGACCATTTGCCGGTTTCGGCAGAGCCTGCTTGAAAAAAACGTCTTGAAGCGGCTTCTGGACAAACTCAACCATCAACTCCAGCGGCGCGGCTTACTGGTACGTGAAGGAGCCATCGTGGACGCGAGCGTCATCACCTCCTCGCGCCGCCCCCTCAAAGTAATCGATATTCTTCCCGAAGATCGCGAGGAAGATGACGACGAGGCGTCGGACGTAACCATCAGCTACTCCGATGACGCCGATGCGGCCTGGTTGCGCAAAGGGAACCGGGCTTATTACGGCTACAAAGTCCATGCGGCCACGGACAGCCGGGACGGCTTTCTCCTCGGCGGCCATGTCACGCCCGCCAACCGTTCGGATACGCAGGAATTCGTGGATATTCTTGATGAGATTGGCCCCATGCCAGGGGGCCGCATCTATGCGGACAAGGGATACAGCAGCCAGTTGAACAGGCATGTGCTCCAAGCTCGGAGACTTGCCGACGGCATCATGCATAAGGCCGCTCGCAACCGTGCGCTGAACCCCGCCGAAAAAGCGGCAAATCGTCAAGTTAGCAGCGTCCGGTCGAAGGTGGAACGGGCTTTCGGAACGCTCAAAAGAAGTTATGGCTTCTTCCGGACGCGTTACCTGGGGGTAGCCAAGGTTGAACTTGAATTTTTACTCAACGCTATGGCTTTCAACTTGAAAAAAGCGGTGCTCAAAGCGGGATGTTGAGGAACACTTACGCTAAGGAGTGACGAACGCCGCCTCAAGGTGAAACAAGATCAGCGCTGTCGGCTAAACGACGGCGGAAACAGACGACCGAGACCTTTCGAGAGAATTCCGTAACGACATCAGAGGATTGTGCAGCGGTCTCAAATTCTTTTGCAAAATTACCTGCTATTTGAATCAGAGCAAAAGGAATGGCAGCGCGTATAAGCTGGCTTTCTTCGCTGTTCGCCAAATGTCTGGCCGCGTTTAAAATGGTTTGTTTTAGTTCTGAAGATTTGTGGTGAAGGCCATTGTTGAATATAGCTTCAATGAATTTATGCCCCGCATGTCCATAATTTTCAGCAATGCTATTAATAGACCTCATTGTTTCATTCGTAAGTTTTTCGTTAACGTCCGTGACATCTACGTCTGGAAAACGGACAGACATTCCTGCCTGCCAGCTTCCTCCAGCGCTTTTGATTTTTTCTTCCAATGATTTTTCGCCGGAGAAAATTGCAAAGGTATTCCACGTCTGCCTGCTCTGAAGCGTAGATAGCTGTGTCATTCTCGATTTGCTACTACCAGAAGACAATGTATAGATCATAGCCCCTAAATCTCGCCCATCGATATGAGCGATGTCGTCAAGCAAAAGCACGGTGCCGTTCGCTTTTGTGGCCAAAAGTTCTACGGCGTTGTCGGTTGTCCTCATTGATTGAAACAATCCACACCCGAGTTTTGGAGTAGACCAAGCAGATGCTGCAAGCATCTGTGCAGTGGATTTGCCTTTTGATGTGAACCCTGAAAGATTAATTCCACAGGTGTCCAACTTAGCTATAGATAAAATTGGTCCAACAAACGCAGCCATAACGCCAAGAGCAAAATGCGGGCATCCCGGCGCAGTTGTTGCCGTTCGTATGGCATCTTTCCAGCCTTCAAACGAGCCACAGGAATAGGGCGCGGTTATCCGCTCGTTAGGAGACAACTCAACTTGATGGTTGTTGTCGCTATATGACTTGCCGTCAGGTGTAACAAATGCAAAGTTTTTGTGATTATCGATTTGAAATAAGCCGGGCTTTGTGGTGATTAATATTTCTTTATCAGGGTGTGCTGCTTTGAGCGTCGCAAGAATTATTTTGTCACCATCAGGATAAATACGTAAACCTGCGGCTAATAATTCTGATTTAAGTTCATTTCCGGATGCTTTGACAAGAAATGACCGCTCTATGTCCAAAGATTTCAAACTGCCATCGAATCCTTCGATGTTAATTCGCAATCCAGATGCGTCGCTTTTGTCGATGTATCGCAGGCGAGCTGGTATACCGTAAAGACTTGACACAGGGTAGTATGCAGATGAGTGCTTATCGCTTTTCCCAGTATATTTTCGTTTTGCTTCGCGTTCGATTATAGTTTTCGCATTGTCACGACCGTATCTAAATTTTATACCTTTGATTTCTAGCAACGGGTAGTCGTTACGAGCTTGGCCGTTTAGCAGCGCAACAATGTTCGCGCTGCTTATGTTTTGATTAGTGTTATACGTTTTATCTGTTGAACTAATTGCTTTTTTGATGGTCATTTGCCCGTAAGTCGATCCGTCTGCACTGTGCGTGACATCCCACTTATCTCGATAAAGACCAGATTTTCGAAATATAGAGTCTATCAGCGAGGCATCTTTTTGGAACAGCCACGCTAAATGCGAGCAAAAAGCTAAGTCAGCCTCTGACTGTGAAGGGTAGCCAGAAAAGTCTCCGTTCCAAAGTTGTTCGTTTTTGCTACCGTTTGTAAAATGAAATGACGTGGTGAGCAGTTCGTGAGGATCACCTTTTGGTCGGCCAGAAACAGAATTTGTATGCTTTGTTTTTGCATTTGTTCCCCATATTTCGGCATGAATCTCATCTATTTCGTTCTGTCGATTTTCAACGTGTTTGTTGCAGCCTCTGAAAATATTTCCTGTGATGGTAAAGTATCTCCCACTTTCGTACAATTCAACATTGCCCTTCTTTCTCCCTCCAGGCGGCAGTTTCCCCTTCGTTATAATATGCAATCCACGTCCTGATGGAGAAATTTCTGTGTATGAGTTTAGAGTGTTGACAATGTTTCGTATCGACGTGTCAAGTTTGCCACTTTCAGAGATGCAATGGTCAAGGTCAACGCCGACAAATGACTCGTTAAGGGTGAACATGAATCCGATGCCATCACATTTTTGTTTATTAGAATTCAGTTGTGCATTGTAATAACTCACTGCTTTATCAAAACTACCCCATGTCGAGGGGTCGTTTGATTTTGCATTTGAGCCTGTTGATGGATTGATCGGTAGCTTTGTTTGCTTTCCATCTCTCTCGATCATTTGCCAGCAAACCCATTGAACGTGGGATTTTAAGCAATCAGGGATGTTTTTAAAATTTGTCATGGTTATTTGTATGGATAACTAGGGCTATTGAAGTAGTCATCAATCTCCTGCGCCGACATTTCTGTTGGAATATTTCCGAGCGCTTTGACGAAAGTCAAAAAAGCGGGCGTACCGTCGAGAATAGTTGCCACAAGGCACCCATCTTCATATTCCTTTACGCTAACAGCGAAGGTAGAAACGAGAATGTTGATGAGTTTCTTCAGGTCGCTTTTGTTTCTGAGTTTACTCCAAGGTTTTTCCTCGGGTCGGATGAGATTATTGAGGCAGTGTTTGTTACTCCCTTCGCCGAACGTTAAAAGCAGAAGCAACTCTAAAAAATTGCCTGCCCGACGAAAATCTTCAATTGTTCCAGGCTTGCCGTATAAATTCATAGAGATTGGTTTCGGTGCCATTGTTGATCTCCTACTAGAAAAACCTCGTAGAACCGACTGGGCGAGCGGTTCTACGAGGTTGTTCAACCCAATTGATTGGGATGAATTTTTGGATGCGCCCAGTGTACGTTTCCTCCAAACTCTGCAGAGAGAGAGGAGTCGTACGCAACTGGAGATAAAATGCCAGAGGTCAGGTTTTGCGGGAACCTGGGTGGGTAGGCTACTAGGGGGGGATCAATTCACTTTTTTTTCTTAACCCACGCAATCTATTGTACTTTTCCGCTAAAGGCTTCAAAATTTTCCTCAACTAGCCTTTGCGAGCTTTGGGGTAACACGCCCTCCGAAAATATCAATTATTTGAATAACTAGGCTTCTCATCGGACAGATTTTGGGGTACGAAACGACCAGGAGACCCCCCAATGAAGGCCGAAGAAAAACTCGCACGGCAGAGGCTTTCCGTTTTGGAGTTGGCCAAGGAGCTTGGCAACATCGCTGAGGCCTGCCGCCAGCGAGGCATGCACCGCAGCCAGTTCTACGAGTACAAGCGGCGATTTCAGACGCACGGGATTGAAGGCCTCAAGGATCTGCCGCCTATCCCCAAGAGCCATCCCATGACGACGCCGGATGAGGTGGTTCAACGTATCTTGGCCTTCAGCCTCGATCATCCCGCCTGGGGATGCGTCCGTCTCTCCAACACCTTGAAACTGGACGGAATTTCCGTCAGTTCGCCCACCATCCAGAACATCCTCATCAAAAACGGCATGGCCAGCAAATATGACCGCTGGCTCAAGCTTGAGGAGAAACGTGCCGGTGAGCCCATTGAACTCACTGGAGAGCAGGTCGCGTTCATCGAAAGGCAAAATCCCGCATTTCGGGAACGGCATGTGGAAAGTTCAAGGCCTGGCGAGCTTTTGTGCCAGGATACCTATTATGTCGGTCGTCTCAAGGGCGTTGGCCGCGTCTACATGCACACGGTTGTCGATACGTATTCGAGCTATGGGTTTGGATTTCTTCACACTGCCAAGGTTCCCGAAGCGGCAGTTGCGGTTCTGCACAACGATGTTCTTCCGTTTTATCAAGAAAAAAATCTATCTATCTCTTCTCTTCTCACAGACAATGGCCGCGAATACTGCGGAACAGAATCACATCCCTACGAGCTTTATCTCGAGTTGAGTGATATCGAGCACCGTCGGACAAAGATCAGAAGCCCCCGAACAAATGGCTTTGTTGAACGATTTCACAGGACAGCCCTGGACGAGTTTTACCGCGAGGCGTTTCGCTCAACCCTGTATGAGTCTGTCGAATCGCTGCAGGCGGACTTGGACGACTGGCTCGACGACTATAACAACAATCGTCCTCACCAAGGGTATCGGAACATGGGGCGCAGGCCCATCGACACCATCAACCAGTACCTTGAAAATGTCCAATAAGTAGCCTAGTATTACAAATTATTTCAGGGTGCTTATCAATTAAATACTGTGCCATTTGATCGTGAAAAGCTTGATCCCCTTTTCGCCACTTTTCTTCTGCTTCATTCAGAAATGGAGTCATTTGATATTCAATGGTCTTTTTTCGACTCTCATGCCCTTGCTTCCTATTAATACGACCCGCATCTGAAAGTGCAAGTTTTGTTAAAAACTCGAAATGATCTTCTCTTTGATAAGAAAAAAACATGCCCCGGTAAATTCCTAGCATTAGCGATATAAATATTGATTCATTTATGAGTTCATGGTTTCCTTCAATTATAAACTTCTCCATGTTCATTCGCAATGCGTTTGACCAAAACAACATGTGTAAGGCGTTAAGCTTTTCAGATTCTATTTTTAGTCGTCGCAAGTCGTTGTTGCCATCTTTTAGCGATTGCACCAATAAAGTTTGTTTTTTTATTATATCGTCAAAATTAGTACAAATTTCTTCTTCGTTTGGCAGCAATTCAGTTACGACATTATCGATGTCTTCGAGAACTTTCTTAAAGGTCTGATCGTAGCCTATGAATTTTGGCATATTCGTTACTATTGTGTTTAAGTTGCAAACGGTTTTAGGGTGTCGTATTAAGGGATGATCATGCCGTCCAATAATAGATCGCTAACGGACGCATCTTTTGCCGCTACGGTCAAATCAATCAAGAATCAAGCCGCCCACTGCGCCGACAAGGCCTCTGTCTGCTTTAGCATGGTCTGTATGGCCGCGTCATGGAGGTTGGACGGGAACCGCGCCAAGTGCCTTTCACCCACGAAACTTCCCAACTCGCGTTTCCAGTTGTCATGATTCCTTGCTTGCGACCATACTTCCGCGTAAAGAATACGAAAACGTATGTCCAGCCTGTTTTCTGGGGTCGAGACAGTTTTGCAGGCCATTTAGGCAGTCCAGTGGATGCCTTTTCGAATCGTCTTGGGAATGTAGCGCCCTAGTCTATGCGGAATTCGAATTTATCAAAATAACGCCGCCATCTTCGGCGTTGAACCAGGTCACGTAATGCGCGTCGTCACCACGAAACCGATCGGCATGACGATTTTCTGGGGAGGCGATTCAACCGTCATTGAGGGGTGACCGGCATGGCCTTTGTGGTAACACAGTGGCCGGACCACAGGCACCGCCTTTTCGCCCAGGATCAAGCCGCCCACCGCGCCGACAAGGCCCCTGCCTGCCGGAGCACCCTGAAATGCCGAGGCCCCTGCATCATTAATATAGGCCTGACGACCAAGGAGAGACCTCACATGCGCCCGATCATCCTCGCCACCATGCTTCTGGCCTTGTCATGCGCCACGGCCATGGCCACGGACAACAGCGACGAGACAGAGAGCAGCCGGGTCTACGATGCCAAGGGTCGATACCAGGGCAGGGCTGTCGAGCGGGACGGGACCACTCGCATTTACGACGCCAAGGGGCGCTACCAGGGGCGTATCAGCGAAAAGTCCAACGGTGACGCCGTAATTTACGACGCCCATGGCAAATTCCAGGGGCGGATCAAGAAATGACCCGTTTCGCCCCGGATATTGGGCTTTCGCCTCCCTGATTTCTTGCTTGCAAATATTTTTCCGAGTATTGAATCAGGTGGCCTCACCGAGCGTGCCCTGTGAGGCCTGCTTGGCAGCCTTGGCAGTGAGCGTCTTTCCCGACCATCGGCATCAAACCCGGTCAAGCTGGTGGTGCTCCCATTTGAAGGTTATGTTGCCCTTCAAGCTTGTCAAAAAGTTCATGGGAGTTGACCCGTAGAGAGGCACCCCCCATGAATTGTTCTTCGGAGGGCATGTGGTCTGGGCTCCATAAAGGCTACCGTCATTTTCGACGGTTACTACGGATTGACCCCTTTTTTTCGAAAATCCATGGAAGGGGAGAAGCATGACCTCCTTGTTTAATATCTGCCAGCCTCGCGAGGATGTTCTCAAGGGTTCTGTTACAGAATCGGACTTCGCGGCCGATCTAGCCATGGTTTTGCGTGACCAAGCTCCCCCTGACTACCAAGACCCACGACTTTTCTTTGCCAATACGCACCCGACGCGGGGGCTCAAGAATCTCCTCTGGAACGTCAGCATGCGCCTGTGCGAACAGACGGAGGGTGTGGCTTCAATTTTTCGTCTGGATACCAACTACGGCGGCGGCAAAACGCATGCCCTCATTGCCCTAGCCCATTTGGCACGTGGCGTTCATAGCGTTCCGAATATCGCCGAATTCATCGATCCGCAGCATCTTCCCAAGGATGAGGTTCGCATCGCGGCCTTTGACGGTGAAAACGCTGATCCGGCCAATGGTCGGTCCATGGGGGGAGGTATTCGCGCCCATACCCCGTGGGGAGAATTGGCTTACGCCCTGGGCGGGTATGAGGGATTCGAAAAGCTCCGGCAAAGCGACACGGCGGGCCAAGCGCCCGGTGCCGAGACGATTCGTGAGCTTTTTGGCGGAGCACCCACGCTAATCTTGTTGGATGAGCTTTCCGTTTATCTTCGTAAGGTCTGGGCTGGCAGGCAAAGGGAAGTGGGCGAACAGCTAACCCCATTCCTGACGGCGCTGTTCAAGGCCGTGGAGTCTTCGCCCAATGCCGCCGTTGTATATACGCTGGCCATCGGCAAGGACGGGGCTTCTGATGCCTATAGCCCTGAAAATGATTATATTGCTCGAAAAATGAGCGAACTGGAAAGCGTCTCGGCCAGGAAGGCGACTCTCCTTAACCCCACCGAAGATGATGAGACCGTTCAGGTCTTACGGCGGCGGCTCTTCGCATCTATTGATGACGAGCAAGGGCGAAATGTCGTGGAGAGCTATCACCGGGTTTGGACCCAAAACCGCGACAAACTTCCCGGGGCGGGTTTTCTAGATAAAAAGGTTGAAGCATTTCTCTATGGATACCCGTTCCACCCTGACCTGATTGAGACTTTAAAGGAAAAGACTTCGACCCTGGAAAATTTTCAACGTGTGCGTGGCATGCTTCGGCTCTTGGCCCGGACGGTCTGTTCGCTATGGCGGACAAAACCAAGTGAAGCCTTGGCCGTACATGTGCATCACGTTGATCCCTCATATGAACCCATTCGCCAGGAACTCGTGACGCGACTTTCTCTTCAGGCGTTTGTCCCGGCACTCAACGCCGATGTGGCCGCCAAGGAGGGGGCTCAACCCGCTCTGGCCCAAGAGATTGATAAGAAACACTATGCGGGCCTTCCGCCCTATGCCTCCTACGTGGCCAGAACGATTATCCTGCATACCTTCGCATTTAACGAAAACCTCAAAGGGGCAGAGCCCGGCGAGGTTAAGGCGGCGATTGTCGCCCCTGGTCTGGACATCGGGTTTATTGAGGATGCCATCCGTCGGTTCCAACAGGATTCGGAATTCCTCGATGACAAGCCGCATTCGCCGCTGCGGTTTCTGACCGAGGCGAACCTGAACCAGATGGTGCGACGGCAGGAAAAGCATGTTGACAAGGGCGAAACTCGAGCCCAGCTAAACGACCGGATTCGGGAGATTTTCGGTGGAATGACGTTCCATTCCATCTTGTTTCCGAGCATGCCCAGCGAGGTTCCTGATGATGCTGGGGACGGTCACCCTTATCTGGCCATCTTGAGTTACGACGCCACGGAGATTCGTCCGGATCAGGTCAATCTCCCTGAATTGGTGCGCAAACTCTACAAGGAACGCGGGAGTAGCGGAGAATTTCGCAGCAATCAAAATAATTTGGTTTTTCTTATAGTGGATGCCTCCAAGCGGGACGAAATGCGCCAGAAGATGATGCGCCGCCTGGCTTTGGACGCGTTGCGGCAGCCTGAACGACTGCAATCATTGGCAGGGCATCAGCAGTCGCAGCTTCAAGAGTGGTTTCAAAGAAGCGAGCAGGAACTCGCTGTTTCCATCCAGCAAGCCTATCGCCACGTCTTTTACCCGTCAAAAAATCGGGTTGAGGGGGCTGATATCGATTTGGCATATACGGTCATTGACGTGCAAAACGCAGGGGCGAACCCAGGCGATGGTCAGCGTCAGGTCAGTCGTGTTCTGCACGATATGAAAAAGCTTCGGCTTGCCGAAGACCAGCCGGATTCCGCCAGTTATATGCGTGATCGGACCAGCCTTCGATCCGGGCGAATCAGCACGGCAAAGTTCCGGGATGAATTTCGCCGCAACCCCACGCTGCCCATGCTTGTTGGTGATGATGTTTTTATTCGGGGCATCCGGCAAGGTGTCGAGCTTGGCGAGTATGTCTATCAAAGCGGCGAACTCGTCTGGGGGAAGGGTGGCCCGCCGCCGCAACTCCGGATTGATGAACAATCTTTCGTCTTTACAACCGCATATGCCCGGGAGAATTTGATTTGGCCAAAGCCCGAGCCAAAGCCTACGCCCCCGCCAATCCAGCCGACAGAGCAAGAGCCCCCAACGGGAGAAACAGGTACTGACGGTGGCGGGGACACTCCGGACAAAGGGACTGCCCAACCGGAGGTTCCGGTTTTTCCGAAGCATTTCGAGACCGAGGGCGTTCTTAAGGAAGCACTGACCTTGCTCTGGGAAAAAGCCCGGAGCGCCAATGTGCAGGCCTTGGAGTCCTTACGGATTCGCGTCTATGATGCCAGCGAGGGGTTTAAGCTTTTTGGGCCGGTCAACGCGGTTCAAAAGGCCAGGAAGAAGGTTTCCATCCAGGGCGAGTATGAGACGACCGATGGCAGCTCCCTGGTGGTCGAATTTAACGGTCTCATCGCCGACGCCGCGCCGGTGAAAGAGTTCTTGGACCCACAGCTGCGTGCCGCCAATGAGAAAAACATGACGGTTGAATTTTCCCTGACCTTCGAGGATGGTCTTGGTCTCGACGGTGGCGAGCCGGAGGCGTTCTCCGAAAAATTGTGTAAATTTGGGGCTGGTGCCGCATATGTGCTGGCCCAGGTCAAAGTGAAAAACGCGGATGCCTAAGAAAATCCCAGATACGGGTTCTCCCCAGACGGTCCCGCAGTATGAGTTGCGGGCTCGGCAACGTCCTGCGCTCGGCCTTGACCTTGATGTCTGGCAGGTACCGTCGCCCAGTACCCCGAATATTGCCGCGCCAGTCCGGATCGCGGGGCTTGGTGGCCGCAACCTTTCTCTTGTCGAGCATCGCATCCTACGCCGCCTGGGAAAGGCCGGGATCGGCCTGGGCGGCATCGCTCTGGCCGGGGTGAAGCGTTTCCCGTTGGATGAAAATATGGCGCTGAATCTGGGCCTGCTCTTTCGTGTGCTGGCTCCCATGCGCAACCGCGACAACATGCGAGCCGTGGCTGAGGGCGTCGAAGCCATGGCACAGGAAGAGGCCTCCTACTGGCTGGGCATGGCCATGCACCGCAAGAATCCCCGCCGTGTACTTATGGCGCTGCGGATTTTACTGACCGAACCCAAGGGCCAGTAAAGGCTGGCGGCTATCATGGTCTCAGAATTACTTGCTAGTCTTTTGGCGGCCGCGGAAGGGGCCACTGTCGAGTTCAAAGAAGCGAAACGCGGGTTAGAGAGGAAGGATCTTTTTCGATATTGCATCGCCCTGGCCAATGAAAGAGGCGGGAAGCTCGTGCTCGGCGTGGCTGACGCCATGCCCCGGCAAGTCGTTGGGACTACGGCGTTTGGCGACCTGGATGACGCTCGCAACGCCATTTATCAGGCCACGCGCCTCAATGTTGAGATTGTCGAAGACTTGAGCACAGGTTCTCGGGTGCTCATTTTTTTGGTCCCTTCGCGGCCCATTGGAACGCCTTTGGAATCCGACGGGCAGTACTTGATGCGCCGGGGCAGCAGCCTTGTCCCCATGACTCCTGACCGGTTGCAAGCTATCTTTGCGGAGAGCGTCCCGGATTTTTCGGCGGAAATTTGTTCCGAAGTGACTCTGGCTGATTTGTCCCCACAAGCCATTGAGACCTTCCGCCAGCTTTGGGCGCGGCAATCGAACCGGCCGCATCTCCTAGATTTGCCCGACCAGCAACTCCTTGAGGATGCGGAACTGTTGGTCGACAGCGGCGTGACCCGGGCGGCTTTGATCCTTTTGGGAACAGCCAAAAGCCTCAGTCGGCATGTGGCGGATGCCGAGATCATTTTCGAGTACCGGCACGCGGAAGGTGACATTGATCCCGCTGTCCGAGAGTCCTTCCGGGAAGGGCTGTTCCTCTACGTTAATCGGCTTTGGGCGCTGGTGAATCTGCGCAACGAAGTCCACCCCTACCAGATGGGCTTGGTGCGGCGCGACATCCCCTCGTTTCGTGAGGAAGTTATCCGCGAAGCCCTGCTCAACGGCGTCTGCCATAGGGATTATCGCTATCGGGAGTCCATCTTTGTCCGCCAATTTCCCGGGTTGATCGAAGTTGAGAGCCCTGGGGGATTGCTGCCGGGCGTCACCATCGAAAACATGCTCTTCAAGCGGGCTTGGCGCAACCGGCTTATCGCTGAGGCCCTTGAAAAGGCGGACCTGATTGAACGTTCCGGCCAGGGTGTTGACCGCATGTGGCGGTTGGCCATCCTGGACGGCAAGATGCCGCCCGACTATTCCCGCACCGACGAGCACCATGTCTATGTCCGGTTGCCGGGGACCATTCACGATCCGGCGCTCCTTCGCTTTCTGGAGGAGGTCGGGGCGGAGCGCTACCGGACGTTTAGCGCCATGGATTTCGCCGTGCTCCATTTCGTGAGCCAGGAGCAGGAGATTCCCAAAGATTTTAGGGGACGGGCCAACGGGCTTGTCGATCAGGGGATATTGGAGCGGGTTGGGCGCAAATTTATTTTCGCCCGTCGCTACTATGAGATGCGGGGCGAGGCCGGGGTGCATACCCGCAAGCGCGGCTTGGACCGGGAGACCAACCTCTTCCTCGTGCGCAACCACCTCCGTTCCTGCGGGGGGAAAGGCTGTGTTCTGGCCGAGTTGCAGCCCGTGCTCCCGCATGTCAAGCCCCGGATGCTCTCCAGTTATCTGGAAGAATTGAAGCGGCGCGGCCAAGCCCGGGTGATAGGGAAAACCAAGGGAGCCCGGTGGTACCATTTGGTTGGGAATGATGGTTAAGTCCGGTTAATTCCGGGTAAATATTTACCAGAAAGACCCGGAACCAGCATGTATCATTTGTTTTTATTGGCAAAGCAGAATTACCGATTGGTTAATTCCGGGGTAAATCCAGGGAGCTGGCAGCCGGTGGAAGGCCGCTCGCAATAAAGGGAAAGATTTCATGTCCAAGCGCCTGATCGAGTCCTGGCTGCCCATTGCCGCCCTTGGCGAAGAAAGTGTTCGCGAGCGTCGTTCCATGACCGCGTTGCCTCCCACGTATTATCTGCACGTCTGGTGGGCGCGCCGTCCTTTGATTGCCTCGCGGGCAGCGGTGTTGGCTTCGCTTTTGCCCGAGGACGCAGACCATGAAATGTTTATGCGGGTACTTGGTATCCATGGCGATCCTGTAAAAACTCGTATCGCCATTGAGAAGGCAAAAAAGACTGGTGAGGATCTTGGTCTCGACCCTTATGGTTATTCGAGGGCCTTCTCCTATCTGCCCAGTAAACCTGAGATGGCGTGGCTTCGAGATGAAACGAGTAAAAGTGTCGATGGTATTCCTATCGTGCTTGATCCTACGGCTGGCGGCGGGAGTATACCATTTGAATCACTGCGGCTTGGGTTTGCCACCATGGCAAACGACATCAACCCGGTTGCAGTCCTGATACTCAAGCAGACTCTTGAAGGGCCGCTTAACTTCGGGACTGCCGTTTTGGATGATTTTAACCGCATCTCGGCGTTATTTTTGAAAAAAGCTGAAAACAAATTTGAAGGGATATTCCCTGCAGAACCTTTTGATGCGATCGTTTTGGGCTATCTCTGGGCGCGCACCATCACCTGCCCATACTGCGGCGGCCTTGTTCCGCTCTCCCCGAATTGGCGTTTGGCTCCTGACGGGACGGGCGTGCGGGTGCTCCCTCAAGTGGGCGAAGGGCCATCCAAGCCGGGCCGCATATGCCAGTTCGAGATCGTTTATAAGGCGGCGGAGCACTCCGAAGGCACGGTCACACGGGGCGATGCCAAGTGCCCATTTCCGGATTGCGGGCTGGTCATCCCCGGGGACGAGATCAAGACGCAGGCCCAGGCTGGCGACATGGGTGAACAGCTTTACACTGTTGCCTACAAAAAAAAGATTGTGACCCTGACCAAGACCGGCAAGACCCGGGAGAAATGGGAACGCGGATACCGTGCCCCAAGGCCGGAAGATGACGTCTCGGCCATGGTCCGGGCCAAGCTGGAGGAAAAGTTGCCGGAGTGGGAGGCGTTGGACTTGGTTCCTACGGAAGCAATCCCCGAAGGCCTTAAAACTGAGGAACCGAAGCGTTATGGGATGAATTATTGGCGTGATCTCTTCTCCCCACGCCAACTCCTCGGCCATGGGACCAGTGTAGAGGTGTTCCGCGAACTTTTGGTGGAAGAACAGGCCAAGCCTGGCTTCTCCGAGATCACCAAGGCGGCGTTTGGGTATTTGGCTCTATCCCTCGATAAAATGCTTAACTACAACTCCCGCATGTCCGTCTGGATGCCAACCCGGGAGGTGGTAGCCAACACATTCAATCGCCACGACTTTGCTTTCTGCTGGTCTCACTCCGAGATGGCCCCCCTTATCGTCGGGCTGGGCTATGACTGGGCCATCGAGCAGACGGCTAAGTGCGTCAGGGAACTGGTGGCGCTGGCCCGGCCAGACGCGCAAGGGAAGAAGGCGACCACGACCAACCAGCTCTCCCTGCTCGGCGGCGAGACCTTCACGCCCCCACTCGTAACCGTGACCTGCTCCTCGGCCGATTCGCTGTTCCATGTGGAAGACGGCTCCATCGACGTGGTGGTCATGGACCCGCCGTATTACGACAACGTCATGTACGCCGAGTTGTCCGACTTCTTCTATATCTGGCTCAAACGCACGGCGGGCTACGTTTACCCGGAGCTTTTCCGCCGTACCCTCACCGACAAGGAAAACGAAGCCGTGGCCAATCCGGCCAAATACAAAGGGCAAAAGGGCGCCAAGGCCCTGGCCTCCCGCGACTACCGCGACCGCATGGCCGCCATCTTCGCCGAATGCCGCCGCGTGCTCAAAGACGACGGCATCATGACCCTAATGTTTACCCACAAGGCGACGGGCGCATGGGACGCCCTGACCAAGGGACTGTTGGAAGCCGGATTCGTCATCACCGCGTCCTGGCCCATCAACACCGAGGCCGAAGGCTCGCTGCACATCAAGGACAAGTCCGCCGCCAACTCCACCATCTTCCTGGTCTGTCGGCCACGCCCCGACGCGGACGCTGCCGGGCCGGTCTATTGGGAAGACCTGGAACCGAAATTGGCCTCGGCCGTGCGGGAACGCATCGCCTCCTTTCAGGAGGCAGGCATACGGGGCGTGGACCTCTATCTGTCGAGCTTCGGTCCGGCCCTGGAAGTTTTCTCCCGACACTGGCCGGTGAAACGCGGCCAACCGCGGGTACAGCCGCAGCCGAAACGCAATACCCAGCTTGCGCTTTTGGAAGAGCCATTTGATCCTTACCTGACCACGCCGGAAGACGCGCTTGATGCAGCCCGCCGCGAGGTGAAGCAATGGCGGTTGGGGCAGATTATCAGCACGCAACGAAATAAGGATTTCGACCCCCTCACCGAATGGTTCATCCTGGCTTGGGACGCCTTCGGGGCCAGCCAGTTTCCCTTCGATGAAGCCTTGGGCCTGGCGCGGGTTGTCGGCTTGGATATGGACAAGGATGTCATCGGCACCCTGGCCGAAAAAAAAGCCAGCGACGTGATCCTTTGGGACAGTGCTGATCGTGCCCAAAAGGGCCGTCTTGGTTCGTCCGATGGTTCGAGGGCCATGATCGACGCCCTGCACCATGCCGCCAATGCTGCCCGGTCCAGAACCTTGCAAGCCGCCAAAGAGATGGTGGAAGACAACGGACTGCTTAAAGACCCGTCGTTTGTGGCCGCCCTGGAGGCGGCATTAGAGGTACTCCCCCTGCCGCGTGAATTCGAGGGAGCTAAGATCATTCAGACCGCCGAGGCCCCAGCCAGCGACTTCGAGGCCTTGGAGAAACTGCGGCGGCTTGCCTTCACCACCCTCATCCCCGTGCTCAAGCGCGGCGATTTACCAATCGAGTAGCAATATGGAAACGCTCAAGGACATCGCCTGGAAGGCAAAATATTCCCCAGAAGACGGCGACCTCCTGGAGCTTTTTTACATCCCGGCCTTGCGCTTGGCCAAGCGGTATGACCGCACAACAGGTTTCTTTGGGGCGGAAGCCCTGGCTTTGGCTGCGCGCGGCATGGAAGGCCTCGTGCGCAACAAGGGCTGCATGCGCCTCGTGGTGGGCTGTACTTTGGACCAAGAGGAAGTGGAGGCCATCGAAAAAGGTCAATCCCTGCGCGACACCATCGGAGCCAGACTGTTGGCTTGCCCGCTGGAGGCGACCAGCCCGCCAATCTATCAGGCCATGGAACTTCTGGCCTGGATGGTGGCCAACCGTCATCTGGACGTGAAAGTGGCCGTCCCGTGCGACTTAAACCGCCGACTTGTCGCCGGGCACGCGATATTCCACGAGAAGACCGGCGTCATCGAAGACGAGGAAGGAAATCGGGTCGCTTTTTCCGGGAGCATCAATGAAACGGCTTTCGGCTGGCGGCAAAACTGGGAAAGCTTCCATGTGTTCAATTCTTGGGGCGGTACGGCTGCCCACGTGGACGAGGAGGAGAAAAGTTTCGCCCAGCTTTGGTCCAATACCTCCAAGCGTGCGGTTGTGATCGATGTCCCCCAGGCCGTGCGGCAACAACTCCTGACGTTTGCTCCCAAGGATGGCCAATTACCCATGCTGCTGACCATCCAGGAAGACTCGGCGCACTATGGCAAGACGGACATGCCAGAAGAATTGACCCCGGCCGAAACGACTTCGCCGCAGCCTCCAACGGACACCTCCACGGACCCCAGGAGGGCTGTTTGGAGCTATATTCGTCATGCCCCGGCACTGCCCGGAGGCGGGGAACTGGTCGGGGAGGCCACCAGCGCCGTCACCCCATGGCCACATCAGGTACGGGCCTTTGAACGGATGTACCACAACTGGCCGCCAAAGCTCCTCATTGCCGACGAGGTGGGCCTTGGAAAAACCATCCAAGCCGGGTTACTCCTGCGCCAGGGCTGGATGGCTGGTCGGGCAAAACGAATTTTGATCATGGCTCCCAAAGCCGTGCTGCGCCAATGGCAGATCGAACTCCGGGAAAAATTCAACCTGTCCTGGCCGATATACGACGGGCAGAAATACTATTGGTATCATTGGCCCGGTCAGCAAGGCGCGCGCGAGGAGCGGGTCAGCCGGAAGAACTGGCACAAAGCCCCGTTCGTGATTGTCTCCAGTCACCTCATGCGCCGACAGGACCGGAAAATAGAACTGCTCGAGGAGGCTGAACCATGGAACCTTGTCGTCCTGGATGAAGCCCACCATGCCCGGCGCAAGGGCGGCGGCCTCAATCACAACGATTTCCGCCCGAATCAACTGCTCGGATTGATGCAGCAGCTCAAAGACCGCACCCAGGGGCTTATCCTGCTAACGGCTACCCCCATGCAGGTCTCACCCGTCGAAGTGTGGGATTTGCTCGACCTTTTTGGCCTGCCCCCGAAATGGACCTCCCAGGCCTTTCTGGAGTTCTTTGATCTGGTGGGCAAGCCCATGCCGACTCACGGCGACATGGTGCGCATGGCAGGGCTTTTTAAGGCTGTCGAGGATGCGTATGGAGAAATGACCGAGGCGGCAGCCAGGAAATTTACCAAGGGCAGTGGAATCAGGGCCAGAAGAATTCTGAAAGCGCTTCGGGACACGGCAACGATCCCCTTACGGCAGCTCGAAACAGAAGACCGCAAAATTGCCATCCAGATTCTCCGGGCAAATACCCCGGTTTCTCGTCTCATCTCCCGCCATACGCGAGAATTGCTCCGAAAGTATCAGGCAAAGGGGTTACTCGGTGTCCCCATTGCCACCCGTCAGGTTGAGGACCGGTTTGTCGAGCTTACCCCGCCCGAACGGCAAGCCTACGAGGCCGTGGAGAACTATATATCAAGCACCTACAATAACGCCGAGGCTGGGCGGAAAAATGCTGTTGGCTTTGTGATGACCATCTATCGCCGCAGGTTGGCCAGCAGCTTCCACGCCCTGGATCATACGCTTGAGTCCCGGCTGGCCCGCCTGGAGCAAACGCAGCCGCTTCAAGCTCGGCTTCTCGCCCTGGAGGAGGATATACCCGAAGATGGGGCCGATGATGAAGCCATGGATGTCGAAGAGGCCTCAACTCTGGAGCGTGACGCGTTGGTATTGGAGGAAAAAGACGAAATCCGGATGCTCCTCGACCAGATTCACCGGCTGGGACAGGATACCAAGGCAGGTGCATTGCGTGAGACCATTGAGGCATTACGGGAGGCGGGATATCGGCAGGTCATGGTCTTCACGCAGTATACGGATACCATGGATTTCTTGCGGGAGGCGCTGGGCAAGAGTTTTGGGCAGACGGTCCTCTGCTTCTCCGGCAGGGGGGGCGAGCAACTGTCATCGACCGGAAGCTGGATGGCGATTTCCCGGGACCAGACCAAAAAGCTATTCAAGGAAGGCAAGGCCGAAATTCTGCTTTGCACGGATGCGGCGGCGGAAGGGTTGAACTTCCAATTCTGTGGGGCGCTCATCAATTACGACATGCCCTGGAACCCCATGCGCGTCGAGCAGCGCATCGGCCGAATCGACCGCCTCGGCCAGGAAAATCCCGTCATCCGGATCGTCAATTTGCATTACAGCGATACGGTGGAAGCGGATGTTTACACGGCCCTGCGGGAGCGAATTGGCCTATTTCAGAAGTTTGTCGGACGCCTGCAACCCATATTGTCGAGGTTGCCAAAGACGATTCAGGATTTGGTGCTTGGCGAAGGCGGTGATCGTCGGCGATCCACCGATCAACATCTCCAGGATATGGCCTTTGAGCTTAAGCAGGCGGAAGAAAGCGGTTTCGACCTGGATGCGGCCGCTCAGGAAGATCTTGAGATGCCCGAGCGGCCAGCACCCCTTTATGGCCTGCCCGACCTTGGCCGGATTCTCGAGAGAGGTGCCATGTTGCCGCCGGGGGCAGAAGCGTCTGCCTACGGAGTAAAGGATTTTATTTACGGCCAGCCGGGCATGGATGAAAAGGTGCGGGTCACGACCGATCCAGGCTTTTACGATCAGCACTCGGATAGCGTGGAGCTATGGTCGCCAGGGAATCCGGTATTTCCTGAACCGGAAATCTTCAGCGATGATGGGCAGGTGTCCGGCGAAATCTTTGCGCGGATTTTGAGGTAGAAAGGAAGATTCCTAATGTCAGAAAAATACCACTTCCGCCGGAGCTTCGATGTCCCTGAACCCTAAACCGCCACTGCGCTTACCATTACATGCCCACGTTCAAACAAAAACGGAACGTGACGCGGCGAAGAAAGGAGGTAAGTGATGCCCGCTAATATCCAGACCATGGCTTACTACGGCGAGGTTCCCTGGCACGGATTGGGGAAGCAAGTCTCCAAAGCGGTGACGGCGGAAGAGATGATCTGCGCCGCAGGACTGGATTGGGAAGTCGAACTTCGTCCGGCACGCGGCGCGAAAGAGATCAACCGAAAAGGTGAGTTCTCACGCTACGAAATCGTACGAGTGCCCCGGCCGAATACAGGAGAGGAAGAAGTGCTGCTGGGCGTCGTCAGTCGGCGGTATCAGCCCCTCCAGAACGTGGAGGCGTTCGGCTTCTTCAACCCCATTGTCGGCAATGGCAAGGCATACTTTGAGACCGCCGGCGCACTTGGTGAGGGCGAGCGGATATGGGTTATGGTGAAGATGCCGAATGCGATGAAGATTGTCTGTGGTGATGAGTGCTTCAAGTACCTACTACTGTCCAATACACACTCAGGCGAGGGCTCAATAATCATTAAATTTACATCTGTCCGGGTGGTCTGTCAAAATACGTTGATGCTGGCGATCGGGGACGGGCAGAAATCTTACCGTGTGCGGCACAGCAAACAGATGCAATTCAAGCTGGGGGAGCTGGCAGACTTCCTAGCGATTACGCAAAAGGTGTTCCAGAAGGCGGAGGAGCAGTTTAAGCTGCTGGCTAAAATCCAGATGATCGACGACCGGCTCAATCATTACTTTGAGGCGGTTTTCCCCCGCAATCCGGCACAGGCGAAGAACGGCAAAATGCCGACGCGGTGGGAGCAAGTCCGCGAAATCTTTGAAAGTCAGGAAGACCTCCAGTTGCCCGGTGTTCGCGGGACGCTGTGGGGCGCTTACAATGCCATCACGCGGTTCGAAGACTATAAGCAGCCGCAACAGGAAGAACAACCAGACCAGCGCCTAGAGCGGACGTGGTTTGGAAGTGGTTCGGAGATGAAGCTCAAGGCGTTGGCAAAGGCTTCCGAGTTGGCCGCTTCTTGGAGATGAGAAAACAGATGTCCACGTAAAATGAAGCAGGGTCGACCGTGCCCAAGGCAATGCGGAGCACGATGTCACACAACGACCGATACGGCGGAACCGTGGAAGTGAAAGAACTCAAGGGGGCTTGAAGATCGTCGAGCGAACCTTTGCAATGGCACCAGCTTCGCTCTCGCCAGCGCGCCCAAGGCCAAGATGAAGCCCGCCCCATGCTCAACGCCGGACAAGGTATACAATAATACTAGGAAAGTATTATATTTCAGTTAATTTGGCAGCATCTGACCGCATCAACTCCCCCACCTGAAAGTACCCGTCAAACACCGCCCCCGACCTGTGGCCAGTCATGGCCATGGCCTCCTGTCTGGACACGCCCTTGCGCCCGGCCTCGGTCACAAAGCCGCTGCGCAGACTGTGGGCTGCGAAGAGGGAAGAATCAAGGCCAGCCTTCCTGGCCCTGGACTTGACGATCCGAGCGACACCCCGGCCTGAGAGCGATTCCGCCACCGTGCCGTCGCGGGCGATGGCCCGGAACAGGCATCCCTCTCGAATGGAGGCGGCGGCGAGCCACAGGGTCAAGGCCCTGGCCGCCCGGCCAAGCACGGGCACGTCTCGGCCAGCGCCCTTCTGGTCGGTCTTGGACCAGGGGATGCGGTACAGATAGCCGCCCGGCACGACGGTCAGGTTCTCGACCCTGGCTCCGGCGACCTCGCTGCGGCGACGGCCACCTGAGGCGAAGGCGAAAAGCAAAAGCGCCCGGTCCCGGACGCCGCGCATGTCATCCCCGCAGGTGTCCACCATAGCCTCCAGGACGTCCAGGGTGGCCGCCAGCTTCTTCTTTGCCCCTTGGCCCTGCCGTGCCCTGGCCCGACGTGCGGCGGCCAGCAGGGAGCGAATCTGGGGCATCCGGACAGGGTTCTCCAGCCCTTGCGCCTCGTGGGCCACGGATAACGCGGCCAAACGCCGGGAGATGGTGGCCAGACTGTGCACGCCATGGCGGGCCTTGGCCCCCTCTTCGACCAGGGCAGCGTCCACATGCTCGGGCAGGCCCTCCAGATGGTCGGTGACAAACCGTACCAGGGCGGCAGGCGGGACGGGGTAGGCCTCGGGCAGGCCAAGCGCCATCCGCGCCCAGGCCCAGAAGTACCGCAGGTCTCCCTGGTAGGCCCGGCGGGTGTTGGCGGCGGTCCCGGCATCGAGAATCTGCCGGACGCGCTCCTGGGTCTCCAGGTCGATATGGGCCAGGGAAGCGGTTGTGGCGGCAATGATTTCGGACATGATTTTCTCCTGAGAATGCGTCCGATAAGAGTGGATTAACGGACGGATGGGGTTCTCCCAGATGCCCGAAAACGACGAAGCCCCCTGCCGGAAGGGGGCCTCATCGTCGTGGGCGGTGTGGGCAAAAGCTGAGGACGGGAGCTATTCGCCGGGCTCGCCGGGCGTGACGTCAAGGATGAAGTCAGCGGCGCGCTGGGCCTGGGCGGCGGCATAAACCACCATCTTTGGGGAGCCCTTGAGGACATTGAGCCAGCCGCCGATATACGCGGCCTGGTTTTCGATTACGGCCTGCTCGATCCGGGCCTTGGCGCACAGGAAGGCCGACCCCATCTCGGCCACAAGCTCTTCCTGGGAATACTCCCGGTCCCCGAAGTGACGGATTTCCGAGGACGGACGCCGGGCGAGGCGGGAGCCGTGCCCGGTGGCGTGGACCAGTTCGTGGAAGGCCGTGCTGTAATACTCCTCGGGTTGCGCAAAGAGCCCCGGCCGGGGCAGGTTCACGGTGTCGGTCGACGGGCGGTAGAAGGCCCTTGGTTCGGCGTGGATGATCTCAGGCCGCCTGGGCATGGCCTCCATGATCTGCGCGGCGGCATCAATAGGTTCGAAGGCATGGTTCACCATCTCCGGCGCGTCCGGGGCCTCGATGCCGTCGATCTGGTCCAGGTTGAACACCGTGTAGTACCGCAGGATCGGCACCGACTTCTTCTCCCCGGTCTGCCTGTCCTCAGTCTCGTAGCGCTTCCAAAAAATGACCGGAGTGCCCTTCTCGCCCTTGCGGACTTGGCCGCCCCGTTCCTTTGCCTGCTTGAACGAAAGCCAGAACCGGGAACTTCTGCCCATGGCCATGAGCAGGAAGATGTTGATCCCCCGGTACTCCCGCTTGCTGACCATGTTCATAGGAAATTCCGTCGCGCCCCCGTCGTTCCAAGGCTTGCGCCACGGCACGACGCCTGCTTCAAGCATGTCGACGATGCGCGCGGTGACCATCTCGTAAATAGGAATCTGTCCAGACATGTCTTTTCTCCTTATAAACGCAAAAAGCCGCCAGGATTTCTCCCAGCGGCCTTTTGCGCGTTCAAGTCGTTAAGCTGTTACCGGCGGATCAAGAGCCAGATGACCACGATGTAGAAGATGCAGAACAACGTGAACGCGAGAAGCATAGCTTTCTCCTTGCCTAATGGCGGATATTTTGAAGTTCGTTTGACGCGTGGGTAAGGGAGGCAAAAGAAGCAGTGTCATCCAGCAAGATGACCTCGATGATCAGCGGCGAAATGTCCCACTCGCTCCAGGTCCGTGTGGGGTAGACGGCGAACTGCCGAAAACTGTCATCCCCGGCCTCCACGAGCTGCCGCCGGAGGTCTTCATCCACCCGGGCGATGACCCTTGCCCGCACCACCTTGACGGCCTCGGCCATGTTGTCGGCCTCGACTTCCATGATCCATGCGGTTCCATGGTAGCCGTCCCCCTGCCTGACTTCGTACCTGCTCATGAAAAAGCACCTCCTTGCCGCCTCGGTGGCGACGGTTTTGCCCAGCGATGTCCTGGCCAGGCCTAGGTTTATGAGAGGTCTGTCTTCCTGAGTGGGCCACTGTGGGCCATGCATCAGCCGGATGACCCGGGCCACGGCCTGGCTGCTCAAGAGCCCGGAGAAGAAGGCCGTTGGCGTCGCGGTCAGGGACCGATCCCCCCAAAAATGCGAAAACCCCGATTCCTGGGAACCGGGGTTGTCCTGTCTCGGCACGGTAGGGCTCACGTTCATGGCGCAAGCACCTCTGGGCCGGGGTTCAGAAAATAGCGCTCGTAGGTGTCAACGAAGGCCAGCTTGGCCCGGGTCCGCTTCCGGCGCTGGGCGTAAAACTCCAGCACCCGGACTTCGAGGGCGGGTTGCCAGTGTTTGGCCAGAAACCGAACCTCCTCGTCCCAATCAGCGTCTTTCTTCATGGTGCCCTCCATGGGTTAGTGAAGCAGATGTCCCGCCGGGGCAGTGCCGTGTTCATCATCCCCCCCGGACTTGCCCTTGGCGTCAAGCGCCTGGACCTGACGGGCGACGACCTCCGCGACCACACGTTCCACGCCATCGCGGTCTTGGTACTGGCGGTAGTTCATCCGGCCCTCGACCAGGACGTTGCGCCCCTTGTCGAGGTAGTCGTTGGCGAACTGCGCCGCTCGGCCAAAGACCACGATCCGGTGCCACGTCGTCCTCTCCACCCTGTTCCCGAACACGTCCTTGTAATGCTCATGCGTCGCAATGGAAAAGTTACTGAATGTTGTACCGTTGATGCTCCCCCCTCGTGGTTGTACGCCAAGCCTGCCGATGAGAGTCACCTTGTTCATGATATCCTCCTAAAATTATTTACCCACTAACGACGCATACCCATCTCTCACCATCGACAAAGCCTCCACATAACAACCTTGTATCTCTCTTCCTTTCCTGATTAATTTCTGATTTGTATGTATTATTAGCGCATCCCCCATAGGGGGATAATGATGTTTTGGGTCCCTTCCATATTTTACCCTTGTACTATACCGTAATCTCGATAACTTTATATTGACAAATAATACAGACAATGCCATCGTAAATTTCGAGGAGGATAAAATGGAAACAATTACTAAACTTAAAGAACGAATAAAAGAGCTTGAATACGAGATTCAAATCAAAAACAACAGTAATGACATTGTCATATGTCAGAGTGACAACGATACCGTGTGCGATGACGCGAATTGCGAGGGTTCAAGGGGTGCGGGGAGGCCGCCCTACTACTCTTCCGTCCAAGAGATGCAGGCGGCGATTGATGCGTATTTTCACATGGCGGACGAGAAGGGTTGGCCGTACACGGTCCCGGATTTGGCGTTGGCCCTGGGCTTCACGTCCAGGCAGTCACTTCTCAACTACTCATACAAACATGAATATATGGACACTATAAAAAGGGCGAAGCTGCGGATTGAAGGGCAGCGTGCGCGGCAGCTTGTCCAGGGGCAAGGCATGGTGGCGGGTCAGATTTTCGATCTGAAGAACAACTTCGGATGGCGGGACCAGCAGGACCACGAACAGACGCGGGGGGCGATGACGCTGGTTCAGAACAACATCGGCCTCCCGGGCATGCCGCCGGAGCCGAAGTCAATCGATGAGTGGGAGGGATGGTATCGGAATTGGCAGGAGAAGAAGCTGAAGGAGGAAAGGCGAGCGAGGGTGGAGGTAGTTGAACAAAGGGGTGGATAAATCAGTGAAGTTTGTTGCCATGGGGGCCTTGGTGGCGATGAGGGGCGGAAGTACTTCCGGAAGTACTTCGCATGCTGGCGGGGGTCTTCTTTGTCTTTTGGTGTAAGGCTAACTAGCTGAAATAATGGGTGGTGCTATCTTCCCGGCCGTGTCGGGCAAGCCCTTTCACGCCGGTAACAGGGGTTCAAATCCCCTTGGGGACGCCAAGAATTTCAGCGGTTTACGTCAGCCACGTAAGCCGCTTTTTCGTTGGTCCACATCCCGCCCCCTGACGCCAGTTCAAAATGGCCTGTGTCCTGTACGACAAGGGCTTTGTTTTCGATGGTATGCAAGGCCAGATTGAGGCCGCTGCACGGTGTAAAAACGTATTTCTATTGTAATTTAAGGTGATTGTGCTCTTTTTTCTCTATCAAAAATGATGGAGGCGATCATGAGCAAGCGCTAGTCCAAAAAAAGCCAGGCATTGCCGAATACGTCGTGTTCCGTCGCAGGCACAGGGAATGATTTCTGGATAAGGTTTATCACCTTATTGACTGGAAGCCATCTGAGAAGATTCTTCGGAAAAAGTTTTGCATGGCCTCCACTCCGTTGGCAATCCTGCCTATGCACCGTTTCCGATGTTTAAAATCATTCTGCTTCAGAGGTGGTACAACCTGAGAGATTCGGCGGGTGAGGAATGCTTGTATATGTCTGCTGTGTATCCATATCAAAATTTTTAAAATGACTTTCTCTTCCGCGACTTCATCAGAAAGGAATACTTGGCGTTTATAGCCGTGACAGCAATGCGTCGGATGCTATGCGATAGTGGTGCTGGCAAGGCCGGGGGGCGAACGGCCAGGCTTGAACTGGGGCGGCGGGCGGGTGTTAAGCGCCCCAAGATGAAACGCCCGGGGCATAGGCGACTGCCGGGGCGATAGTGCTCCAGGGGTACGCTATGGATGCCAGAAAGCCGTCCTGGGGCGAAGTGGCGTGGGTTCTTTTTTTCACATTTTCATTTGCTCGGCGGGACGATAAATTTTTTTTCACGCAAGCTCCCCCGCTAAAGGCGTATTTCCGCACCTGCAAAAGGTCTGGCCAGGCGGCTAAGCCGTGTCCCTTTTTTCACAGAGAAAATCGACACCAGGCGCCAGGCGCCCAGTTCGGGAAACTGCCCTTGACCCGTTCCACCCTGCTAGCTATGTTATTTTTAACATAATGACGCCAGTCGAAATTCTCTGGGCAGCCGCACTGATGCCATCCGCCTGGCAACCAGTTCCCCTGCGGGCTGGACGCCCCTGTCCGGGCGTCCAGCGCCCAGGTTTCTCGACGGCATTCACATCCATCACCCGGAGGTTCTTTCTATGAGTACCGAGACATATCGCCAGATGCAGGAATACTTCATGCATCACCTGCGGCTTATGCATTATCCGGTCGCCATCAGGTACATCTTCGAGCAGGAGGAACTCGACCGCTTCAAGCGCGACGTTCCCCACTATGTGCCGGGCAAGGCCCTGACGTTCTGTCAGGCGGAGATCGGCGCCCGCATGGAGGGGTTGACGGTGCTCATGGAAAAGGACCGCCTGGGGTGCGCCAACGCCAAGTTCGTCTTCGGCTGGAAGGGCCTGGACGAGGCCGAGATCAAAAGCCACATGAAATACGTGCGCGACATGGATCAGGCCGAGGCCTTCGTCAGATCCAAACCCCGCTTGCCGGAAGGCAAGCTTGTCGCCGTCGTGGTCTCGCCCTTGGCCGACGCCTTCGCCCCGCCGCATGTCGTGCATTTTTACTGCGACAACATGCAGGCCTATCATCTGGCCGTGGACTGGATGTCGGCGATGAACGTGCATCCCCTCAAGCCCTCCATGACCATGAACTCGGCGGCCTGCGGCGGCAACGTCCAGGCCTACAACACCGCCTCCATGAACATCTTCCTGGCCTGCAGCGGCAGCTACAACGCCGGAAAGACCGAACGCGGCGAAATCAACGTGGCCATCCCCGGCGAGCAGCTTGTCCTGGTCATGGAGCGGTTGAAGAAACGGGTCGACGATCACGGCGGCGCATCCATCACCCGTCCGGGACAGCCGTTCCCCGGCGCGGACATCTGCAAGAACTGTCCGTTGATCACCTTCAAGAAGGCTGGCGCGGAGGAGGCCCAGGCCTAACGGCCAGCACTGTTCCGTCTCGGTCGGCCCCTGCGCGAGGGGCCGCTCCGCAGGCAATGGCTGCGGCGTGAAGGGAAACGGGGCGGTCGCGGGGAGCGTGGCAAACGCACGTGGTGTGCCCGTCGCGGGGTCGTCGAAAGCGTTGCCGCGC
Source organism: Desulfolutivibrio sulfodismutans DSM 3696 (assembly GCF_013376455.1). GTDB lineage: Bacteria > Desulfobacterota > Desulfovibrionia > Desulfovibrionales > Desulfovibrionaceae > Desulfolutivibrio > Desulfolutivibrio sulfodismutans. The sequence continues at coordinate 2,598,251 of NZ_CP045504.1, read as the reverse complement.
TCCGGCGCGAAATGAAAGGCATGCGGTGAGAAACGCATTTCTGTCCGGGATTGAGCAAGCCAGAACATGCCCAATGCATGGGTTGGGCGTGCAGCCAAATTCCCCCTCGAACCTCGAAGCGAAGTCTTCCTTGAAGCTGATCGGCGGCATACCGCCAAGTCTGGCTGGCACTGGCCGAGTCTGGTTGCAGAAAGGCCTGGCGCAGGGCGGCGGAAACCATGGCGTGCTGCAATTTTGGCGCACGAGCCAAGGCGTTTCGCATCCAGTGAACCCGGCAGCGTTGCCACGTGGTTCCGAACGTTTTGGCGATTGCGGCCATGAGGCCTTCATAGGCGTCGGAGACGACAAGCTTCAGGCCGGTGAGTCCCCGGCGAAGAAGGCCTTTGAGGAAAAAAGACCAGAACGGCCCGGCTTCACTGGGGCCGATGTGCAGTCCCACGATTTCACGACGGCCTTCCGTGTTCACCGCCACGGCGATGATAGCCGCGCCGCCGCCAGGGAGCCCTCTGCCGCAGCCTTGGCTGCATTTTGCAAATATTTTCTTGCATTTTAGGGAATTGGAGACCGTTGCACGGAAAAATGGCACAATTCTATTGTAATTACCTAAAATTACAACAGAAATATGCCTTTACGCCGTGCCGCGGTCTCATACTTGGCGGTTATAGCCGTGGCATCAATGCATCGGATGCTCTAAGATGGTGCTGCTGGCAAAGCCGGGGGGGCGAGCGTGCAGGATTGAACCGGGGCGGCCAGGACCATAAGCCTGGACCTGCCCCTTCGCCGGGGCGCGAGTTCCCGGGCAACTCCGCGATCATTTCGGCGCGCTACGCCGGTTCGCCCACGTCCGGGTTCTCCTCCAGGACCGGCGATTCGGCCCGGGACGGTCTTTTGGTGGACGCCGGGGTGAGCTTCGGGGTATCCGAGTCCGCGAAGGTTCCCGTGCGCCGTCCCGGGCAGTTTCTGGCCCGGGGCGCCCAGACCCTGGGGGCCGTGGGGGGCAGGTACGCGTTCCGACGCGTTGGCGGATGCCGGGAGTGATGCCCGTCGGCCGTCTGGGCGTCGTGAACGGCTTCGCCCTTGCCGCGTTGGGCACGGCATGTCATCCGGGCTTGCCAAGCCACATGCGAAAAGGCATTGGGCGGCGCTGGAAAGCCGAATCGATCAATTCAGGCCAGTCTGCCGTTGGCGCGACCGGGTGAGGGCCTCGGAAACGGATCGTATGCCCAATGTAGCTGTCCGCTCAGCGCTGGCCGCCATCCTGGCGTTCGTGCTCCTGGCGCCTGCCGCCGGATGCCTCCGGCGCGGCGCGGATACGCCCGTGGCCACGCATGGCGTGCTCGACCTGGCCGGGTTCGACCTGGCCCGGGACGGCCCGGCCGCCCTGGACGGGCAGTGGGAATTTTACTGGGACCGGCTGCTTTCTCCCGAGGACTTCGGACCCGGCGTCACGCCTCCCGAACCCTCCGGCTTCATGACCCTCCCCGGCGTATGGAAAGGCTACGAGCTCCACGGCCAGCCCTTGCCGGGCTATGGCAAGGCCACCTTCCGCCTGCGCCTGTCGCCGCCGCCCGGCGAACGCCGACTGGCCCTTCGGATCTCCGGCGTCAACGCCGCCTACCGGCTGTGGGCCGACGGGAGGCTTATCGCCGAAAGCGGTGTGGTCGGCGACGTCGCCGGGGCGGAAACGTCGCATCGCTCCCTGGCCATGGTCGGCTTCGAGAGTCACGGGGCGCCCATCGACCTGGTATTGCAGGTCTCCAACCACGTCTTTCGCCGGGGCGGCCTGCGCCAGGCGATCATGATCGGCCTCCCGGATCAGGTGCAGGGGGTGCATGTCCGCATCTGGGCCTGGTCCATGTTTTTTGTCGGCAGCCTGTTGATCATGGCCGTCTATCATCTCGCCCTGCACTATTTGAGAAAAAAGGATATCTCGTCGCTCTATTTCGCCATCAGCTGCACGCTGCTCGTCACGCTGCTCCTGACCATGGATTCGTCGGATACGTTGATCAATCTTTTTTTTCCAGACATAAAACCTGATGTTGTCCGCAGGATACCCCTTGTCGCGTATGCCGTATTGGGCTCCATCCTGTATCGATTCTATAAATCTATCTATCCTGATGAGTTTTTTATTTTCGTCAAGTATATATGTGACATAAGAAGCGTCGTATTCGTTTTTATCATCGTCACGCAGCCTGATGCGTACGTTTACAAAGCAGTGTTGTATCTGCCGTTGACGACCTTGTTTGTCAATTTATGTATTCTGGTCATGCTAGGACTTTGCCTGAAGCGCGGCCGCGACGGTTCGTCTATTCTTTTCATTGGCTACGCTATCCTGTCGGTAACCTCGATGAGCGACATCTACCGATTCTTCTTCGGCATCAACGTCCTGAATCTCCTGCCGTTGGGCATGCTGGCCTTTGCCCTGTCCCAGGCCCTGGCCCTGGCCCAGCGGTTCACCAATGCGTTCTCGGCCGTAGAAGGTCTGTCCCGGGCGCTTACGGGAAAAAACGCCGCCCTGCGGGCGGAAATGGACGAGCGCACCCGGTTGGAGCGGGAGATCGTCAACGTCAGCGAGGAGGAGCGCCGCCGGTTGAGCCACGACCTGCACGACGGGTTGTGCCAGCAGTTGGGGGGGGCCCGGCTTCGCTGTGCGGCCCTGGAACACCGCGGCATCGCGGAGGGGGACGTGGCGGCGGAAGTCGCGGAGATTTCCCTGATGCTCAAGGAGTCGGTCAGCCAGGCCTACGATCTCTCCCGGGGGCTTTGGCCGGTGGAGCACACCCCGGGCGAGGCCAGGCCGTCCCTGGACGATCTGGCCCGGCGCGTCAGCCAATCCAGCGGCGTCGCTATCGAATATGTCGAGAACCTGGACTGCGAGCCGTGCCGCAACGAGCATCTCGTCCAGTTCTACCGCATCGCCCAGGAGGCGGTGGCCAACGCCGTCAAGCACGCCCAGCCCGGCCGGATCACCATCACCCTGAGTTGCGGTCTCGACCGGCTGCTTGCGCTCACCGTGCGTGACGACGGCATCGGCCTCCAGGCGGCGGTTCGCAGCCAGGGAGGGCTCGGCATGCGGATCATGTCCTACCGGGCCAGGATGATCGGGGCTCGCCTTTCCGTGGAGGACGCCCCGGGCGGCGGAACCGTCGTGACCTGTCTTTTAGCCTGTGGAATCAATGGGGACGGCAAGGAGAAAACCGATGCCTGACGCCTTTGGAGTGCGCGTTTTTTTGGTGGACGATCATCCGGCCATGCGAAACGGCCTGTCGCTGCTGTTGCGCCAGGTTGGCCATACGGTCTGCGGCGAGGCCGGAAGCCGGGCGGAACTCCTGGAGCGCCTGGAGGGCGTCCAGGCCTCGGTGGCCCTGGTGGACCTGTCCCTGGCCGAGGAGTCGGGCCTGGACCTGATCGGCGACCTGACGGCCCAGGGGATTCCGAGCCTCATCTATTCCATGCACGAGGACCGGGGGAGCATCGAACGGGCCTTCGACCGGGGGGCGCGGGGCTACGTCACCAAGCGCGAGGTCGCGGACGTGCTTTTGGAGGCCATTGAGGCCGTGGCCGCCGGGCGGCGCTACGCCAGTCCCGGGGCCATGGAGAGCCTGGCTGGACGGGTGCTCGCCCCGGACGAGGGCGGGACCGTCGCCTTGAGCCAGCGTGAGGAGCAGATCCTTGACCGGCTCGGGGGCGGCGAGTCCAGCGCCGAGATCGGTCGGGCCCTGAGCATCAGCGCCCACACCGTGGAGACGTATTACGGCCGCATGATCCGCAAGTTCGGTTTTTCCAGCATGAAGGAACTGCGCAAGTTCGCCATCCGGCGGCGCGGCTGACCGGCCGGGCCGCGTCCATTCCCTTTGCGGGGCAGGCTGAGCTCTGACGCCCAGCCCCCGCCTGGCGACAGTCCGGCCCTGCGTCCCTTGCGCCCCGGCCCCGCTGTCCCCAAATTCCGCTACATAAAATCATGGAAATCCCTGACAGGCCTTCTCCCGTTTTTACGATATCGCTCCACGATGCAATGGTGGCGGAAAAACAAGCGGCGTTCCTGCGGGGAACCCATGCGGCGCGGCATGCCCGGATGGCGGACGGCGGTGGCCGTGGTCCTGTTCATGCTGCTGGCCGTCGGCCCGGCCCGGGCGGACGAGAGCTTTGTAGTCAACAACTATCTTTCGGATTCCGGCAGCACGGCAGGGACGTTGCGGTACGCCGTCGTCCATGGAAACGATGACACAAGCAACACAATAATTTTTGGACTTGATACGCTTGGCGGATACACCATAGATCTTGTAAATGGCCCCTTCAGCGTTCTGGGGCCGATTAGCCTGCTCACTAATGTATTTAGCGTCACAGTAAGCCAGGACGGCTTTTATCAAAATGTCTTTGACACCAATGGATACTCCATAAGTCTTGACGGAAGCAGCGATATCAGCGTCAATATATCATCAACATATACGCTTGATGTTTCATGTCTTTATTCCAATAATGCGTTAGGACTGAATGTTGGCAATATTGGCGACAATGTCACGTTGTCGGCGACAGGAACGACGGCGGACTCTGGCGTCTTCGGACTCCTGAGCACACAGGGAAATATCACCATAACGGATGGAATGGCCGGAACGATCTCCGCCACGGCGTCCGGGAGCGGCTTGGACGCCTGGGGAATGCGCAGTGGTATCGGCGTGCTTACACAATATAGCATCAGCATAGCGGGCGGACTTTCAGGCGCGGTCAACGCCTCGGCCGGGGCAGGCGGCAACGCCTACGGACTGCAGGGAGATTACGTCACTATCGACACGATGTCCGGAGACATTACGGCCAGCGCGGGGGCGAGCGCCTACGGCCTCATGGCCTCCGACGGATATGCGAGCTATAGCGAACTCCTCATCGGGACGCTGTCCGGAACGGTCGTTGCGACGGCGACGACAGGGCAGGCCTACGGCCTGTACGGCGAGAACAATGTCAAAATAACGGGCAACCTGACAAGCGCCGGCAAGATTACGGCCACGGCGGGGCAGGCCGCCTACGGGATCTACGCCGCAGTCGATGACATCATCATCTCCGGCAGGCTGGCCGGCGACGTCGAGGCCAGCGCGGCGAGCGCCTACGGGCTTTACGCCGCAAGAGCCCTCACCATTTCGAACGGGGTGGGATCGGCCGGCAGCGTCACGGCCACGGGCACGACGCTCGCCCAGGGGATGGGCTCGAACACCGGGCTTCTCACCATAGCGAACGGCTTCGCCGGTTCGGTCACGGCCGAGGTCACAGGCGTCGGCGCGGCCTATGGCCTGAAAGGGCCGGGCATAGGCCTCACGGGCGGACTGTCCGGAGCGGTCGCGTCCACGGCCTTTGGCGCCGGGCAGGCTTACGGCCTGTGGGCTGGCGGCGACGGCATCTCCATCGACAGCGTCTCCTCGACCGGCACGGTCACGGCCACGGCCGGGGACGAAGGGCAGGCCTACGCCCTGTACGGAAGTTCGGGCGACGTTTCCATAACGGGCGCGATGTCCGGCCAGATCACGGCCACAGCCGGGGATTCCGGATACGCCTATGGCCTGTACGGAAATTCGGGCGACATCTCCATAACGGGCGGGGTGTCCGGCACGATCACGGCCACGGCCGGGGACGAAGGGCAGGCCTACGCCCTGTACGGAAGCTCGGGCGACATCTCCATAACGGGCGGGGTGTCCGGCGCGATCGCGGCCACGGCCGGGGACTCCGGATATGCCTATGGTCTATATGCCGACGGGGGAAGCATCTCTGTAACGGGCGGGTTGTCCGGCACGGTCGAGGCCACGGTCGCGGGGGCGACCACTTCCTCCGGGAACGCCTATGGTCTGTGGGCTTTGGAGGGCATCACCATCGACTCCGTGTCCGCGACCGGAAAGGTCACGGCCACGTCCACGGAGCTCGGAGCCGCCTATGGCCTGTACGCTTCAGCCGGAAGCATCCAGATCACAAGCGGGCTGGCCGGTTCGGTCTCGGCTGCGGCCGGCATCGCCCTTGGCCTGTACGCCTCGGGCGGCGTCACTCTCGCCAGTCTGTCCGGATCGGTCACGGCTGCGGGCGGCTATGGCGCTTACGGTCTGCAAAGCGGCAGTTCCAGCATCAGCATCACCGGCGCCCTGTCCGGCACGGTCACAGCCAAAACCACCGACGAAGACCTGGGGTATGCGGTCGGCCTGCGCGCCGCGACATCCATCTCCATCGGCGAGGTGAGCGGCACGATCTCGGCCACGACAGCGGGCACGGCAGTCCCGGGTTCGACCTACGCCTACGGTCTGTACGCCGGCGGGAACATCAACGGCGGCGACGCAGACACCGCCCTGCTTGTATCCGGAACCATCTCGGCCCGGGCCTTTGGTCGGGCCTACGCGGTCTATTCCGAATCCGGCGCCGTGAACCTCTACGTGACCGGCGCCCTGGAGGGGGTCAACACCCACGACTCCGAGGCCTACGCCATTTACGCCGGAGGCTCGGGCAGCAGCGTGACCCTGGACCTGGCCGGAGACGCCAGCACCTCGCTTGTCGGCAAGGTGCATCTTAACGGCGGCACCCTGACCCTTCTCGGCGTCAACAGCGCCGACAACCTGTTCGAGGGCGTGACCGATCTGGTGGTCGGCAACGGGGTCGCGGCCGCGACATGGACCCTGGACCCCGAGTACGCCAACCGCAGTTCCTTCACGAACCTGACCATCAAGACCAACGCTTCCTTGAGCATCAATGAGTTCGTGTCGATAACCAACGGCATCGAGAACGAGGGTTCGCTGACCTGGGATACGGTCGCCGGAAGCACGGCCTACGCGGGCGTCCTGTCGGGCTCGGGCGCCCTGATCAAGAAAGGCGACCATACCCTCACCCTCTCCGGCAAATACAACGACTACACCGGCGTGACCACCGTGTCCGAGGGAACCCTGCAAGCCGGAGTGGCGGGCGCCTTTTCCACAAGTTCGGCCGTGAGCGTCGCCGCGGGCGCCACGCTGGATCTCAACGACTTCGCCCAGACCATCCACGGCCTCTCCGGCAGCGGCAGCGTCACTCTTGGCTCGGCCACCCTCACGGTGCAAAACGCCGATTCGTACCAATTCGACGGCGTCATCTCCGAAACGGGGGGCCTGACCAAGTCCGGAACCGGCACGCTGACCCTCGGCGCCGCCAATACCTACACCGGCGCAACCACCGTGAACGCCGGAACCCTTCGGGCCGGGGCGGCCGACATCATCGCCTCCTCCTCCGGGCTGAGCGTGGCCTCGGGCGCGGTGTTCGACCTCAACGACTACGACCAAACCATCACCCTGCTGTCTGGCTCCGGCGGGGTCACCCTGGGGTCGGACGCCGCCACGATCCTGACGCTGAACCTCGGTTCGACCGATTCCACCTTTGCCGGGGTCATCTCCGGCGCGGGCGGCCTGACCAAGACCGGTTCCGGCTCCCTGACCTTGTCCGGCGTCAACACCTATACCGGCGCAACCACGGTTTCCGGCGGCATCCTGCGCCTGACCGGCTCCCTGGCCTCCGCGTCCATCGACCTGGCCTCTGGAACCGGGATTGCCTTCGCCGCCGCCTCGGACACGACCTATGCCGGGGCCGTTACCGGCTCCGGGACGCTCACCAAATCCGGCACGGCCACCCTGACGCTCTCCGGCGCGAACACGTATACCGGCGACACCACGATTTCCGGCGGCACCCTGCGCGTGACCGGATCGCTGGCCTCTCAAAGCGTGGCCGTGTCCTCCGGGGCGCTTCTGGATATGCGCCCGGCGGCGAACGCGACCTACGCCGGGGTGATCTCCGGAGCGGGCGGTTTCCAGAAATCCGGCGCGGCCGCCCTGACGCTCTCCGGGAACAACACCTATACCGGCGACACGACGATAACGGCCGGAACCCTGCGCGTGACCGGGGCGCTGGCCTCGCAAAGCGTGGCCGTGTCCTCCGGGGCGCTGTTCGACATGAGCCCCTCGGCGGATACGACCTATGCCGGGGTGATTTCCGGAGCGGGTGGTTTCCAGAAATCCGGCGCGGCCGCCCTGACCCTGTCCGGGAACAACACCTATACCGGCGACACCGACATAACGGCCGGAACCTTGCGGGTAACCGGGTCGCTGGCCTCGCAAAGCGTGGACGTGGCGGCCGGGGCGCTCTTCGACATGAGCCCGGCCACGAACGCGACCTACGGCGGGGTGATCGCCGGGGCAGGGGATTTCCAAAAATCCGGCGCGGCCACCCTGACGCTCTCCGGGAACAACACCTACACCGGCGACACCAGCATCACTGCCGGAACCCTGCGCCTGACCGGGTCGCTGGCCTCACAAAGCGTGGCTGTGTCCTCCGGGGCGCTCCTCGACATGAGCCCCTCGGCGGATACGACCTACGCCGGTGTGATCGAAGGGGCAGGCGATTTCCGGAAGTCCGGCGCAGCCACCCTGACCCTGTCCGGCGCGAACACCTACACCGGTGACACCAGCATCACTGCCGGAATCCTGCGCGTAACCGGGTCGCTGGCCTCCGCGTCCGTGGATGTGGCGAGTGGGTCGCTGTTCGACATGAGCCCCTCGGCGAACACGACCTATGCCGGGGTGATTTCCGGGGCGGGAAATTTCCAGAAATCCGGCGCAGCCACCCTGACCCTGTCCGGGAACAACACGTACACTGGCGACACCGCCATCACCGCCGGAACCCTGCGCGTGACCGGGTCGCTGGCCTCCGCGTCCGTGGATGTGGCGGCCGGGTCGCTGTTCGACATGGACCCCTTGGCGAATACGACCTATGCCGGGGTGATCGAAGGGGCCGGGTATTTCCGCAAATCCGGCGCGGCCGCCCTGACCTTGTCCGGCGCGAATACGTATACCGGCGACACGACGATAACGGCCGGAACCCTGCGCGTGACCGGGTCGCTGGCCTCCGCGTCCGTGAATGTGGCGGCCGGGTCGCTGTTCGACATGAGTCCCACAGCGAACACGACCTATGCCGGGGTGATCGAAGGGGCCGGGGATTTCCGTAAATCCGGCGCGGCCACCCTGACGCTCTCCGGGAACAACACCTACACCGGCGACACCAGCATCACTGCCGGAACCCTGCGCCTGACCGGGTCGCTGGCCTCACAAAGCGTGGCTGTGTCCTCCGGGGCGCTCCTCGACATGAGCCCCTCGGCGGATACGACCTACGCCGGTGTGATCGAAGGGGCAGGCGATTTCCGGAAGTCCGGCGCAGCCACCCTGACCCTGTCCGGCGCGAACACCTACACCGGTGACACCAGCATCACTGCCGGAATCCTGCGCGTAACCGGGTCGCTGGCCTCCGCGTCCGTGGATGTGGCGAGTGGGTCGCTGTTCGACATGAGCCCCTCGGCGAACACGACCTATGCCGGGGTGATTTCCGGGGCGGGAAATTTCCAGAAATCCGGCGCAGCCACCCTGACCCTGTCCGGGAACAACACGTACACTGGCGACACCGCCATCACCGCCGGAACCCTGCGCGTGACCGGGTCGCTGGCCTCCGCGTCCGTGGATGTGGCGGCCGGGTCGCTGTTCGACATGGACCCCTTGGCGAATACGACCTATGCCGGGGTGATCGAAGGGGCCGGGTATTTCCGCAAATCCGGCGCGGCCGCCCTGACCTTGTCCGGCGCGAATACGTATACCGGCGACACGACGATAACGGCCGGAACCCTGCGCGTGACCGGGTCGCTGGCCTCCGCGTCCGTGAATGTGGCGGCCGGGTCGCTGTTCGACATGAGTCCCACAGCGAACACGACCTATGCCGGGGTGATCGAAGGGGCCGGGGATTTCCGTAAATCCGGCGCGGCCACCCTGACGCTGTCCGGGAACAACACGTACACCGGCGACACCGCCATAACGGCCGGAACCTTGCGTGTGACCGGGTCGCTGGTCTCACAAAGCGTGGCCGTGTCCTCCGGGGCGCTGTTCGACATGAGCCCCTCGACGAACACGACCTATGCCGGGGTGATTTCCGGGGCGGGGAATTTCCAGAAATCCGGCGCGGCCACCCTGACGCTTTCCGGGAACAACACCTACACCGGCGCGACCACGGTTTCTGCCGGAACCCTGGGCGTGACCGGCTCCCTGGCCACCAGCTCCATCAACGTGGCCTCCGGGGCCACGATGAATTTCTCGGGCAGCCTGACCAATCTGAGCAGCCTGACCAACTTCGGGACCATCAACCTGACCAGCGCCCTGACCTTCACCGACGCCGATTGCACCCTGGTCAGCACCGGCAGCATCCTGGCCGCCAGTTCCACCGATGTGGCCATCCTGTTTGGCGCCGGGGACGACTCGGCCACGTTTGGCCCCGGGGCCATGGTGCGCGGCATCGTCGACGGCGGCGGCGGCGACAATACCCTGACCCTGGTCGGCAGCGTCAGCCTGGATGGCGCGGTGCGCAACTTCCAGAGCCTCATCAAGGACGATTCCGGATCTTGGACCATTGGCGGCGACGTGGACCTGGGCACGGGAACCCTGACCGTCAGCCAGGGAACCCTGATCCTGCAAGGCGGCCTGGTCGCCTCGGGGGCGTCCATCGCCTCGGGCGGCCTCCTGGACTGGTCGCCATCAGCGAATACGGGCTTCGCCGGGGTGATCTCCGGGGCCGGGGATTTCCAGAAATCCGGCGCGGCCGCCCTGACCTTGTCCGGCGCGAATACGTATACCGGCGACACGACGATAACGGCCGGAACCCTGCGCGTGACCGGGTCGCTGGCCTCCGCGTCCGTGAATGTGGCGGCCGGGTCGCTGTTCGACATGAGTCCCACAGCGAACACGACCTATGCCGGGGTGATCGAAGGGGCCGGGGATTTCCGTAAATCCGGCGCGGCCACCCTGACGCTCTCCGGGAACAACACCTACACCGGCGACACCAGCATCACTGCCGGAACCCTGCGCCTGACCGGGTCGCTGGCCTCACAAAGCGTGGCTGTGTCCTCCGGGGCGCTCCTCGACATGAGCCCCTCGGCGGATACGACCTACGCCGGTGTGATCGAAGGGGCAGGCGATTTCCGGAAGTCCGGCGCAGCCACCCTGACCCTGTCCGGCGCGAACACCTACACCGGCGATACCGCCATAACGGCCGGAACCTTGCGTGTGATCGGGTCGCTGGCCTCGCAAAGCGTGGACGTGGCCGCCGGGGCGCTCTTCGACATGAGCCCCACAGCGAACACGACCTATGCCGGGGTGATTTCCGGGGCCGGGGATTTCCGCAAATCCGGCACGGCCACTCTGACGCTCTCCGGGAACAACACGTACACCGGCGACACGACGATAACGGCCGGAACCCTGCGTGTGACCGGGTCGCTGGCCTCGCAAAGCGTGGCCGTGGCCGCCGGGGCGCTGTTCGACATGAGCCCCACAGCGAACACGACCTATGCCGGGGTGATTTCCGGGGCCGGGGATTTCCGCAAATCCGGCACGGCCACTCTGACGCTCTCCGGGAACAACACCTACACCGGCGACACGACGATAACGGCCGGAACCCTGCGCGTGACCGGGTCGCTGGCCGCCGCGTCCGTGGATGTGGCGGCCGGGGCGCTCTTCGGCATGAGCCCGGCAGCGAACACGACCTATGCCGGGGTGATTTCCGGGGCGGGGAATTTCCAGAAATCCGGTGCGGCCACCCTGACGCTGTCCGGGAACAACACCTACACTGGCGACACGACGATAACGGCCGGAACCCTGCGCGTGACCGGGTCGCTGGCCTCGCAAAGCGTGGCCGTGTCCTCCGGGGCACTCTTCGACATGAGCCCCTCGACGAACACGACCTATGCCGGGGTGATTTCCGGGGCGGGGAATTTCCAGAAGTCCGGTGCGGCCACCCTGACGCTTTCCGGGAACAACACCTACACCGGCGCGACCACGGTTTCTGCCGGAACCCTGGGCGTGACCGGCTCCCTGGCCACCAGCTCCATCAACGTGGCCTCCGGGGCCACGATGAATTTCTCGGGCAGCCTGACCAATCTGAGCAGCCTGACCAACTTCGGGACCATCAACCTGACCAGCGCCCTGACCTTCACCGACGCCGATTGCACCCTGGTCAGCACCGGCAGCATCCTGGCCGCCAGTTCCACCGATGTGGCCATCCTGTTTGGCGCCGGGGACGACTCGGCCACGTTTGGCCCCGGGGCCATGGTGCGCGGCATCGTCGACGGCGGCGGCGGCGACAATACCCTGACCCTGGTCGGCAGCGTCAGCCTGGATGGCGCGGTGCGCAACTTCCAGAGCCTCATCAAGGACGATTCCGGATCTTGGACCATTGGCGGCGACGTGGACCTGGGCACGGGAACCCTGACCGTCAGCCAGGGAACCCTGATCCTGCAAGGCGGCCTGGTCGCCTCGGGGGCGTCCATCGCCTCGGGCGGCCTCCTGGACTGGGCGCCATCAGCGAATACGGGCTTTGCCGGGGTGATTTCCGGGGCGGGGAATTTCCAGAAATCCGGCGCGGCCACCCTGACGCTGTCCGGGAACAACACCTACACCGGCGACACCAGCATCACTGCCGGAACCCTGCGCGTGACCGGGTCGCTGGCCGCCGCGTCCGTGGATGTGGCGGCCGGGGCGCTCTTCGGCATGAGCCCGGCAGCGAACACGACCTATGCCGGGGTGATTTCCGGGGCGGGGAATTTCCAGAAATCCGGTGCGGCCACCCTGACGCTGTCCGGGAACAACACCTACACTGGCGACACGACGATAACGGCCGGAACCCTGCGCGTGACCGGGTCGCTGGCCTCGCAAAGCGTGGCCGTGTCCTCCGGGGCACTCTTCGACATGAGCCCCTCGACGAACACGACCTATGCCGGGGTGATTTCCGGGGCGGGGAATTTCCAGAAGTCCGGTGCGGCCACCCTGACGCTTTCCGGGAACAACACCTACACCGGCGCGACCACGGTTTCTGCCGGAACCCTGGGCGTGACCGGCTCCCTGGCCACCAGCTCCATCAACGTGGCCTCCGGGGCCACGATGAATTTCTCGGGCAGCCTGACCAATCTGAGCAGCCTGACCAACTTCGGGACCATCAACCTGACCAGCGCCCTGACCTTCACCGACGCCGATTGCACCCTGGTCAGCACCGGCAGCATCCTGGCCGCCAGTTCCACCGATGTGGCCATCCTGTTTGGCGCCGGGGACGACTCGGCCACGTTTGGCCCCGGGGCCATGGTGCGCGGCATCGTCGACGGCGGCGGCGGCGACAATACCCTGACCCTGGTCGGCAGCGTCAGCCTGGATGGCGCGGTGCGCAACTTCCAGAGCCTCATCAAGGACGATTCCGGATCTTGGACCATTGGCGGCGACGTGGACCTGGGCACGGGAACCCTGACCGTCAGCCAGGGAACCCTGATCCTGCAAGGCGGCCTGGTCGCCTCGGGGGCGTCCATCGCCTCGGGCGGCCTCCTGGACTGGGCGCCATCAGCGAATACGGGCTTTGCCGGGGTGATTTCCGGGGCGGGGAATTTCCAGAAATCCGGCGCGGCCACCCTGACGCTCTCCGGGAACAACACCTACACCGGCGCGACCACGGTTTCTGCCGGAATCCTGCGCGTGACCGGGTCGCTGGCCTCACAAAGCGTGGCCGTGTCTTCCGGGGCGCTGTTCGACATGAGCCCTTTGACGGACACGACCTACGCCGGGGTGATTTCCGGGGCCGGGGATTTCCGCAAATCCGGCGCGGCCACCCTGACGCTGTCCGGGAGCAACACGTACACCGGCGATACCGCCATATCGGCCGGAACCTTGCGTGTGACCGGGTCGCTGGCCTCGCAAAGCGTGGACGTGGCCGCCGGGGCGCTCTTCGACATGAGCCCCACAGCGAACACGACCTATGCCGGGGTGATCGAAGGGGCCGGGGATTTCCGCAAATCCGGCACGGCCACTCTGACGCTCTCCGGGAACAACACGTACACCGGCGACACGACGATAACGGCCGGAACCCTGCGTGTGACCGGGTCGCTGGCCTCGCAAAGCGTGGCCGTGGCCGCCGGGGCGCTGTTCGACATGAGTCCCACAGCGAACACGACCTATGCCGGGGTGATCGAAGGGGCCGGGGATTTCCAGAAGTCCGGTGCGGCCACCCTGACGCTCTCCGGGAACAACACCTATACCGGCGACACGACGATAACGGCCGGAACCCTGCGCGTGACCGGGTCGCTGGCCTCGCAAAGCGTGGCCGTGTCCTCCGGGGCGCTGTTCGACATGAGCCCGGCAGCGAACACGACCTATGCCGGGGTGATTTCCGGGGCGGGGAATTTCCAGAAATCCGGTGCGGCCACCCTGACGCTGTCCGGGAACAACACCTACACTGGCGACACGACGATAACGGCCGGAACCCTGCGCGTGACCGGGGCGCTGGCCTCGCAAAGCGTGGCCGTGTCCTCCGGGGCGCTGTTCGACATGAGCCCGGCCACGAACGCGACCTACTCCGGGGTGATCTCCGGGGCGGGGAATTTCCAGAAGTCCGGTGCGGCCACCCTGACGCTTTCCGGGAACAACACCTACACCGGCGCGACCACGGTTTCTGCCGGAACCCTGGGCGTGACCGGCTCCCTGGCCACCAGCTCCATCAACGTGGCCTCCGGGGCCACGATGAATTTCTCGGGCAGCCTGACCAATCTGAGCAGCCTGACCAACGCCGGGACCATCAACCTGACCAGCGCCCTGACCTTCACCGACGCCGATTGCACCCTGGTCAGCACCGGCAGCATCCTGGCCGCCAGTTCCACCGACGTGGCCATCCTGTTCGGGGCTGGGGACGACTCAGCCACGTTTGGCCCCGGGGCCATGGTGCGGGGCATCGTTGACGGCGGCGGCGGCGACAATACCCTGACCCTGGTCGGCAGCGTCAGCCTGGACGGCGCGGTGCGCAACTTCCAGAACCTCATCAAGGACGATTCCGGATCCTGGACCATCGGCGGCGACGTGGACCTGGGCACGGGAACCCTGACCGTCAGCCAGGGAACCTTGATCCTGCAAGGCGGCCTGGTCGCCTCGGGGGCGTCCATCGCCTCGGGCGGCCTCCTGGACTGGTCGCCATCAGCGAATACGGGCTTCGCCGGGGTGATCTCCGGGGCCGGGGATTTCCAGAAATCCGGCGCGGCCACCCTGACGCTCTCCGGGAACAACACCTATACCGGCGACACTAGCATCACTGCCGGAATCCTGCGCGTGACCGGGTCGCTGGCCTCCGCGTCCGTGGATGTGGCGGCCGGGGCGCTCTTCGACATGAGTCCGGCCGCGAACACGACCTACGCCGGGGTGATTTCCGGGGCCGGGATGTTTTTGAAGTCTGGCGACGTCACCCTGACCTTGTCCGGCGACAACACCTATACCGGTGCGACGTTTATCACCGCCGGGACGCTTCTGGTCACGGGTTCCCTGGCCTCCCAGGGCATCGACGTGGCCGCCGGGGCGCTCCTGGACATGAGCCCCAGCGTGGACGCCACCTATGCCGGGGTCATCTCCGGGGCGGGAAATTTCGTCAAATCCGGCGCGGGCCTTTTGACCCTGACCGGGAACCACACCTACACCGGCGACACGACGATAACGGCCGGGACGCTTCTGGTCACGGGCTCCCTGGCCTCCCAGGGCATCGACATTGCCGCCGGGGCGCTTCTGGACATGAACCCCGTCGTGGATACCCTGTATGCCGGGGTGATCGAGGGGGCCGGGGACTTCGTCAAATCCGGCGCGGGCCTTTTGGCCCTGACCGGAAATCATACCTATACCGGCAACACCTCGGTCACCGCCGGGACGCTTCTGGTCACGGGCTCCCTGGCCTCCCAGTCCGTGGAGGTGGCGGACGGGGCGCTGTTCGACATGAGCCCCAGCGTGGACACGACCTATGCCGGGATCATCTCCGGGGCCGGGGATTTCCAAAAATCCGGCGCGGGCATCCTGACGCTCTCCGGCGCGAATACGTACACCGGCGACACCACGCTTACGTCTGGGATTTTGCGGATCACGGGTTCCCTGGCCTCCCAGAGCATCGACATGGCCGCCGGGACGCTTCTGGACATGAGTCCCGCCCTGGACGCCACCTATGCCGGGGTGATCGAAGGGGCCGGGACGTTTTTGAAGTCCGGCGACGCCACCCTGACCTTGTCCGGCGACAATACATACACCGGCTTCACCTGGGTCATGGAAGGCGACCTGGACGTGACCGGTTCCTTGGCCTCTCTGGATTACCAGATCGACGCCGGGGCCGGGATCACCTTCGCAAGCGACAC
This sequence comes from Desulfolutivibrio sulfodismutans DSM 3696, assembly GCF_013376455.1. Lineage (GTDB taxonomy): Bacteria > Desulfobacterota > Desulfovibrionia > Desulfovibrionales > Desulfovibrionaceae > Desulfolutivibrio > Desulfolutivibrio sulfodismutans. Next base: position 2,582,032 of record NZ_CP045504.1, on the reverse strand, counting down.
GACCATCAATGGCGATGCCGTCGTCAACGGCACCTGGACCGCGCCGCTTCTGGCGTTGGGCTCGTTCGGCACGCTCATGGGAACCGGGACCATCATGGGCGACGTGGAGAGCCACGGAACCATCGCCCCCGGGCTTTCGGCGGGAACCCTGACCATCGACGGCGACCTGCTCCTGGGCTCGGGAAGTCTGCTCTCCCTGGAGATCACCCCCACGGCCAGGGACCTGTTGCACGTCACCGGGGCCACCACCATCGACGGCGGCTCCCTGCATGTGGCCATCGCCGAAGGTTACTACACCACGGGGCAGCAGTTCACCCTGCTTTCTTCCGACGGCGGGCTCACCGGCGACTACGAAACCATCACCATCGACAACCAGAGCCCTTTCCTGAATTTCTCCGTGACCAACACGGACACCGCCACCGTCGGGGCCTTCGGCGGCGACGTCACCGTGATCCGCCTGCCGTATGCCATCGCCGCCACAACCCGCAATTCCTACGGGGCCAGCCTGGGCCTGACCGGGGCCACGCTTGCCGCCACCCCGGCCATGCAGACGATCCTGGCCGAAATCGACTTCATGAGCCTGGGCGAGGTCGCCGCCGGGTTGCAGCAGATGTCTCCCGAGCCTTACAGCGCGCTGGTGGAGACCTCGTTTTCGGCCATGCGGCTTTTTTCCGACACCATCCGGGAACGGGCCTATGCGACGCGAAGCGGCGGCGGGTCGGTTCTGGCCATGGTGCCTGGCGGCGAGATGTCGCGCATGACGGAACTGGCCTCGCGGTCAATCGCCAGCGACGCGTCAAGCGGCATCACGGCCAAATCCGGCCAGGCCGCGGGCCTGGGGCTTTTCGTCAAGCCCGTGGGCCAGTACGTGGGCTTTGGCAAGGGGCATAACCGCACGGGCTTCGACGCCTGGCAGTACGGCGTGGTGGCCGGGGGCGATCTGGCCGTAAATGACAACCTGCTGGCCGGGTTCCAGGTGGGCTATGTGCATTCCGACCTGTCGTTCTCGGACACGGCCAAGTCCAGCGGCCGTTCGGACACCTTCCTGGGCGGCCTCTACGGCGCATATTCCTCGGGCGGCTTCTATGCCGACGGCATGGTGCAGGCCGGGGCGGCCTGGAACCGGCTGGTGCGCAAGATCGAGTTCGGCTCCATCTCCACGCAGCCGCAAGGGACGTACGTGTCGTTTCTTTTGGGCGGCTCGCTGACCACGGGCTACGACTGGACGTTTGGGAAGTTCAAGGCCGGTCCGGTGGCCACGCTGGATTACGGATATGTGTCCGTGCCGGGCTTTTCCGAGACCGCCGACGCCGAGCTTGGGCTGACCGTGCGCGCCTTTTCCGGCAATTCCCTGAAGTCGGGCCTGGGGGCCAAGGTCTCGGGGACGTTCACGGTGGGGGAGAAAACGACCGTCAGCCCGGACGTGTCCCTGCGCTGGGGGCATGAGTTTCTGGACAACAGCCAGAACATCAAGGCCCGGTACAACGGCTCGCCTACGTCGTCCTTTTCGGCCAAGACCGGCGAGCCCACCCGGAACAACCTGCTGATGGACGCCGGGGTGAGCGTCGGCGTGTCGGATTCCGCAAAACTCTATCTACGCTATTCCGGCCAGATTTTTGGGCGGGGCTCCCAGACCCAGGCCGGGGCCGTGGGGGTGCGCTACGAGTTTTGACGACAAATCGCCCCAGGCCGAAATTCCGCCGCAAGCTTTTGCTTCTCGGCTTCGCGCTCCACGCCGTAGAGCTTGCGCATCGCCGGGCAACCCCTGGTCCACATGCTTGTCCACATCACATGCGTCATTTCTGTACTCTCTGGTGCGTGGGGATCAACAAAAGTCGAAGTAGAAGACCTGGCGGCCGAAGGCGTGTTGTTCATGAGGTCTCCAGTATCTTGGGCAGGGCCGTGGCAAAGGCAGTCATGGCCGGTTCCTGGGCCAGGGAGACGCGAATCCAGTTGGGGTAGCGGAAGCCGGTCATGGTGCGCACCATGACGCCTTCCCGCATGAGCCTGCGATAGAGCAGGGTGTCGGAGAGCGGCGTGCGGACCATGATGAAATTGCCGGCTCCGCCCATATGTTCGAGTCCCAGGCTGTCGAAGAGGTCGCGCAGGAACCCCCTGGCTTCGGACACCATGCGCCGGGTGGCGGCGATATGGCCGACGTCGTCGGCCAAGGCCGCCGTGGCCGCGATCTGGCCCAGGATGTTCGCCGAATAGGCGATGTGGGTGCGGCGTATGATATCCACCGCCTCCAGGGAGCCGCACAGGTAGCCGATCCGAAAGCCGGCCAGGCCGTACATCTTGGAGAAGGTGCGGAAGACCAGGACGTTGTCGTGGCGCTGCATGACCTCCATGCCGTCGGGGAAGTCCGGATCGTCCAGGAACTCGCGGTATGCCTCGTCGAGCACCACCACGGCCCGGCCGTCGAGGGCGGCCAGAAAGCGCTCCAGAGTGGCCCGGTTCCACCACGAACCGGTGGGGTTGTTGGGATTGCACACGAAGACGATCTTGGTCCGTTCCGTAAGGGCCGCCAGCATGGCCGCCGGAGAAAATGCCTGGTCCACGAGCGGGACCAGCCGGACTTCGATTCCGGAAAATTTCGCCACCCACTCGTAGACGGCAAAGGTCTTCTCGGCGGTGACAATGGCGTCGCCAGGCGCGCAGAAGGCCCGGATGACCGAACTGATGACCTCGCAGGAACCGTTGCCGACCAGGAACTGGTCCGGGGATTTGCCGAAACGGGCGGCCAGGGCTTGGCGCAGGTCGTAGGCGTCGCCGCTCGGATAGATGGCGCCCTGCTTGGGCGGGAAGGAGGCGATGGCCTCCAGGGCCAGGGGCGGCGGTCCCAGGGCGTTTTCGTTGTTGTTGAGCCGAAAGAGTTTCGTCACGCCGAACTGGCGCATGAGCACCGGATCGGGCCGACTGGGGACGTACCGCTCAAAAGACCGGACATAGTCCGGGACGCGGTCAAGCAAGCTGTTCATGCTGCCAGACGACCTTGTCTGTCCGGCCACCCTGCGGGAGGATGGCCACCGGCGTGAAACCGGCCTGGATCAGGTCGCTGGCCAGCGCCGCCTCCCACGGAACGGACAGGTCCATATGATACAGGATAGCGCCGATGCCTTGTCGGCGAAAGGCCGCCACGTGGGCCGCCAGATTCGCCGTCATATCCTCGCCGTCGAGAAACGCCGTCAGTTCGGCGAGATTCCGCCCCGGATCATAGGCGGCGCCGAGCAGCGATGCCCGCTGGGGCCGGGCGGTCGGCTTCTCGACGGGCAGGATGTCCCGGGACAGGGCCAGCCGGTCATAGGCCTGGCGCAGGAAGCGCTCCAGTTGCGGAGGGCACCACACCGCCAGGCCATTGTCCTCGCGCAGATGGCGGAAGACGATCGGATGGTGTTCCAACCGGCCGTCCACGAAGGATTGCAGGGAGCCCAAGGTCTCGAAGGACGCCTTGGGGAGGTCGGACGTGGCCCGGAAACTGAACACGATGTTGTATGGCTCACGGGCCACCGTCTCCAGGAAGCCGTCGACCAGGAGCCGGGCCACGCTGGCCGAGGTTTCCGGGGGGGTGAACACAAAGGGTCCGGAAAATAACAACGCCTGACCGCTGCATGGGGCCCAGGACAACAGGCCGACGGTTTGTCCTCTCGCGTCGCAGGCCAGAACGCACGCGATTGCGCCGTCCGCCACCATGTCCGGAAACTTGGCGGGCGTGCGGAAACAGCCGGGGCATTGCCAGCGGGGATAGGCGGACATGGCCAGGGCGGCGGCCTGGGTGAGCTGGGCTGGATCGTGCTGCGTACGGATGGCGAAGGGCGGACACCAGCCTTCAGGGCGCCGGACCGTCGCCACCTCCGGATAGGCCCTGTCCACTTCTGCTTCAAGAACGAAACGGTCACCGGTGTGATGCTCAAGACGGAAGCGGTCGGCGGCCTTGCCGACCAACAACAATCCCATCTCCGCCGAGGATGCTTCGAGCGTTCCGGACGTGGCGCGGGAGGTGATGTTGAGCGCTCCGAGGGATAGGTTGGCGGCCCTGAAGGCAAACGAGGCGCGCATCTGGTGTCGTTTTCCCGTGAGGCCGATGGAGAGCGGCTGGTTGCCATCGGCGAACCCGGCGAGATACAGGCAGAATTCCTCGACGGCCAGTTGGAACCGGTAGTTTTCCCGACGGTCAAAGCCCGCACGTACCGCCAAGGCGTTGGCCAGTCCGGCCACAGGGCAGGCAAAGTCGGTTTCCGGCGGGATCTCCAGCGAAATGCACATGTCCCCGGGCATAAGGCGCTCCCGCGAAAGACTTGATGGACCTTCGGCAATCGAATGAAGCTTCATAGCTACAGAATTTCCTTCCTGGCGGCAAACCAAGAATGCCGACCGGGCGCGGTTTGCTTAAAAGGCGGCTCTGGACGCCTGCCCGGGACATTTCGCTGTCGACGCCACCCCGTCCATGGCTTACGAAAGAAGGCACGTCCACTCGTCATATGGAACCGAAACGACATGTCGCCCCAAACCGGCAAAGGCCGGTACACGGGGGAGCGGCACAAACCGGATGCAGGCCGTTCGACCGGTCCTGCATAAATCGAAGCGAGGTCGCCATGCGCATGCCATCGCATCCCGTACTTCAATACCGATGGGCGGTACGGGACAGTCGGGAAGGGAAGGTTCTGGTCTATTACGGGTTGCGCAATCCGCCCCGCCATCACGACGCGATCTTGGCCGTGACGGATGTTCTGGCCGAGTCCCTGGCCGGATTGGACGGCACGGCGTCCCTGGACAGCCTGCCGCAGGCCGTGCGCGAAAGCGTGGACTTCCTTCGTTTGATCGAACAGCAGGTCGTGGTGGACAGGACAGACCGTCGGCAACCGTCCACGGCCGTGCGCAAGCAGACCTGCACCCGGTGCGTGGCCGACGACCACCTGCTGCCGGGGCTGGAGTTCGATGAGGACGGAGTGTGCGCCTTCTGCCAGTGCTACGAGCAGGCCGCCCGGACAGGGCAGGACGGCGGGCCCCGCAACATGGTGGACGATGCCGCGCTGCTGTCGATCGCCGCCGACAACAAGGATTCCCGCTTCGACGTCATGGTGTTGTGCACCGGCGGCAAGGACTCCACCTACCTGCTGTGGTATCTGGCCGAAAAACTCGGGCTGCGCGTCCTGGCCGCATCCTGGAATATGCCCTATACCAACGACACCTGTCGCCGAAACATCCGCCGCTCCCTCGAGCTGCTGCCGAGTGTCGAGTTTGTGGAACGCACCCTGCCCCGGAGCGTCTCGCGTGACGCCATGCGTTCCCAGTTCCGCAACGTGGGCCTGCCCTGTCTCTGTCCGGCCGTGGCCCATATCCTTTTCTTCCCGCTCGCGGCGGAAGAGCGGATTCCGGTGGTCATGCAGGGGGTCGAGGAAGTCCAACTGGCGGTCATGAGCTATGTCATGCGCAGCCTGCAGGCTGGCAATGGGCAAACCCGCCCCGCCCCGCCGTCCATTCGCGAGCAGACCCTGCAATTCCTGGAGATGACGGCCCATACGCCCGAGCCAGCCAATCCGTTTTCCCTGGCTGCAGAGTTCATCCGCTACCAACGCTCCATCCGCAGCATTCTCGACCCGATTTACGGGCCCCTCGACCGGCTCATCACACGGGCCAGGAGGGACGAAGCCGCTTTCGTGCCGCAGTTCCTCCGCTTAAAGACAAACTCGCTGTACGGCACATGGCGCGCGGCGACGGAGCTGATGCAAAAGGAGATGGACTGGAAAATGCCTCCGGGGCACAAGGGCCTGCTGCACACCAGCTGCCGCATCGAGAAGGTCAAGGATTACTGCCAGTACATGCGCTTTCGCAACATGCGTTCCACCTTCTTCCCGCAATCCATCGTGGAAGTGAGCGCGGGGGTGGCCTTCGGGCTGCTTTCCCGCGAGGAGGGACTGCAGGAAGTTGCGGAACTCGGCTACCACCGCGAGCCCGAGGTCATGTCCGAGCTGCTCGGCGATCTGGGGCTCAGCGACGACGATCGCCATGGGCACGGCGAAACCGTCTATTCCCTTTGCGACTGCGCATCGGCTTGTCGGGGGTGAGCATGGCCGGTGAATTCCTGAATCGGGCGGCCCCCATCTTCACCGAGGCCGGATTTGCGGTTTTGCGGGACAAGGTTGTGGCCATTGCCGGCTTGGGCGGCGTGGGCGGCGGCGCGTTCCTGGCCCTGGTCCGGTGCGGGGTGACCCGCTTCCGGCTGGCGGAGAACGGCGTTTTCGACCCGCCGGACATGAACCGGCAGGCCGGAGCCTTCGGCCATACCATGGGCCGCCCCAAACTCGACGTCTATGTGGAACTGGCCCGGTCCATCAATCCAGGCGTGGAGCTCGATTGCTTTCCGGAAGGCATCACCGGGGACAACCTCGAACGGTTTCTGGCCGGGGCCGACGCGTATGTCGGCGTCATCGACGCGGAAAAAGGGCACGAGGTCAAGGCCATGACGCCTCCCCTGCTGCAAAAGCACGGTCTGCCCATGTTCACCTGCGGGGCCATCGGCTTCGGCTCCCTGCTGGTGGCCCACGAGCCCGGGGGCATGATGCCGGAGGAATTTTGGCGGCTGATAAAGGAGAAATCCGACGACAGCCGGGGTTTGTTGCCGTCGTTTCTGGGAGACTTCTTCAACCGTCCGGCCATGGACCGCATTGCCGGGGGAGCCGCCTCCGGCGTCATTCCAACCACGGCCATCGGCGGGCTGGCGGCGAACACGCTCCTTGCCTGCGAAGTCCTCGTCTCCCTGTTGCGGGGAACCGGCCTGGTGGACCGAGAACCGGTCTTTGCCCCGCGATTCGCCATGGTGGATTTCCTGAACCAGAACATGGCGGTGGTCGATGTGAGCCTTGGGGAATGACGGCCCGGCTGCCGTCACGGCCTGACGCCGTTATGCGCCGACGCACGCTGTGAAGCGAGGAGCCGCAAATGGGACGCGAGAGATTGATTCGGAAGCTTCTGGAGGCGCGCCGGGAGATCGAACCCGGCCAGGATGTCACAATAGGGCTTTTTCGTCCCGAGGACGCTCTGGGCGTAGCTTTGGCTTATTATGAGATATATGGCGACGCCTTTCCGCTGGAGCATGTCTACGATCCCGGGGATATCATCCGCCGCAACGCCACGGACGACCAATATACCTTGGTCGCCCGGACCCCGGGGGAGAGGTGGTGGGGCTTTCCGGACTGTTTCGCAGCGCCCCCAATCCCGATCTGTACGAGGCCGGGCAACTCATGGTCCTCAAAAGCTACCGGAAACGGAACATCCCCGCGAGATTCAGCGAGGAGGCCCTGGACAACCTGCCCAGGAGGCTGCGGATACCCGTGATCTTCGGCGAGGCCGTCTGCAACCATCTTCCTCCCCAAAGCCTGTTATATGCCCACGGCCTGGCGTTCACCGGATTTGAGGCGGAATGCATGCCCTCCCCCACCACGGCCAGGGAGGGCGACGTGCCCCGCAACCTCTCACTCATTTTGATGTTCAAGATATTCGAAAACGCGACCCGAGAAACGCATACGCCCCGGGCGTATCGCGCGTTTTGCCAGGGGGTTTACGCGGAACTGGCGCTCCCCCGCGTGGAGTCCCCTTCGGAGGAGCCCACAGGCCGCACGGCGGCGGACCAATTCCATCTCCAGGGGGCTGGCTTGCTGCGCCTGACCGTGACCCGGCTCGGCAAGGATTTTGGCGAGGCCGTTTCCGCAGCCGAAGCCAAGGCCGGCGACCCGGGCGTGGTCCAGATATTCCTGAACCTCGGCGACGCGGCGGCGTCCTGGGCCGTGGACGTGCTCCGGGACAGGGGCTATTTTCTCGGCGGGTTGCTGCCGTACTGGTTCGGTTCAGACGGTCTGCTCATGCAGAAGGTCCGCCTGGAACCGGATTGGGCCGCCATCCTGGTCTGTGACCCCAAGGGCGCCGCCATGCGCGATTTGATCCGCGAGGACTACGAGCGCGCCACATGCCGGAAACACGGGATCGCCTGAGCCCTGGAGGAGGGAGAAACGCTCGTCGCCGGGGGGATGTTCCTGCGTCTGTGGCGCGCAGGGCCATGGTCCATGCTCGTCCACATCACATGTGTCATCTCTGTACTCTCTGGCGCGTGGGGACCAAAAAAGTCGAAGTATATGAAGAGGATTGAAAAAGAGCATGCGTCTGCTCCGCCTCTTTCGCGCCGATAACAGGGGTTCAAATTCCCTTGGGGACGCCAAGCGAATCACACCGATTCTTTTGGAGGTTACATTGAAAGGCCGGGCCAGAACCCCGGCCTTTCGCCTTTCAGGGGGGACGCCAGGGGGTATGCCAGGGGGGACGAGTTTGGGAAAGCGCCCGTCACCCAATTTGGTCGAACCCGCCCTCAAAGGTCTTCACTGCCGAACGGGTCAACCCCATAAAATGACAGGAAATTAGGTTCAATTTGACAATAAGCGGCGACCGCACACGACCTTTGACGGTCGTCGGCCCATGGATGTATGTTGGAAAGACCAATCAGCCTCGAAGGCGGCATGAGCAGCAACCGGACTATGGCTTGCCTTCGCACCAAAACTGTCCAGCCATCCGGAAAGACCGACGGCTGGATCATGGGCGCGCTTCTTTTCGGGCTCCAGATGGTCAGCGGGGGGGATGGCGAACCTCCGGGCCGTTGGGATGGCGCGAGATGTTCGGACATCCGCGAGTATTTCAGGCGAAAGGTGTTCGCCCTGCTTGAACCGGACTTGCGCCACCCGTTGCTGGTGCTGTCGCTGCTGGAGGACATCCCGGTGGATCTTGCCGCAGGGCTCACCGGCAGGGAGGATATCCACGCAAGGCTTCATCAGCTGGCTGCGCGCAATTTCTTCATTCGGGATCTGACTCCGGATTCCACAGTATTCGGACTGCACCATCTGTTCCGGCAGTTTTTGCGAGATAGGGCTACGCAAAAGCTGGCTCCGGAGACGCTCCGGAAGGTGCACCGGGATGCCGGCGCGTATTACCTCCGGTGCAACACCCCCGCCCAGGCCCTGCGGCATTACCTGAAGGCTGACGACTTGGAGGCCATCGATGCCGCGCTTCGCGAACAGGGTCCGGCCATGCTCGCGGCCAACCAGACGGCGACGCTCTCCTCAATCCTGGGATCGATACCAGAGCAGGACTTGGCGCGCCTGGGCTGGGGCTGCCTCTTCCTCGCCCTGGCCACCATGGATAGCGCCCCGGCCAATGCCCTGCCTCTGCTCCGCAAGGCCCTCGCGGTCTTTGCGCCCGCGCATGACGAGCTTGGAGAGCTTGTCTGCCTTGCGCACATCATTTCCATTCACATCACCACCACGGGGCACTCACGGGAAGGCGAACAACTCCTGGAACGCGCGGAGGAACTCTTCCAGGGCCTGGAAGGCGGCATGGATTCCTGCACCACCATCCTTATTGCCCGAAGTATGGCCATGGGTCGGGTCATCTTTCTGGCCGACGTGGACACGGCCACGCGCTACGCGGACATGGCCCTGTCCTTGGCCATGAAAGACCACCTGGTGAATTTCGAGGCGGCCATGCTGATGGTCATGGGATACATCAAGATATTTGCGGGACACCTCTCCATGGCCAGACAGTGGATGGAACGCGCCCACGAAATTGTGCCTCGCTCCGAGGTAGGCGCATTCCATTGTCTGGCCATCCGCATGATGCTGATGAATTTCCTGTTTCATGACGGATGCTTTGACAATTACTCTACCGAGAAAAGCCAAATTGTGGATGCCGTCGGCATGGATATGTTCTCCCAGAGCATCGTCGGCCCCTTCTGCCACGTCTGGGAAATGGACATCGCCATCAACCAGGGCCGCTTCGAGGAAGCCCTGCGCATCGCGAAAGAGGCCGACGCCCTGAGCCCGCACCTGAAAAGCCAGACCCTCCAATTGAAGGCCGTGGTCCTGGCGCTTCAGGGACAAACAGCCGAGGCCCTTGCAGCCTGTGACGAATCGACCAGGCTACGGGAACAGGCCGCAGGCCTCTATTTCATCACGCTTCACAAGATTCTTGTCGGCATCGTCCACAGCTTCTGCGGCGAGTACGACATCGCTGTCTCCATGCTCACGGAAGGTATCCGGAAAGCAAGGTCCATGCCTACCGACTATCTGGAGTCCTGCGGGCTCATGAACCGTGCGGCGACGTTTCTGCTGCGCGGTGAATGCGAGGCGGCCACAACGGACATCCGCAAAGGCCTCGGGCTCATGCGCCGCAACGACTACAAGCATTTCTGGGCCTGGACGCCGGGAAGCATGGAGCAGGTTCTTGGGTTCGCCGTTTCCCGAAATATCGAACCCGCTTACGCCCGTAAACTGGCGGTGGAGCGCATCCGTCACGACTTCACGGACCAGGGGGAATCCATTCCCCTCCTGGAAATCAGGTGCCTCGGGGAACTCGCCATACTCTTCCGTGGCGAGCCGCTTTTGCCTCCGGAGGCCCTGACGCCGGGGCAAAGGGAGCTGCTTTGTCTGCTCCTGGCCTCCCCGGACTTGAAAATACCCCAGGACACGGCGTGCCTGCACTTCTGGCCGGACGGCTCCCCCTTGGCGACCAGGACCAATTTCGACACCATGATGTCGCGCCTGCGCAAGTCCTTCGCGGAGGTGTTGCCCCAAAGCCTCGCGGGCCGGTACCTGTTCAGGGAGCGAGGCATGGTCTGGCTGGCCAACTGCCGGGTGGACGCGCTCCTGTTCCTGGAAGAGGCGAGAAAGGGCCAGGAGCACTCCCGCCTGCAGCAGCGCTGGCAGGCCGCCAACGCCTTCTCGCGGGCGGCGGCCCTTTGGAAGGGGGAGTTCGCCCCCGGAGTCACCGGCGGGGATCGAATCAGCGCATTCCGCCACAAACTCACCGCTGCGCTGGCCCGCCTGGCTCTGACGTGGGGCGGCCATCTTGACCGGATCAACCGCACTCAGGCCGCCATCGACATCGTGGAAAAAGCCCTCCGGCCTGATCCGCTCAACGATTCTCTGTGGGCGCTCTTGTACCGGCTGCACGGCCGCCACTCCGTCCTCCAGGCCCGCCAGGTGGCCAACCGTCTGGCCACGGTTTTGCGAAACGAAGGATACCCCGAGGCTGACATCGAGCAGATCCTCGCGGGTGTCGCCGCCGCACCCTGATCAACGGCGTCTCAAAAAAATCCCTTGAGGAAAGGGCACGGCGCCCGCCCTCGCGTGCCCAGCCAGTGGCGGTCAGGGGCTGAGGCGCGGACTCAGCGGGGCGAGAAAGTCACGTCCAGCCAGTCGAAAACCACCTGGCTCATGAGGCTGCGGTTCTCCATGACGCAATGGTTGGCGGCCCCCTCGGCGGCAGGCGTAACCACCATGGTCTTGCGCGTACTGGCCAGGCAGTCCAGGCAGAGCCTGTTCTGGCGCTCGATCTCCGCGCTCTTGTATTCTCCGGCCGCCACCAGGATGAGCGCTGGCATGGCCACCCTGGCCGGGTCGAAGCGCAGGCCGCTGTTGGCCTCCACCAGGCCGGGCAGGTTGTTCCTGTCCACTCCGAAACGCCAGGCGATGAGCTGGTTGCTCACGCGGCTGAATGAGGACCAGCCCTTCACCGCCTCCGGGGTGGCGGTGGCCACGGCCATTTTGGTCACGCCCGCGCCCGCGTCCACCACGCAGTTGTTCATGACTATGGCGGAGAAGCGGCCGTCGCGCTCGGCCGCCATGGGCACGAAGCCGCCGCCGCTGCTAATGCCGTAGACGGCCAGGCGCTTGGGGTCCACGTCCTTCCGGGACAAGGCGTAATCCGCCACAGCCGAGATGGAGGCGCCGATGCCGCCGGGCGTGAAGAAACGGTCCTGCAGGGGCATGAGCCCTTGTCCGGGCAGGTCCACGGTCAGGAAGTTGTACCCCCGGTCGAAGGCCTGGGGCGCGATGTAGAAGTATTGGTCCTCGGCGAAGGTCTCGGCCCCGCCGATCATGATGAGCGTGGGGGCGGGAGCGTCCCCGGCGGAGGCCTTGCGGAAGTAGCCGGGCAGCACCGTGCCGTCGAAGGGGATTTCGATGTACTCAAGCTCGGGCGCGAGGAGCCTGCCCGCGCGTTTCAGGAGTTCACGGCACTTGCCGGTGGCCAGCCCGAAGCGGGGATCGTCCGGCAGCATGGACGGCAGGGCGGCCCGGTAGGCGTAACAAGCCCGCATGAACTGGTCGCGTGCGCTCACCGTGTGCCCCTCGGCCAGGGCTTTCTCGCCCCGGGCCTCGATGAGCGCGGCGGTTTTCAGCCACTGGTCGCGCCAACTGTCCGCGTCGCCGTCCTTGATCAAGGCGGCCGTGGCGAACGCCTCGCCGATCTCGCAGCCGTGGTTCACGGCGGAGCCGAGCACCAGGGAGCCGAACACGAAGTCCATGGCCGGATCCTTGAACCGGAAGCCCGCGTGGGCCGCGTGCGGGTCCACGTCCGGCTCCCGCGCTCCCGTGGGGGCCGCGAACCCGCCGAGCAACGCGAGAACACCCGCCAAACAGACAAGCACACTGAACGCCAGGCGACTCATGATCTCCTCCCGTATCGTGCCGTGCTGTGGAGGACAGCCTCCGTTTCCATGCGCAGGCATCCCTCGCGCTCTCCACATCGGCCGTTCTCTTTCAGGAGTGCGGCGTTCATCCCCGGGCATGGGGAACTCCGCCATGCCCGCGCCATGCCGCCCCCCCCGCATCTGGCTATTGCTCCGGCTTGGCCCTCTCGTCCAGCCAGTCGAGAATGCGTTCGCTGGAGGCAAGGGGGGCGCCCAACTGGCAGTGGAACTGCGTGCCTCTGGACGCGTCGAACTCCATATAGGTCTTCTTGGCCTTCAGCCCGTTAAAGAACAACGTGGACTGGGCGTTGGAAGCGGCGACCTCATCCTCGCTGGAGTTGACCACCAGCATCTCGGTCTCGATCTTGCCCATGGTGTCCGCCTGGTTGAATGTTTTGAGCTTCGAGAACAACGCGCTCGGGGTCTTGGCGTCGAAGGTCCAGAGCATCTGGCTGATGAACTGGTTCAACTCCGGGTGCTTTCCCATCTCCTGGGTGACGATTTCGTCCACCCTGGCCGCCTGGGCCGGAACGTCCACGCCCTTCATCACCTCAGCCGGGAACTTGGTCATGACGCCGTCGAAGGGGCTCACCACCCCGCCGTCGGCGATGCCCCAGGCGATGCGCTTTTCGAAGGCCAGGGCGCGCGGGACCAGATAGCCGCCCATGGAGTAGCCGATGATGGCCATGCGCTTGGGGTCCGTCTCGGGCAGGGTCAGGGCGAAGTCCACCACGGGGGTGACCACCTTCTCCCAGTCGAACCGGAAGGGCAGGCCCTGCTTGACGATCATCTCGCCCTGGCCGGGGCCCTCGTAGATCAGGCAGGCGTAGCCGCGTTTCACGGCGTGGGCGGCGATGATGAAGTAGAGATCCTCGGCGGTGCCGTCCAGGCCGGTCTGGATGAGCAGAAGCGGACGTTTGCGCTTGGTGTTGTCAGGGGTGGCCAGATAACCCGGCAGGGTGGTCTTTTCATAGGGGATGCGTACCGGCCTGATGCGCCCCTCGGAGAGCTGGGCGGCCTTCAGGAAGGCGTCCCGCCCGTCCTGCCAGGCCGTAGCGCCGCGCGGATCGCTGCCGAAGAGGTAGATCGAACTGGCCCGGTAGTACTCGGTCGCGCGGAAATACTGCTGCATGGCGCTCACGCCATGTCCGGCTGCGGCGTCCTTGTCGGCGGCGTCGCGCACCCTGCGGGCCATGCCGTTCCAGGCCTGGTGCCAGCTCTCCTTGTCGTAGTCCTTCACCTGGCTGGTGATGGTGAGCATCTCGCCTAGATCCGCCCCGCCCGCCGCGATGAGGCCTGCCCGCCAGAGGCATTGGAAGACGAAGGCCCCATCGTTAAAAAGAAATTTGTCCATGGCCCGGTCGGACATTTCCCGCACGGGCTTCTCGGGTTTGCCCCGGTAGTTGTCCCAATGGGAAACCTCGCCGCCTATGTAGACCTGGCCCTGCAGGGGGAAATGGGTGTGGACGAAGACCCACTTCTTGTCCAGGCCCGTGTTCTTGGCCAGCGACTCCGCGATGGCGGTCATCATCTTGGCCACAAGGTCGTCTGTGAAGAATCCGGGCACGTAGAGGTCCACGAACAGGGGCTTGTCCGTGGCGGGCTTGCCCATGCAGTGCACGGCGTCGAAGGTCTGCCAGTAGTAGGTGATCAGTTCCTCGCCCAGGCCCGTGGACGCGGACACCTCCCGGCTGACGGCGGCCAGCACGGCCGGAACGTCCAGGTTCGATTTGGAGTAGGTGATGCGCACCATGGGGTCTGCCGGATTGATGCCGCCCTGGGCGTTGGCCACGGCAAGACCTGGAGAGCCGAGCAAGGCGATGAAGCCGATCAAAAACGCCGGAATGGCGTATCTCCAAACGTGAAGCAGCATGATTGGAACCTCCTTGGACTGTCTTATTGCCCTGCACGGAGCTTACGTTGCAGCGTCCGACGTCCGGCTTCGATTTATGGTTTGGCCCGTTCATCCAGCCAGTTGAGCATGTTCTCACTGGCAACCAGAGGGGCGCCGACCTGGCAATGGGACTGGGCGCCCTGGCTTGCGTCGAACTCCAGGTAGGTTTTCCTGGACACGAGCGCGTTGTAGAATAGTTTGGCCTGGGCAAAGGAATCATTGACCTTGTCGGCGCTGGAGTTGACCACCAGCATTTCTGCCTCGATCGTACCGACAGTGTCAGCAACGGTGTATGGCTTCAGCTTGCGGAAAAGGTCGCTTGGCGACTCGGCCTTGAATATCCACAGTCTCTGGTTGATGGCGTGACGAAAACCGAGACTCTTGCCCATCTCCTGGGTGACGAGGGCATCCACCGTCGCGGCCTGGTCCGGGGAATCGACGATTTTCCGTATGGCTTCGGGCAGTTGCTTCAGGGTTCCATCGTAGACGCTCCAGACACCGCCGTCGACAATGCCCCACTTGATGCGTTTCTCAAAAGCCAGGGCCCGGGGGACGGACATGGAGGGTCCGAAAATGGCCATGCGCCCGGCATCCACTCCGGGAAGGGTCATGGCGAAGTCCACGACCGGGGTAACGACTTTCTCCCAGTCGGGCCTGAAGGGCAAACCCTGCTTGATGATCATCTCCCCCTGGCCGGGGCCTTCAAAGATCAGACAGGCATAGCCGCGTTTCACGATCTCAACGCCCAGGAGGAAGTAGAGATCCTCCGCTGTGCCGTCCAGACCTGTCTGGAGCAGAAACAGCGGCCGTTTCTTGCGGCTGTTGTCCGGGGTGGCCAGATACCCCGGCAGGGTGGTCTGCTCGTAAGGTATCCGCACGGGCTGGATACACCCCTTGGAGAGCGCGGCGGCCTTCATGAAGGTGTCGCGGCCTTCTTGCCAGGCCAGAACTCCCCGTTCGTCACCATACTCGTAGACCCCCGCAGCCCGGAAGGCGTTGGTCGCCCTGAAATAGGCCTGCATGGCGCTTTGGGTGTGGCCGGAGGCAAGAAAGGCATCGGCGTTGGCGCGCAGTTTCATGGCCATGCCGTTCCAGGCCTGGCGCCAGCTTTCCGTGTCGCCATCCGTGATCTGGCTGGCTACAGTCAATATCTCCCCGAGGTCTCCGCCGCCGGTAGCGATCACCCCCGCTCGCCACAGGGTCTGGAAAAGGAACGGCCGTTCATGGAAGAGGAACTTGTCCAAATACCTCTCCCCATCATCCCGAGAGGGGGTGGCGGTCTGTTCACTGGCAGCGCCCCGATGCTGGGGATTGGCGGCCGCCTGGGAATCGATGCCGCTGACGGCCAGAGCTTGCGGCGCCATTGTCAAGGCCAGGAATACCAAGACGAGGATCGCCTGGGCTGGGACCGGGGTGGGGATGCGGGCGCGAGTCATGGGGAACCCCTTGGTTTCGTGTATGGCTTCGGAACCTCCCTCTCCAGCCTGAACCGCGACACCCTGCCGATGAAGTCGCATTGCTTGTTGTAGAGGTGTTGTTCAACCCAGACGTGGTCAGCGAAATTCAGATTCAAGTCTGTCGCCGAAGTATGCGTGGGCCACTCCACAAGCCCTGGCCCATTTGGGTTCCCGGTGCGGGCGAAGTTCACCCAGTAGGCCATCATCTGCCTGGAAAGATCGCGATCCGCCTGCTCGTAGCCATCGGATTGCTTCATGTTGCCGAAAACGTAGGCCAGATCCACGCCGTGAAACGCGCCCATCTCGAGGGCGCGGGCGGTTTTTGGCCGCCGCGTGAAACGGTAGAGCCAGGCCTCGCTCCCGGCCCGTTCCAGGGAGCGCGCCTCATACCGGGCGGGCTGGGCGTTCACGGCCACGGTGATGAATGCGTCAATGGCGCGGGGAACGTCGCCATCCCCCCGGGCGGGAAACATCGCCAGGGCGTCCGGCCATTTTTCGCCGAATCTCGCCTTCAGGAACGCCTCGTATCTGGCCGTGGTCAGTCCGGACTCGCCGCGCAGATAGGTGGTTCCCTCGTTTCCCGTGCTGCCGACGATCATGGGAACATGAGGCTTCGTCGCGTCGTTCAAAGCGGCGGCGGGGTCTCGCGGCAGCGTGGTCCCGTCGAAGACCGGGGCGAAGAAGAGACCGTCCTTGAAGATGCTCGTCTCGGTGGCGGTCGCCTGGAGCACCTCCATGGCGGACTTGGAGCGCATGCAGGCGAGTTCATCCGGCTTGTCCGCGCAGCCCAGCCGTTCACCCAGCAAGCGGCCCATGGCCGAGACGGCCGCCATGTCCCCGTTGAAAGCCGGGCTCAGGTATTCGGAGCCGATGATGGGGCCGCCGCTCTGGGCGATGGCTCGTTTGAAGAGGCCAGCAGCCAGCGGGCTTAGCGTCAACAGGGACACGGAGCGGGAGCCGGCGGATTGGCCGAAGATGGTCACGTTGTCCGGATCGCCGCCACAGGCCGCAATGTTTCGCCTGACCCAGCGAAGCGCCTCAATCTGGTCCAGCAGGCCATAATTTCCACCTCCACCTGCTTCCGACTCGGCCATCAGGCCTGGATGGACCAGGAACCCCAAGGGACCAAGGCGGTAGTTGACCGTGACCACCACCACCCCCTGCCGGGCCAGTTCGCTCCCCTCGTATTCGGGCTGGGAGGACGCCCCGAAGGTGAACCCGCCGCCGTGTATCCACACCATCACGGGCAGTTTTTCGCTGCGCGCGCTAAGGGGAGTCCATACGTTCAGGGTAAGGCAATCCTCGGAGGAACCGTTCTCCAGCGGTCCGGTCTGGGCGCAGGCGGGGCCGAACGCGGTCGCGTCGCGAACGCCCTCCCAGGGGCGCGGCGGGCCTGGCGCTTTCCAGCGAAGATCGCCTGTGGGGGGCTGCGCGTACGGGATGCCGAGGAATATCCGCATGTCCCCCGCGATCCGGCCTGAGAGGCGTCCGCTCTCCAGATTGACGGTTGCGTCGAAGTCTCCTGCCGCGCCGACCGACAGGGCGGCGGACAAAAGGCCGACAAGAAGGGCCGCCGCTGCGAGTCCCAGCCGTCCGGCGGCGGATACGCCCTGGGCTTTTCCGGGCGTCCCTGAGGCCACGTCTTTGCCTTCGTGTTTCGTCATTGCACTGGAATGGTGAGTTGGGGTGGCTGGGTGTCGCCTTTCTCCTCCATCAGGGTGAAGGCCAGCATGAGGAAGGAGAACACCCGTTTGGTCAAGAGATCGCAGCCATCAACCCAGAACCAGTGTCCGTGGAAGGAGATGGCCGCAAAGGCGTCCAGGGGCTTCACGCCGCCGCTGTGCACGGCCATCCGTCCAGGGCCAATGGAGCTGCAGCCCGCGGACGTCGCCGCGGCCACAAGGGGCATGATGCAGGCGGCCTTGCCGCGCCAAAGGCTTTTCATGGCCACGTCCTCTTTGTCCTGAACGGATGGTCGGCGACGCGTTCGGACCATAACGCGCCGCCTGGAGCGATCCGACGTTACTTCTTGAACACGTCGTCGAGCCAGTCGAAGGCCACCTGCCCCACGATGCTGCGGTTTTCCATGACGCAGTGGTTGGACGCGCCCTCGTTGAGCGGCGTGACCACCAGCTGCTTCGTGGGGTTGGCCAGGCCGTCGAGGCAAAGCTTCTGCTGCCTTTTGGTCTCGTCCCCTCCGTATTCGCCCTCGCCCACGAGCGAGAGGGCGGGCACAGTCACCTTGGCCGGGTCGAAGCTGAAGCCCTTGTTGGCTTCCACCAGACCGGGCACGTTGTCCATGGGCACGCCCCAGCGCCAGGCTACGATCTTCACGGTATTGCCGTGGAAGCTGTTGAAGGCGGCCACTTTTTCGGGGGTGGCCGTGACCACGGGGGTCATGCTGGCAAACAGGGGATAGGCGTCCACCACGCAGGCGTTCATGATCACGGCCTTGATGCGCGGATCATGCTGGGCCGCCTGGGGCGCGAAACCGCCGCCGCCGGATATGCCGAACACGGCCAGCCGGTCGGGATCCACGTCCTTTCGGGCGAGGGCGTAGTCCACGGCCGTTTTTACCGCGAGGTACATCTCTGGCCGGAATGTCTTGCCCTCAAGCGGCAGGATGCCCTGGCCCGGGAGGTCCAGGGTCATGAAATTGTAGCCGCGTTCGATGGCCTGGGGCATGATGTAGAAAATCAGATCTTCGGCAAAGGTCTCCCCCCCGCCCAGCATGAGAAGGGTCTTGCGCGGCGAGTCGTCCCTGGCTGCCTTGCGGAAGTAACCGGGCAGCATGGTCCCTTCGAAGGGGATTTCGATGTATTCGAGCGGTGGGTCATAGAGCTTGCCCGCCTGTTTCATCACCTCACGCGACGTGATCGCGGTCGGCTTCAGACGCGGGTCGTCGGGCATCATGGCCAGAAGGCCGAAGCGATAATAGTTGGAGGCGCGCATGAGTTGCTCGCGGGCGCTTATGAGGTGTCCGCCGTCCAGCGACTTCCGGCCCCTGGCTTCCACTCGGGCCGCCATCCTGAGCCATTGCTCCTGCCAGCTGGCGGCGTCGCCGTCCTTGATATTGGCCGCCACGTAAAACGCCTCGCCGGTCTCGGCCCCGCCGTTACTGATGGAGCCCAACACGACCGATCCGAAGGTGAAGTCCATGTCCGAATCCTGGAAGTGATAACGTACGTAAGGCGCGTGCATGTCGAATTCCTTCTCGGGCGTCTGCGTGCTCTGGGCGCTGGCTTGCGGCGGATTGGCCGCGCAAAAGACGAGCGCGCAAACAAGCAGCAACGTGCAGGCGAAGCGCAGTGGGCGGATGCGCATGGTGCTGTCCCTCTCTGGTTGAGGTTCGGGCCGATGGGAACCGCCTGGAATCTCGGAAGCCATCCATCCCGGATTCGAGGCAGCCTGGGCTGCATGATCGCATTTTTGGCTGACATTTTCCTTACATTTCGACCTGCCCCGTCCCAATGCGAAAGGGGGGGAGAGCCTGTCGCCAAGAGACAAGGGCCCGCAGCGGTTTCCGCTGCGGGCCCTTGCCGTTTCGTGGCGTCCCCAAGGGTCGTCACGCTCCGGATAAAGCGGGATCACGAGGGCTCAGGCGTCGGGCGTGCCGTCACGCCCTGCCGGAGGCATCCAGACACCTGGCTGCGGATTCCTTCTTCTTCCTGGACAGCTCTTCCACCTTGGCCAGCGCTTCAGAGGCATATCTGGGATTTTGCGACAGGTTGTATTGCTCCAGGACCGAGTCCCTGGCGTCGGCCAGCACGGCCCGTCCCAGGGGGGTGCGGCTTATGGCCGTGGTCCAGCCCGGTTCGGCCCCGACCCCTCCGAAGGAGATGTCGGCGTATTCGGCGCTGTAATCGTCACAGAACCGGCAGGCGGGTCGAATCATGAACTTGAGCTTGTCGAATTCGATCTTGATGACCTCGCCGCTTTTGGTGAAGATCTGCAGACGCTCGCGCACGTTGATCTTGGCGATGTCCTCCCAGGAAAACCCGCCAAGCTCCTCCAACTTGGCCCGCTCCTTTTCCCCGAAAATGAAATTCTGGGTGCAAAACAGGCCCAGGACATACTTGATGGCGTCCGAGGGCACGATGCCCAGGGCCTGCATCTTGCGAAGCGTCATGATCTGGCAGGGCGTGCCCACGAAGGCCACCCGGCTCAAGGCCCCCTGGCTCAACGGGCCCATGGCCCGGATGGATGGGGAATAGGTGGAATACTCGTTGCCGAAAATTTCCATGCCGTGGGACTCGTCGTAGTGCGATCCTGCGGCCGCGAGGATATCCTCACGGGTTCTGGCCAGGGCGGGCTGCCGGACGAAGGGCGAGGTCTGCCGACAGACGATGGCCCCGTCAATGCGCCCCTGGTCGAACAGGCGCAACAGGGTGGCCGTGACCACGCCGCCGTCCGTGCCCGCCGCGCGGACTTCAGGGTCCAGGGCCCGGAGCACCGTGGTCCCGATCACGTTGCCCATGGGTTCATGCCAGCCGACCAGGTTGCGCGTTTCGTTGTCCAGCTCATGATTAACGGGGCAAATCATGTAGCAGATGCCGCATTCGATACACTTCTCAGGATCCTTGTACCGCGGCCTGCCGTCTTGGCCGAGTTCCAACGCCCCGAAGTTGATGGCGGAACAAAACGTCACGCAACCACCGCATCGGTGGCATAATCCAGGCTTTTGCACTTCTTCGATGAGATCCGTGAATGATTTTTCCATGACCATCCTCCTTTTGGCGCAGGGCGAGTTTCCTTCGTGTGGTGAATCTTATAGAACAAGAACTGTTCCCTTCTGGAAATGCCGTGGAATTTCAGGAGGTAATCCGGTCGTGTCGGAAATGGCGTCGAAAAATACGGGGCATGTCTTCCGAGAAGTGTCTTTCCCGGCTGGATTTGTATCATTCTTCAAGAATAGAGACGGGATGGTTTCGGGAACGGGTCCGGAAACGTCCATGAATGCAGAGAGTTGCTGGCTGAGAGAGGGGTAGGGGCCGGCGCGGAATCCCAGGGCGCGTCTTGCCGGGAGAGACGTCCCGGCGGATGGTCTCGGAAAAACCGCCGGTCCGGATCAGCGTTCGATGCCGTATTGTTTCATCAAGGCGTACAATCTGGCCCGGGACAGGCCGGAAAGGGCGCAGGCGCGTTGAATCCGGCCCTCGGAGACGCGCACGAGCTCGGCCAGATAGCGATGCTCCACCCGGGCCAGGGCCTCGGAGCGAAAATCCTTGAGGGTCGGAAAATTCTCGGGATTGAAGACGATGCGCTCTTCCATGGGGTCAAGATCGGCGCCGCACCGCTCTTCGTTGACGGACATGCGGGCCAGGGTGGCCCGGATGTTGATCGGCAGGTGGCGGGGGTACAGGACGGAATCGTTTTCCGCCGAGGCCAGGGCGCAGTCCAGGGCGTTGATGAGTTCCCGCACGTTTCCCGGCCAGTGATATTCCAAGAGGGCGCCCCAGAATTCCGAAGAAATCCGCTTGGGCTTTCCCTTGTCTTTTTTCGTCTGCTTCTCCAGGAAATGGCGGCTCAGGGCCTCGATGTCCCCGGTTCGTTCCCTCAGCGGGGGAAGGTTTACGGCGATGCCCCGCAGTCGGAAAAGCAGATCCTGGCGGAACTTCCAATCCACGACGTTTTGTTCCAGATCCCGGTTGGTGGCCGCCACCACCCTGAAATCGCTCTCTTCCTCGTGCATCCCCCCCACAGGGCGGAAGCGGTGCTCCTGAAGGACGCGTAAAAAGGCCTTCTGGAGCCCCACGGGCATCTCGCCCACCTCGTCCAGGAACAGGGTTCCGCCATGGGCCTGTTTGATCAACCCCGTATGCTTCTTGTCCGCCGTGGTGAAGGCGCCCTTTTCGTGGCCGAAAAGCATGCTTTCCACCAAATGCTCGGGCAGGGCCGCGCAATCCACCACCACAAAGGGACCGGCCCGGCGGGCGCTGTTTTCGTGGATGCATCGGGCGATCAGTTCCTTGCCCGTGCCGGTCTCGCCGGTGACCAAGACATTGGAGGAGCATTTCGCCGCCCTGGCGACCATGTCCAGGCAGGCCTCAAGGGCCTTGCTGCACCCAATGATCGCGTCACGGGAGAGGGCGCCGGTCGCTTTTTGCGAGGCTTTCTGGGCGTGGTATTCCACGGCCCGGACCACGGGCAGGCGGATCTTGTTCATGGTCGGGGGCTTGGTGATGTAGTCCCAGGCCCCGCTCTTTATGGCCAGTTCCGCCCCATCCGGGTCGCCGGAGCCCGTCAGGATGATGATTTCCGGCTGCTCGGGGAATTGCCTGATTTCGGGGATGGCGTCCAAGCCGTTACCGTCGGGCAGGACCACATCCAGGATGATCACGTCCCAGCCCCCGTGCCGGACCTTTTTCAGCCCTTCCGCCAACGTGTGCGCACTTTCGACATGAAGATTCATTTCAGAGATGACGGCCTCGAGCGCACGGCAAAAGCTGACGTCGTCGTCGATGAGAAGGATGTTGGCCATATGGCCCGCTGCATACACGTTTTGCGGAACTTTTGCTAGCGGCGGCGGCCCGGGATTGCGGCCTTACCGGAGGGATGCCGTGTCCGTCCCGGCAGTTCAGGATTTCGTGGACGTGGCCTCGCCGCAGACGGCGGCGATGGTTTTTTCCAGGGATTCCAGGTCGAAGGGCTTGGGCAAAAAGGCCTTGATCCCGCTGTGCTCAAGCTCCCGGGCCGGGATTTTGTCGGCGTAGGCGGAGAACAGGACCACGGACAGCCCGGGACGCACGCGCCACAACTCCCTGGCCAACTCCAAGCCGTTCATATGGGGCATGAAATAGTCGATCATGGCCAGATCGTATCCGTCCGGGCGGTGCAAAAAGGCCCCCAGGGCCTCTGCGGCCGTCACCCTACACTCCACGGCGTAGCCCAGGCCCTTGAGGGCCGCGCCGAGGCTTCCCACCAGGGCTTCCTCGTCGTCCACGAAAAGGATGCGGGGCGTTTTCCTGAGCGGCCGCCTGGTGTGCGGCGGCGCGGGGGCCTCGGCCTCTGGCGCATGCGCCTTGGGAAGCAGGACGTGGAAGGACGTCCCCAGTCCCGGCTCACTCTCCACCGAGATGCTCCCGCGCATCCGGGCCACGATGTTCTGGACCACGCTCAAGCCCAGCCCCATGCCCCCGGTTCGGGTTTTTGTGCTGTAAAACGGCTCGAAGATCTTCTTCAGACAGATGGGACTTATGCCGTGGCCGGTGTCTGTGGCGGTGAGACAGATGTACTCCCCGGCCGGAAGTCCGGGATGGCGGCTCCAGTCGCTTTCGCCAATGGCTTGGTTGGAGATGGTGAACGTCAAAACGCCGCCGAATTCCTTCATGGCGTCCGCCGCATTGGTGGCCAGGTTCAGGATCACCTGATGCACCTGGTCCGGATCGGCCAGGGTCAGGTCGGACTGGGTCTCAAACTGGAGCCGGATGCGGATGCCCGGGGAAAAGCCGGGGGCCAACAACTTGGTACACTCCTTGACCAGGGTGCTCAGGCGAAAGGGGATGGGGGTATCCCGGCCGCGACTTCGGCCCAGATGCAGCAACTGCTCGACCAGGGCCCTGGCCCGTTTGGCGGCGTCCAGGATCTCCGGCAGGGAGGCCCGGATGGGATCGTCCTTTGAGGTTTTGCTCAGACACAATTCGGTGTGCAGGATGATCGGGCCGAGAATGTTGTTGAAGTCGTGGGCGATGCCGCTGGCCAGGGCACCGATGGCCTCCATTTTCTGGGCCTGGCGCAATTGTTTTTCCAGCTTGGAAACCTGGGTGGCGTCGCGCCACACAAAGACGTAGCCGAGGATGACCCCGTAGCGGGCCCGCACCGGCGAGACGGACTGGTCGCACACGCAGACGTCGCCATCTTTGGACACCAAAAGGAACCGGTTGGAGCAGGACTCGCCTTTTGTCAGCAGCTCGACACACATCTTGAATTTCTCTTCCTGCTGCGGCGTCTTGTAAAATTTCCCCAGGTTGCGTCCGAAGGCCTCCCTTCTGGAATAGCCGGTCATGGCCTCGAAAGACTGATTGACGTATTCGATGTTGAAATCCATGTCCGCGATGATGACCGCGTCCACCGACTGTTCAATGCCTGCCGCCAGTTTGCGGCGCTCCCGCTTGGCCCGCTCCTCGGCGCTGATGTCGCCCACGAAAATGGCCAGGGACGAGAGGCGGTCATCCTTGTCGAATACGGGGAGGATGCGGGTGTCATAGACCCGGCCGGGTTTGGATTCATCCCTGTAGCGCAGGGACTCTCCGGTCTTGATGGCGGCGGCCACGGCCTTTTTGCGCACCATGGCGATGCCCGGATCGAAAAACGAATAGATGTCCGCCCCTATAAACTCCTGTAGCCCCACTCCCAGGCGCCTGGGCAGGGCCTTGTCGCAGGACAGGATCCGGCCGTCGGGTCGGATGAGCACCGCATAGTCGTTGTGGTCTTGCGGCAGGGGAGGGGAGAAGATCGGCTGGCAGGATTGGGGCGTCGGCGGGAGGAGGTCGGGGGGGGCGTGTTTTTTCCCTATGACACGGGCCCGGCGACGCAAGATCTTCTCCCGAAGAGACAATCCAAACGGAAAGATTCTCCGCAACATACCGGATCGATTCACGCTTGGTCCTCCCGCTGTTTTCCGTTCGCTTCAGGGAGAAGCCGCACTCCAAGTTTACGCCATACGGGTGATGAGTCAATGCACGGGGACGGAAACTTCGCCTCTTCACGAAAAATCTGTCTTGTTTTGTAAGACAAAAATCGAATTTCCGCCCGCCCCGGATGGGCCAGCCTGTTTCTTTCGAAAGAACAGGATGATGGCCTCCCGGATGTCTCCCTCTCTCCTGTCCGTCTTGTCTTATAAGATTTTCTCTCCAGGCAAGACAACACGCCCTGAAAAATGGGTCTTTTTTTTTCTCAAATGAGCCGCATTTTTCGTTAACATTCTGATTTCATGAAAAATCTACATCCGGGTACGTTTCTTGGAGTCTCGCGGCTCGAGTCCCCTGGGCGCTCCACGATCGCCCGGGCATGGGGGGGTCTCCTCCCGGACAGGCCAGAGGAAACAGGTTGTTTTCCCGGAAATCCGGAAACCCGAGACGGAACGGACGGAATAGACCGGCCGGGCGGAGGGATGCCTCCGCCGCCGTTTGAAAGGGGATGCGCGAGATGGCCAACAGAATCGGAGTGTACGTCTGCCATTGCGGAACCAACATCGCCGGCAAAGTGGATGTTGAAACGGTCGCCACGTATGCCTCGGGGCTGAAAAACGTCGCCGTGGCCAGGGACTACAAATTTATGTGCTCGGACCCCGGACAGGAAACCATCATCCGGGACATCCGCAAACTGGGGCTTACCCGGGTGGTGGTCGCCTCCTGCTCCCCCAGGCTCCATGAAAAAACCTTCCAGAACGCCTGCCTGCGGGCCGGTCTCAATCCGTTTTTGTTCCAGATGACCTGCATTCGGGAGCATTGTTCCTGGGTCATCGAGGATCGGGACGAGGCCACGAAAAAGGCCGAGCACCTGGTGGCCGCAGCGGTGAACCGGGTCAACCACCATCAGGAACTGTATTCCCGCAAGGAGAAGGTCCATCCGGACGTCATGGTGGTCGGGGCCGGGATCGCGGGCATCCAGGCCGCCCTGGACATCTCCAAGGCCGGATTCAACGTGCACCTCGTGGAGCGGGGGCCGTCCATCGGCGGGCACATGGCCCAGTTCGACAAGACCTTCCCGACCCTGGACTGCGCCGCCTGCATCTCCACTCCCAAGATGGTGGCCGTCTCCCAGGAGCGACGCATCAACCTTCTGACCTATTCCGAGGTGGAAAAGGTCACCGGTTTTGTGGGCAACTACACGGTGACGGTCAAACGCAAGCCCCGCTACGTGAACGAGAACCTGTGCACCGGCTGCGGGTTGTGCATGGAGAAGTGCCCGAAAAAGGTGCCCAGCGAATTCGACGAAGGCATCGGCAAACGCAAGGCCATCTACCGCAACTCGCCACAAAGCGTCCCCAACAAGCCCGTCATCGACGTGGAAAACTGTACGTTCTTCCGCAAGGGCAAGTGTCGTGTCTGCGAAAAGAACTGCCCCTCCGGGGCCATCGACTTCACCCAGCAGGAGACCGAGCTGGTGTTGGACGTGGGCTCCATCATCCTGGCCACCGGTTTTGACACCCTCGATCCCACCCCGCTGATCACCTACGGATTCGGGCGTTATCCCGAGGTCTACACCGGCCTGCAATTCGAACGCATCAATAATGCCGTGGGCCCAACCGGCGGCAAGATCGTCATGAAAAACGGAAAGGCCCCCGATTCCGTGGCCATCGTCCACTGCGTGGGCAGCCGCGACGTCAACCACCATCCGTATTGTTCCCGGGTGTGCTGCATGTACGCCCTGAAATACGACCATCTCATCAAGGACAAGATCGGCCATCACGTCAAGGTCTATAATTTCTACATCGACATGCGCTGCTTCGGCAAAGGCTACGAGGAATTCTACCGCCGGGTCCAGGAGGAAGGCGTGACCTTCGTTCGCGGCCGCCCGGCCGAGATCACGGATCAGGCAAAAACGCCGCAGGAGGAAGGGAAGCTGGTGGTGGTCTGCGAGGACACCCTGCTGGGCAGAACCCTGCGCGTTCCGGTGGACATGGTCGTTTTGTGCACGGCCATGGAGCCGCGAAAGGACACCGCCCAGGTGGCCAGGGTCTTTGGCGTCAGCCAGGGCACGGACAAGTTCTTCCTGGAAGAGCACCCCAAGCTCGGGCCGGTCTCCACGGCCACGGACGGTATTTTCCTGGCCGGGGCCTGCCAGGGGCCCAAGGATATCCCCGACGCCGTGTCCCATGCCGCAGGCGCGGCCTGCCAAGCCCTGGCCATGGCCGCCAGGGGCGAGGTGACCATCTCCCCCACCACCAGTTGGATCAACCCCGATATCTGCGTCGGGTGCCGGATCTGCGTGGGGCTGTGTCCCTATTCGGCCATTGAGTTCGACGAACGGCGGCACATCGCCGTGGTCAACGAGGCCATGTGCAAGGGGTGCGGATCCTGCGCCGGATACTGCCCGAGCGGAGCGGCCCAGATCAGGCATTTCACGGAGAAGGCCGTCTTCGCCGAAATCGAGGGCCTGCTCGATCCCTTGCACCGCATTATTCCCGCCGCCGTTGTCGACGACCTCTGGTCATCCAAGATGAAACAGGAAGCGTAACGCAAGAAATGTGGCATGGAGGAAGGCATGGACCGGACAGAAACCGATTTCGAACCCACAATAGTGGCCATGGTGTGTAATTGGTGTACCTACACCGCCGCCGATCTTGCCGGGACAGCCCGCATGATCCAATCCCCGAATGTGCGGCTTATACGCATGATGTGTACGGGAATGGTCGATCCGAAATACGTGATCAAGGCCCTCTTGTCTGGGGCGGATGCCGTCTTGATCAGCGGATGTCACCCTGGGGATTGCCATTACATCAATGGCAACTACAAGGCCAGACGCCGGGTGAAACTTCTCCAGGAGATCCTGCCGCGCTTCGGCATCGAGCAGGAGCGTCTGAAGCTGACCTGGATCGGGGCCAGCGATGGAAACGAGTTTGCGGCCACCATCAATGAACTGACCAAGCGGATCAAGGAACTGGGGCCGAGTGCGGCCAAATCCACCATGGTCATCTGAACACGAGACTCCCGGAGGACGGCATGGCTACCACGGCGAAAATCATTGTCAACGACGCCGATCCCGCTTTGGCGGTGCGGGAGGTATTGCGCAAACTCCTGGCCGACCAAGCCATCGCGGCGATCCTGGTCCAGCGCCATACGCCCGGCGGCGGGGCCGTGATGCCCGCGCTGATCGTGGACCCGGAACTTCTTAACGAAGCGGATCCGCTGGCCCCGGCCTTCCCGCTCAACTCGGCGCGGCTTCTGGGGCGGCTCACCCGGGGCCAGTCCCAGGGCATGATCGCGGCCGTCATGCGGCCCTGCGAAATCAGGGCCTTCGTGGAGCTGGCCAAGCTGAACCAGGGCAGCCTGGACAACGTCCTGCTCATCGGCATCGACTGTCCGGGCGCCTTCACCAACCGGGACTACCACGCGTATTGCGCCGCATACGGGGCGCAGCAGGTTTCGCGGGAATTTCTGAAGGCCTATCTCCCCGGAGGCGTCCAGGTTCCCGAGGTCGAGGGCGCCATGCCCCTGGCCCGGGCCTGCCGGGCCTGCGAGCATCCCGTGGCCCAGGCGGCCGACTGCATGATCGGCCTTTTCGGCGCGGACCCGGGAAAGCTCATCACCCTGGTCTCCCAGACCGCCAAGGGACAGGCCGTCATCAGCCGCATGGGCCTGCCCGAGGTCGAAACAGGCACGGCGGACAACCGGATCAGCGCCCTGTCGGTCGCGGTCACGGATCGCGTCCGCTATCGCGACGCCATGTTCAAGGAGACCCAGGCCGCCACGGACAGCCTGGAGAAACTGGGCGAATACCTGTCGGGATGCGTCAATTGCTACAACTGCCGGGTGGCCTGCCCGGTCTGCTACTGCCGGGAGTGCGTCTTCGTCACGGACGTGTTTGATCATGACCCCTGGCAGTTCATGAGCTGGGCCAAGAAGAAGGGGGCGCTCAAGCTGCCCTCGGACACCCTGTTCTTCCATCTGACCAGGCTGGCGCACATGAGCACGGCCTGCATCGGCTGCGGGCAATGCTCCAACGCCTGTCCCAACGACGTGCCGGTCATGGAGCTTTTCCGGATGACGGCGGCCGGGGTCCAGGACGTCTTCACTTACCAGGCCGGACGGAGCCCGGAAGAGCCGCCGCCCCTGTCCGTTTTCCAGGAGCATGAGTTTGCCGAGGTCACGGGCCATATGGAGTGAACGCTTTGTTCCCGGGCACGGGGAGGAGACATGATCGCAACGCGCGATGGGCACATTGGGAAGTCCTGGCCATCCCTTGCGGACGGCGGGCGATGGGCTGCACTCCAAGGAGAACCACATGAAAAGCACCTATGACGCCCTGGTGGTGGGAGCGGGCATCGGCGGCATCCGATCCGCCCTGGATTTGGCCGAGGCCGGGCACAAGGTCGCGCTGATCGACATCCGTCCGCACATCGGGGGGCTTTTGACCAGACTGGACCACCAGTTCCCGTCGGACCACTGCGGCATGTGCAAGATGCTCCCCTTGACCGAACGCGACGCATCCAGCCAGTTCTGCATGCGCAAGGGCCTGTTCCATAAAAACATCGACATCATGCTTTCCACGGAACTGGTTTCCCTCGACGGCGAACCCGGCAAGTTCCAGGCCGTGGTGAACCGCAAGGCCCCCTTTGTGGATGCGACCAAATGCATCGGCTGCGGGAAATGCGCCGAGGTCTGCCCGGTCAGGGTGAAAGACGAATTCAACGCCGGCCTGGGCGAACGGGGGGCCATCTACCTGCCCGTCCCCCACAACATCCCCAACCACTACGTTGTGGATCTCGACGCCTGCCTGCGCTGCTGGAGGTGTTTCGAGACCTGCCCCACCGGGGCCGTGGATTTCAAGCTCGAGGCGCGCGAACAGTTCAAGATTTTGGTGGCCGACCCGGAGGAGAATACCGCCGCGCAGTATTCCAAGTGGTTCGAGGATCTCAAGTTTCCCTTCCTCCAGGCCACGACCGGAGACGAGGCCCTGAACCAGATCACCGGGGACGAGTCCATACGGATGCTCCTTCTGGACTTGAGCCTCAAACACATCGACCCCGAACGGATCATCACCCGGGCCCTGGAGATCCGGCCGGACCTGGCGATCATCGTCCTGGCCGGGCCGTTAAAGGGCGAGCAGGCCCAGGCCCTGGTGGCCCTCGGGGCCAGGGATTACCATCTCCACCCCCTGAAGCGTTCCCAGTTCGTGCCCTGGCTGGACAAGCACTACATGCGCATCATGTCCGACGAGCGCATCAAGATGGATGTGGCGGCAGTCATCCTGGCCACCGGGTTCGAGTGTTACGATCCGACGGAAATGGCCGATTCCCTGGGCTACGGCATCCTGCCGGGGGTGGTCGCCTCCGTGGAATTCGAGCGGCTCTTAAGCGGCACGGGCCCCACGGGCGGTCGGCTCGTCCGTCCGGGGGACGCGGGACCGATACGAAAAATCGCCTGGATACAGTGCATCGGGTCCAGGGATGTCAAGAAAAATGCGGATTTTTGCTCCTCGTTCTGCTGCATGGCGTCCATCAAGGAGGCGGTGCTGGCCAAACGGGCCCTGGGCCAGGATGTGGAAACAACCATTTTCTACATGGACATGCGCACCTTTGGCCGGGATTTCGACCAGTACCGGCGCGAGGCGGAAGAACTCCACGGCGTGCGTTTCATCCGCTTCCGGCCGCACTCCGCCGTGCCGGACCCGGAACGGGAAGGCGGCGGGCTCAAGCTCCGGTATATCGACGACGCGGGCGCCACCATCGAAGAGTCCTTCGACATGCTTGTCCTGGGCGTCGGCGCCCGGCCCGCAAAGAGCATGGCCGCCCTGGCCAGGGCCACGGACGTGGAGACCAACGCCTTCGGCTTCTGCAAGAGCCAGGATCTCAATCCCGGCCGGACCAGCCGTCTGGGGGTGTTCGCCGCCGGGTCCGCCAACGGCCCCAAGGACATCGCCGAATCGGTCCTCCAGTCCGGGGCGGCCGCCCTCGGCGCCTCCCGTCTGATCAAACTCTTCGCCCCCATCCGGGAACGTCTCGACGAACCGGTCCCCCAATACCGTGACGTCTCCCGGCTCATGCCGGAGACCCTGGCGGTCCTGTGCCGCTCCTGCCCGATCCTGCCGGAAAGCCTGGACATGGACAGGCTTCGCGACGGATTGGCCAACCTGCCGTATGTGCGCACGGTGGAGACGGTGGAGCGGGCCTGCACCGCCAACGGCTGGAACCAGATCAAGGAACTTGCCGAAAAACACGCCCCGAACCGGATTCTCATCGGCGCCTGCATGCCCTACGCCTACGTGCCGCGACTCAGGGAACTGGGCGGGCTCATCGGCCTAAGCCCATCGCTCATGGACGTAGTGGACATCCATACGCCCCTGTTCTCCCGGGAAAAGACCGATCAGGAACAGGCCGAGCGCGATATCCTGGCCGCCGTCGGCATGTCTGCGGCCAAGCTGGCGGGGTCGGACCCCGCCCCCCTTCCCAGGCGCAGCCCCGTTTCCCCCGGGGCGCTGGTGGTCGGCGGCGGCCTGGCCGGCATGACGGCGGCCCTGGGGCTGGCGGACCATGACCACAAGGTCACGTTGGTGGAGGAAACCGAAGAATTGGGCGGCCTGGCCATGAAGCTGCACTGGACGTTGCGGGGCGAGGATCCTGTCCGGTTCATGGAGGAGCTCATCAACCAGGTCCGCAAGCATCCCAACATCCGAATCCTGACCAAGGCCCGGGTGGCCCTGTCCACCGGGAAGGCCGGCCGCTTCATGAGCATCGTCTCCACCGAGGGTGGCGGCGTTCCGGTGGAGCACGGGGTCACCATCCTGGCCACGGGCGGCAGGCGGGCCAAGGTGTACGACTATGGCTTCCTGGACCGGAAAACCGTGATCACCCATCAGGAACTGGAGCATCGGATCGCCACGGGCGCGCTGGATACGGCGGCCCTGTCCTCGGTGGCCATGATCCAGTGCTGGCGCGCCAGGGACGATTCTCGCGGCTACTGCTCGCGGGTCTGTTGCGCCGGGGCGCTCAAGATCATCCTGCACCTGAAAAACAAGCATCCGGATCTGCCCATCTATGTCCTGTACCGGGACATCATGAGCTACGGCTTCTCGGAAGAATACTACACAAAGGCCAGGAAGGCGGGGGCCATCTTCATCCGCTACGACCTGGCCCACCGGCCCAAGGTCAGTTTTGACGACGCCTGCAACCCCGTGATCACGGTGCGGGATCCGGTCCTGCAACGCGACCTGGAAATCCATGCCGACATCCTGTCCCTGTCCGACGGCATCGAGCCCAACGACGTGGATGAACTCTCGGAAATCTTCGGGGTTCCGGTGGGGCCGGACGGATTTTTCCAGGAGGCCGAGTCCAAATGGCGGCCGGTGGATTTTCTCAAGCAGGGGGTGTTTGTCTGCGGGGTGGCCAGGGGGCCGGCCAACATGCCCGAGACCATCGTCTCGGCCAAGGCGGCGGCCCAACGCGCCTTGCGGGTGCTGTGCGACAAGAGCATGGCCCAGGCCAATGTCGTGGCCGAGGTCAGGGCCAGCCTGTGCTCTTTGTGCGGCAAGTGTCTGACGGTCTGCCCGTATGGCGCCAGAACCCTGGACATGGAAAAGGACCGGATCGTGGTGGACGAACTCCTGTGCCAGGGATGCGGCTCGTGTGCGGCGGTCTGTCCCAACAGCGCCAGTTTCCTCAGGGGGTTCAACGACCGCCAGGTCATGGCCGTCATCGACGCCTCGCTCATCGCCCCGCCCCGGGCGGCACAGGTGGAATAACGCGGCGAACGGCCACTATCCTGGAGCCTAAGGCCAACGGAGTCACGCATGAAAACAGATCAGACGCATCCCGCACCCGACGAGCCCACCCTGGCCATGGACGCCATCCGCAAATCCTTGCAGCCCTGCATGCAATGCGGAACCTGCTCGGCCTCCTGTCCCAACGCCTTCGCCATGGCGACCACGCCTCGGGAACTGTGGCGGCTTCTCCAACTCGGCTTTGTCGACGACGCCCTGGCGGCCGGTTCCTTCTGGATGTGCTCGTCCTGCTACACCTGCACCCTGCGTTGCCCGCGCGGCCTGCCCCTGACGGAGGTCATGGCCGCGCTGCGACGCCTGGCCGCCCGCTGTCACCCCGAGAAGACCGGGGACAACGCCACCTTCTACAAAACCTTCCTGGACAACGTCCGCACCTATGGGCGGGTTCAGGAGTCGGCCCTCATGACCAGCTATTTCCTGACCATGAAAAGCCCGACCCTGCCGTTTGCGTTCCTCCCCCTGGGGTTGCGCCTGCTCGGCAAGGGCAAGCTCCACGGGCCGTCCGGCACGCAGAAGGGGCGGCTTGAAGGCCTGTTCAACCACGCGGCCACACAAGGAGACCGGACATGAAATACGCCTACTACCCTGGCTGTTCCCTGCGGGAAAGCGCGCAGGAGTTCGACGTCTCCGTCCGGGCCGTCATGGAGCGCCTGGGGACGGAGATCGAGGAAATCCCGGATTGGACCTGCTGCGGGGCCAGCGCCGCCGAATCGGTCGACCACAATCTGAGCCTGGCCCTGCCCGCCAGAAACCTGGCCCTGGCCGAGAAGGCCATGCCCGGGCTGGACGTGCTGGTCCCGTGCAGCGCCTGCTATCTGAACCTGCTCAAGCTGCAACGCAACGTCCTGGCCGACAAGTCGGTCATGGCCCAAACCAACGCCCTGCTTGGCGACGAGGGGCTGGCCTATACCGGCAAGACCGGGCGGGTGCGCCATCTTCTGGACGTCCTCTTAAACGACATCGGCCCGGAGGCCGTGCGCGCAAAGGTGGAAAAGCCGCTGCACGGATTGACGGTCGCGCCCTACTACGGCTGCCAGATCCTGCGGCCCTACCGGGTCTTCGACGATCCCGAACGACCCTCCTCCATGGAGCCGATCCTGTCCGCCCTGGGGGCCGCCATCCATCCCTGGACCATGGGGGGCCGGTGCTGCGGCGCGTCGCTCATGGCCACGCACAAGGAGGCGGCCCTGGTTTCCGTGGGTGAAATCCTCCGGGCGGCCGCCGCTGCCCCCCCGGACGGCCAGGAGGACGAGGCGGGAGGCGGGGCCGACGTCATCGCCACGGTGTGTCCCATGTGCCAGATGAATCTGGACGCCTATCAGAAACAGGCCCTCCGCGAGGGCGGCTTGGGCGTCGCGGGCAGGCCGGTCACGGTCCTGTATTTGTCGCAACTGATCGGCCTGGCCTTTGGCCTTTCCGCACAGCAGGTCCTCCTGGAGAAGAATCTGGCCGTTACCGAGGCCTTTCGCGAAAAACTCGTCCATCCCAAGGAGCTTTCCACCGCTGCCGTCACCACGGCGTAGCCGCCCCCAACCAGAAAGAAGGAGGGAATATCATGTTCAAGGACATCGTACTGGCCGTAACGCCATCATCCATTTGCGAAAATGCCGCTGAAAAGGCCTTCAGCTTCGCCAGCCGTTTTGAATCCAAACTGTATCTGCTCCATGTCTGCGGCATGGAACAGGGTTGGGGCGCCATGGAGCATCTCGAGACCTCGGGCGTCGTCGACCGCATCCGTGAAAACATGAAGGAATATTACAAGGAACGTCTGTGCAAGATGCCCAACTGCGAGGTCATCGTGGTGGCGGGCATTTCGCACAATGAAATTCTGCGGGTGGCCCGGAAGAAGAATGCGGATTTGATCATCATGGGGCCGCACACCAAGGAACATGCGGAAAAGCGTTCCAAGATGTGGGGCATGGCCGGAAGCACCCTGGAGAGGGTCAGCCAGCGGGCCCGTTGCCCGGTGATGATCGTGACCAGGGAGACGCCGGGGGACGGGGATTTTAAGAACATTGTGGCCGCCACGGACCTCTCCGAGCAGGCGGGCTGCGCGGTGGCCTACGCCGGGCAGCTGGCCAGGCATTACAAGGCCGGGCTGACGATTCTCAACGTGTTGGAATCCAGCAAGATTTATCCCTCGGACATCCGGGACCAGATCGAGAAGACGCGCACCCGGCTGCAAGGCGAATACGGCGCCAGGCTCGAAGGCCTCAAGGACTGCTCGTTTGAATGCGCCGTCGGCGACCCCCCCATGGAAATCCTTGATGTCGCCCAGAAAAAGAAGGCCGATCTGGTCATCATGGCCCACCACTCCAAGGAGACGGACCCGGAAAAGGCCTTCCTGGGGTCCACGGTGACCAAGGTGGCTCTGAACTGCGGTTGTCCGACCATGAGCGTCAACAGGCATTTCGATCTGCGGTGCGGGATGATGTACGATCAAACCGGGCAGGTGGTGGAGGCCACGAGCACCGCCTAGATCGAACGCGGTCGCCCTGAGACGCTATTCCCGGCATGGACCAGGTCAGGAGCCCGGCGCGTCCATGGCGAACGGAGGGGGCCGCGCGGTCCCCTCCAGACCGATGACACGGCCCCGGTTTTTTCGAAGCCGGGGCTTTGCGTCGCCAGCGGCGGCCAAACTGCCGGGCGAAACGGCACGCCCCCCGGACTGGGGCGGCTCCGGATGGTTGGACAGTTTTGCGGCGAGGTTAAGCTCTCGTCCGGTTGCTGCTCATGCCGCCTTCGAGGCCGATTGGCCTTCTTTGAATACGTCCATGGGCCGACGACGACCGTCAAAAACCGTATGCGGTCGCTGCTCATTGTAAAAACGGACCCAGTTTCCAATCGCCTGCCGGGCCTGGCTGAACTCCTGGCTGGTGAAGTGCGGCCCCTGGTCCGTGTTGAAGTATCGTAGCAGGCTAGTCTTCGGACACAATTCGGGCTAAACGACCTCATAAGGAGAGGCCCCGGTGGTGCGGCGCTCTGTGGCAGGCCTGTCGGGCTCTTGGCATTTTTCAGCAGGCAGCCTGCACGCCCATTGGAGCGTCTTTTTCAAATTACCCCAACGCCGTAATCAGGAATGCGGCGTCCTGCAAGAAGCGCCGTGGGGGCTGCCGCCTGCGCCTGCGGCATGCTTTTTCGGATGCCTGCGCCGCGTCCCATTTCCCTTCCCGTTCATCCCGAATTGCCGACCGCCGCGTCATGGCGTTTGCCTGGTGTTGACAACCCAAACCCGTATGATCCATGCGGGTCGTCTGATTTTTCTGCCCGCGAAGCGGGGGGGCTCTAAGTGAGGATTTGAAAAAAAACACCCCGGAGGATATGGACCTTGGCAGGGACAAGGAGACGGATGACATGCCGAGCCAGATACTGATTCTCGACGACGAAAAAAACTACCTGCTGATCCTCGACGCCATGCTCACGGACGCGGGCTATGCCGTGACCCCCCTGGACGATCCGGAGACGGGGCTGGCCTACCTGGAGGAGTCCGAGGTGGACGTGGTGATCACGGACATGAAGATGCCCAAGGTCACCGGGCAGCAAGTGCTGGAATTCGTCAAGAAAAACTACGCCCATGTGCCGGTGATCATCATGACCGCCTTCGGCAGCATCGAAGGGGCGGTTGAGGCCATGCGCTACGGGGCCTTCGACTACATCGCCAAGCCCTTCGCCAACGACGAGCTGCTTTTGACCGTGGACAAGGCGGCCCGCTTCGCCGCGGCCCAGCGCGAAAACATCATGCTGCGCCAAAGCCTGGAGGACCGCTATTCCCAGCACCAGATCATCGGCCGGGGCAAGGCCATGACCCGGGTGCTGGAACTGGTGACCAAGGCCGCGCCGTCCAAAAGCACGGTGCTTATCACCGGCGAGTCGGGTACGGGCAAGGAGCTCATCGCCAAGGCCATCCACTACGCCTCGCCGCGCAAGGCCGGGGCGTTCGTGTCGGTCAACTGCATGGCCCTAAGCTCCGGGGTGCTGGAGAGCGAGCTTTTCGGACATGAGAAGGGGTCGTTCACCGGGGCCGTGGCCCGCAAGCGGGGCCGCTTCGAGATGGCCCACGGGGGCACGATCTTTTTGGACGAAATCGGGGAGCTTTCGGCGGACCTCCAGGTCAAGCTGTTGCGCGTGCTCCAGGAGCGCAAGATCGAACGGGTGGGCGGGGGCGAATCCATCGAGGTGGACATCCGGGTGCTGGCCGCCACCAACAAGAATCTGGAGGATGCGGTGGCCGCCGGGGAGTTTCGCGAGGATCTGTTCTACCGCCTAAACGTGGTGCGCCTGGACATGCCCCCCCTGCGCGAGCGCCGGGAGGACATCCCCATCCTGGCGGCCCACTTCCTGGAACGCTATGCGGCGGAAAACAACAAGCCCTTCAAGGGCTTTTCCCCCGAGGCCATCGACTACCTCACGGCCTACGAATGGCCGGGCAACGTGCGCCAGTTGCAAAACGTCATCGAACGCTGCGTGGTGCTGTCCTCGGGCGAGGTCATCGGCGTGGAGGATCTGCCGCTGGAGATCAAGGACGAGGAATCGCAGTACAAAAGCGCCGTGGATCTTTTGCCGGTGCGCATCAACCTCAACGAGACCCTGGAGAAGATCGAGCTGGCCCTGGTGCGCCGGGCCCTGGCCCGGTCCAACTTCGTGCAGGTCAAGGCCGCCGAGATGCTGGGGCTTTCCAAGAGCCTGTTGCAGTACAAGCTCAAAAAGTACAAATTGACGGGGCACTAACGCGGCGTCCCTGAAACAAGACGCCCGTATTTTTATGAAAAAATGCGTATTGCACCTCGCTGACTTCAACGTTCGGGTTCGCCGATTTCGAGGGCACGACGCATCCCGCCGGATGGCGGGGTGCAACCGGGCAGGCGGCCTCTTGCACAAGGGGAAGGGAATGAAAAATATTTTGTTTGCCGCGTTTCTCGCCATGGTTTTTACCTCCGGCTGCGGCGGCAAGACGTATTATGAAAGCGCCGACAAATCGAAGAACGAAACGGAACGTGAGCACATGGAGTGCGAATACGAGGCCGAGAAGGCCACGGCCTCGGTGGTGGACAGCGACGAGCGGCGGGAGCGCATCGACTCCCTGGTGGACAAGTGCATGCGGCTTAAGGGCTACCAGCCCCAGTAGCGTCGCCAGGGCGGGCGGCATGTTTTTTCTCTGGCGTCCGGCCGCGCCCGGCCCAATACAAGCCGACGCCCTGGTCGCCGCCGCACCCGGACGGGGCTGCCCCGGGACGGTTCCCCGGGGGATTGTGGACCCGGCGCAAAAAGCATAGAGGAAGAGGTAGGGAGTTCAGATCATGAACGAATCTTTTATCCTGTCGCCGTCGCTGTTGTCCGCCGATTTCGGGCGGTTCGCGGGCGAGCTGGCCGACCTGGAAGACGCCGGTGTGGCCTGGGCCCATCTCGATGTTATGGACGGCCATTTCGTGCCCAACATCACCTTCGGCCCGCCCATCATCAAGCGTCTGCGCCAGAAAAGCCGCCTGTTTTTCGACACCCACCTGATGATCGAACGCCCCGAACGCTATCTGGCCGAATTTCGCGACGCCGGGGCCGATCTCATCTGCGTCCATGCCGAATCCACGGTCCACCTGGAGAGGGCCTGCGCCGAGATCGCCCGCCTTGGGGCCAGGCCCGCCGTGGCCCTCAATCCGGCCACGCCCCTGTCGGCCGTGGAATATCTTCTGCCCCAGCTTTTCATGGTGCTCATCATGAGCGTCAACCCCGGTTTCGGGGGCCAGTCCTTCATCCCCTTCTGTCTGGACAAGGTCCGCGACCTGCGGGCCATGATCAACGCCCGGGGCCTGTCCACCCACATCCAGGTGGACGGCGGGGTCACCCCGGAAAACACGCCCGCGCTTGTGGCCGCCGGAGCCGACATCCTGGTCTCCGGGTCGGCCTTTTTCGGCCATCCTCCCTACGGGGAGCGATTAAGGACGTTCCATGAAGCGGCGCGACAAGGATCGGCCTGAGACCCTCGACAGGGATCAGCCATCGTCTTCTTCCCCGGGCCACGCCCATGAGGCGGCGGCTGCTGCGGCCGGTTCGTCGGCCCTTCCCCCGTCCGTAACCCCCGTGGCCCCGGATTCCCCGGATTCTCCGGATGCCCAGCCCTCCCGGAGTGCGGCCGAGCGCCTGGCCCGGCTGACCTCCATGCTGGAGGCCCTGGACGAGCGCATCGCCTATGTGGACGCCCAGGGGATCGTGCGGGAGATCAACCGCCGGTTTCTCGATTTTCTCGGATTGCCAGCGGAGGCGGTCCTGGACAGGGACATGTCGGTTTTGGGCCTGGACACGGCGGACTGCCAGACCAGCGCCTTTTTCGAGCTTTTCCAGAAGGGGGCGCTGACCACGCCGACGGCGGTCAACCAGCGGCTGGGCGCGGCCGACGTGGCCATCCGCATCCAGCCCGTGCTCGGGGCCGGGAAGGGGGAGGGCGGCTTTTTCGGGGTCATCGTCTCGGTCATCGACGTCACCCCCCTGGTGGAGGCCAGACGGTCGGTGGAGCGGGAGCGGGCCTTTCTGGAGCAGGTGTTGACCATTGCCGGGGCGGCCATCTGCATCGTCAACCAGGACGGCCTGGTGACCACCATAAACGACGAATTCACGGCCATCACCGGATACACCCGGGAGCAGGCCCTGGGACGCCCCCGGGACGAACTGCTCAGCGACGGCGGGGAGACGCCCCTCCCGGCCCTGCCCAAGCACCAGGGCCGCATCCGGACCGCCACGGGACAAACCCTCACCATCATGCGAAGCGCCGCCCCCCTGCGAGATTCCCGGGGCGAACCCGTGGGGGCCATCGAGTCCTTCGTGGACATCTCCGAGATCGTCCAGGCCAGGGCCAAGGCCGAGCAGGCCAGCCGCATGAAAAGCATGTTTCTGGCCAACATGAGCCACGAGATCCGGACGCCCCTCAACGCCCTCATCGGCATCCCCCAGCTTCTGGCCCAGACCGCCCTGACCCCCGAGCAGCACGAATACGTGGAGACCATGCAGGCCACGGGCGACGCCCTGCTGGCCATCGTCAACGACATCCTGGACATCTCCAAGATCGAGGCCGGACGGATGGAAATCATGACCGGCCCCGTGGATGTGGCCCGGCTCCTGGCCGACGCCGTCCAGCTTCTGGCCCCCCAGGCCACGGCCAAGGGCCTGGCCATCGACTTTCATGTGGACCCGGACCTGCCTCTGGTCCTGGAGACCGATGCCCACCGTCTGCGCCAGATCCTGCTCAACCTCCTGTCCAACGCCGTCAAATTCACCGACACCGGCCAGGTTTCCCTGGCCGCCAGGCGCGCCCCCGGCCGGGGCCGCGTCCGGTTCCAGGTCACGGATACCGGGCCCGGCATCCCGGACGCCTCCGCCCCCCATGTCTTCGAGCCGTTCTATCAGGCCGACGGCTCCGTCACCCGGCGGCATGGCGGCACCGGGCTCGGTCTGTCCATCTCCAAGCGCCTGGCCATGCTGCTCGGGGCCCCGGGCCTGTTCCTGGCGACCGCCCCCGGCCGGGGAAGCGTCTTTTATTTCGACCTGCCCCTATGCACGCCGTCCCCCGCCGCCCGGGCCGAATCCCCCTGGAGCGCCCCGGAACCGGGCGAACCGGACATGCCCACGCCCCGCCCGGAGTTTTCCCGGTTGCGGGCGCTGGTCGCCGAGGACAACGATTTCAACCGGTTTTTGTTGGAAAAGATCCTGAACAAGCTCGGCGTGACCGATATCGTCTTCGCCGCAGACGGCGAGGGGGCCGTGGAGACGGTCCTGGAGCAGGCGGCCACGAACCGGCCCCTGGATGTGCTCTTTTTGGATCTGCGCATGCCGGGGCTGGACGGCGCATCTGTGGCCCGTCGGCTGCGCCGGGCGAAAATCACCGTCCCCATTGCGGCGCTCACCGCCCAGGCCATGGAGGAGGACGCCAGATTGTGCCGCGAGGCAGGCATGGACTACTTTTTCGCCAAGCCCTACCGCATCCCCGACCTGGAGAAGGTGCTTACCGCCGTGGCCGCCGGGAAAGGCGGGACCGCGCCATGAACCATGCCGAGGCGACAGCCCGGGCCTACTTGCGCCGGACCCTGGGGTTTCCGGAAAAGGAGATCGAGGAGATCGTGAGCCTTGGGCGGGTGGCCCTGGCCCAGGCCGTGGACGACCTGCAACGGGCTCTGGCCGGGGATGACCCGGTTCCCTTGGCCGATGCGGCCCATGCCGTGAAGGGCATGCTGCGCAATCTGGGGCTTGAGGAGCTGGCCGGGCTGGCCAGGCAGGTTGAGGAACAGGCCGTCGGCGGATCGCAGGCCGGGGCCCGGGAGGCCGTTGCGGCCCTGCGCCGCGAACTCACGCCCTTTTGGGACCAGGCGACGTCCGGGGAAGCCTCGATCCGCACCATGGACAGAGCGGCCATCAAGGCATAATAGGAATAGATCATGAGCACGACACCGGACGTTTCTTCCCGGCGGGTTCGCGCCGGTTCCCCGGCTGGCCGGATCGCGGCGAGTCTTTTCGCTGCGGTTTTGCTTTTGTCCGTCGTGGCCCAGGTGAGCCTCGCCGGACCGGAAACCGTGTGGGAGCCCCTGCTGGCCCGGCTTGCGGCGGACGGCGTGGACCGTGCGGCGACAGGCGCCCTGTTCGCCTCGCCCGGCGTGGTCTTCGACCCCTCCATCATGGCCAAAAAGGTCGACTCCATGGTCAAAAACCGCTTCGAGCCGGTGACCGTGACCCGTCGCAGCCTGGAAAAAAGCAACTACCGCCGGTTTCTCGATCCCTGGACGATCAGCAAGGCCGGGCGCTACATGGCCGAGAACCGGGCCCTCTTCGTTTCGGCGGAAAGGGCCTACGGGGTGCCGGCCGAGGTGGTGGCGGCCATCCTTTTGGTGGAGACCAAGCTTGGCAGCTATCTGGGGGACCGGGAGGCCTTTGGGGTGCTGGCCAGCATGGCCCTGTGCAGCGATTTCGAGCTGGTGCGCCCCCGCCTGAAAAACCTGAAGAATTCTCCCGACCGCACGGCCTTCGCCGCCCAGGCCGCCAAGGACAAGGGGGACTGGGCCTACGCGGAACTCAAGGCCCTTTTGGCCTATGCCGCAGCCAAGAAGATCTCCCCCCTGGCCATCCCGGGGTCCATCTACGGGGCCATCGGCATCTGCCAGTTCATGCCCTCCAACGCCCTGAAATTCGGGGTGGATGCCGACAACGACGGCAGCGTGGACCTTTTCGCCGAGGCCGACGCCATCCACAGCGTGGCCAACTACCTGCGCGGCCACGGCTGGCGGGAAGGCCAGAGCGAGGAAGAACGCCGGGCCGCCATCTACAGCTACAACCACAGCAATCTCTACGTCATGGCCGTTTTGGCCGTGGCCGACAAGCTCGTCGCGCAACGCCCCGCCTCCTGACGGGCTCCAAACCCCGGCCGACCCCGTCGTCCGCCCGGATCGGACCAGCAACGCCTCCCCCGCCGACGCGAGGGGGGCGTTTTTTCGTTTCCAGGGAGAGGGGCAAAAGGCCATGTCCGGCCGCCTGTCCCGCGCCGGTCTGTCCCGGCGCGTCCGTCCGTCTGGGCGGGGGCGCCTTACTGCAAGGTGGGAATGGGGAAGAAAAGAGGGTTGGGGCGGGTCGAGGCCGAGAGGAAGGCGCCTGTGGCGTAGCCTTCGTCAAAGCCGTCCCGATACCCCCGGGCGTAGGCCCCGCGCCCGCCGCGCGACGAGGAGACCTTTCGGGAAGAGGAGCCTGCGGACTTGAGCTTGGCCGAGACCAGGAGGTTGCGCCGCGCCGCCTCCAGGGACCGGACGTATTCCGCCATAGCCTCATACCTGGTCACGCCCGGGTGTTGGGCCGCCGGGGCGTCGAGCCGCGAGGACGCCGCCAGATAGGCGAACACAGCGATGATGAGGATGCCTGCCACCAGGAGTGAACGCACGTCGACCTCCGCCGACCGGCCGGGAACGGCCTTTGCCGGACATGTCTTTCCTATCGGCGTCCGCAGGGGCGTTCTTTAGCAGGGCGTGATCACAGGCGTTCCGGAGACAGGCCGTGTTTTTTGAGCAGGGCGTACAGACGGGACCGGGAAAGGCCGGAAACGGACAGGATTTT
The DNA here is from genome assembly GCF_013376455.1 of Desulfolutivibrio sulfodismutans DSM 3696. Classification (GTDB taxonomy): domain Bacteria; phylum Desulfobacterota; class Desulfovibrionia; order Desulfovibrionales; family Desulfovibrionaceae; genus Desulfolutivibrio; species Desulfolutivibrio sulfodismutans. The sequence continues at coordinate 2,539,644 of NZ_CP045504.1, read as the reverse complement.
GCGCATGTTCCCGGCATGGCGGGTCAAAAGCAGGCGCAGATAGTCGGCCTCGTGCTGGTCGCGAAAGTCCTTGATGGGCGGCAGGGGGGCCGTCGGATCACCCGGCAGGGCCTGTCCCGACTCCGGGGCGGCGGCCGGGGGGGCGACCGCGCCGCCCCCGGATGCGGCAAAGGGCGCAGCGGGGCGGGCGCCATTGCCGACCTGGCGCGCGGCCTCGGATTCCTCCACCTTGGAACGCACGGCGTGCACCCGGATATGCAGGGGCAGATGGACGGGGTGCAGCACCTGGTCGTCCCGGGCCAGGGCCAGAACCCCCTCCATGGTGTTGCACACCTCGCGGATGTTGCCGGGCCAGGGGTAGGCGCTTAGGGCGGCCAGGAATTCGTCGGAGAGGATTTTTTCGGGCAGGCCCCGGCGCAGACGGGCCTGGTCCAGGAAATGACCGGCAAAAAGCGGCACGTCGTCCACGTTGTCCCGAAGCGGCGGCAGGTCGATGCCGATGCCCTGGAGCCGGAACAGCAGATCCTGGCGGAAGAGCCCCTGGCGGGACATGGCCTCGAGATCCTGGTTCGTGGCCGCCACCAGCCGGAAGTCGCAGTTTTTTTCCTCGCGTCCCCCCACCGGGCGAAACCGTCGCTCCTGGAGCACCCGTAAAAAGGCCTTTTGGGCCGAGAGCGGCAGTTCGCCGACCTCGTCCAGAAACAGGGTGCCGCCGTGGGCCTGGAGGATCAACCCGTCGCGCCGGGTGTCCGCGCCGGTGTAGGCTCCCTTTTCATTGCCGAAGAGCACGCTCTCCACGATGGTCGCGGGCAGGGCGGCGCAATCCACGACCACAAAGGGCTGGTCCGTCCGGGGGGAGTTGGCGTGGATGGCCCGGGCGAACAGCTCCTTGCCCGTTCCGGTCTGGCCGGTCAACAGCACGTTGACCTCGCCCACGGCGGCCTTGGCCGCCAATTCCAGGCAGGCGGCGCGACGGGCGCTTTTCCCGGTGATGCCGTCGAAGCGGAACGTCGCGGCCGGGAGCGTCCCCCCGCCCTGGCGGTATTCCATGGCCCGCAAAAGCGGCGCGGTCATGGTGCGCACCGAGGGGGGCTTTTCAATGTAGTCCCAGGCTCCCTGGCGCATGGCCAGCTCGGCGCCGTCGGCCTCGCCCCAGCCGGTGATGACGATGACCTCCGGGGCCGAGGCGGATTTCCGGATGTCCGCGATGGCGTCCAGGCCGTTGCCGTCGGGCATGCGTACGTCCAGGAACACCACATCCACATCCCCGGCCCGGGCCAGACGGCAGCCCTCGTCCAGGGTGGCGGCCGTCCTGGCCTCATGCCCCAGGCGGGTGACCACCCGGGTCAGGGCGTCGCGGATGTCGAGATCGTCGTCGATGATGAGGATGTTGCCCAAGACGCCTCCAGGCGGCTGGACGCCGCAGGGGCGTCGTACGGAAACGGGATGACGGAAAATCCAAAACAGCCCCGGCGCGGGGACGCCCCACGGGAGGGGTTGCCGGAAGGCCTTGCGGGAGACGATGCCAGGCAGCATGAAAAAACTCCATGCCCCTGTCAAGTGATCCGTCGTCCCTTCCGATGCCGTGCAATTGACACCTGCAGGTTGCCGGAAGAGTGTCATTGCAACAGGTTTGGTACGCATTTTTGTATACGCATGACCTGGTGAGCGCACCGTAACATTGGTCATGCCATGAAATCAAATGGTGCATATCACGGGATGCGGATTTTGTATGCGTCTGCCCGAAACAGCATTTCGTGGGCGGCGACGGTTTAAATGGCCGCCATGCCCCGCCCCGGCCCCGTCTCTAACCCTGCCCGCAGCCGACAAGGCTCTTGACAGGCCGTCCCGGCCATCCCATACCACAAGATTGGAAGGCGAAGGCAGACGGTCGGGTCGGTTCCTGGCCGGGAAAAGGGAGGCTTCGCGTCCGAGCCCATGTCCAGACAAATTCCCATTGAAAAACTCACGCCAGGCATGGTGCTGGCCGAGGATGTCCGACGTCCGGACGGGGCCCTGGTGGCCGCCCGGGGGACGGTGGTCACCGGCAGGCATGCCGCGTTCTTCACCACCCACCACGTGGTCTCGGTGTCGGTCGAAGGGGCGGCTGAGGAGCCTGCGGCCGCCGAGCCGCCCGCCGAGCCGCCCATGGACCCGCTGGTCCTGGAGGCCGCCCGGGACCATGTCCGCTCCCGCTTCGCCCTGGCCGGAGGGCGGCAACCGGCCCTGGCCGAACTCGCCAAATTGTGCGTGCCCCGGGTGGCCCGGGCCATGGTGCGCCAAAAGACCGCCTTCCCCGATCCGCCGCCGCGCCCGCCAGCCGTGGCCGATCCGCAGGACGCCCAGGCCCGGCGGACGCCGCCTTCCATCCAGGACGTCATCGCCGCCGATCCGTCCCTGGTGTCGCTGCCCGACGTGTTCGCCCGCATCTGCGAGGTTTTGAACAATCCCGTGAGCACGGCCCAGGAGGCCGCCCGGGTCATCGGCATGGACCAAAGCCTGTCGGCGAGGCTTTTGCGTCTGGTCAACAGCGCCTTCTACGGCTTCCCCACCAAGGTGGACACCCTTTCCCGGGCCGTGACCATCGTGGGCAGCCGCCAGCTCACCACCCTGGCCCTGGGCATCTCCGTGGTCTCGCTGTTCCGCGATCTGCCCCCGGGACTCACGGACGTCAAATCCGTGTGGAAGCATAGCGTGGCCTGCGGTCTGGCGGCCTCGGCCCTGGCCGGATGCGCCGCCTGCGCCCCGGACAGCGGGGAGCGCCTGTTTGTGGCCGGGCTTTTGCACGACGTGGGGCGGCTGGTCATGTACCGCAATCTGCCGGAATTTTCCGGCCAAGCCCTGGCCCTGGCCCGGCGGGAAAAAAATCTGCTACGCCCGGCCGAGGTGCGGGTCTTCGGTTTCGACCATGCCGCCCTGGGTCAGGCCCTTTTGGCCGAATGGCGCTTTCCCGAGACCCTGGCCCTGGCCGTGGGGCATCATCACGGGCCGGGACGCCGGGGCTGGACCCCGGACACGGCCATCGTCCATGTGGCCGACGTGGTGGTCAACGCCCTGCGCCTGGGGTCGAGCGGGGAATATTACGTGCCGCCCCTTTCTCCCGATGCCTTTGCCGTCCTGGGCGTGCCCGTCAGCGCCCTGGGCCAGGCCGTGGACAAGGTGGACCGCCAGGTGGAGGCCGTCTTGTCCGTGTTTATGCCCGACGAAGCCAAGTTTGCCTGATTCTTCATAAAAACAGCGAAGCCCGCCCTTTCCCGTCGCCTCCGCAGGGACCATTTTCCCCGGCCGCCGGGCCTTGGGAGGGCGACGGCAAGGACCGCGCCTGCCTGATCCCGTTCCCCCCTCCTTCCAGGGACGTAGGGCGTCGGCCCACGGTGTCGGCCCGGCACAAAGACGCGTGTCGTTTGTGCGGTACGAAGGTGCGGCATGGGCGCGCAAAGGGACAGCCGGGAAAACGCGGCGCGCGCGTGATTTTTCTTGAAACGGCAGGGGGCGGGGCGCGGAGCTAGATGATGGTGTTTTTGCGGTCGCGGTATTTCCCGAACAGGAAGCCGCACAGGATGCCGATGACGCAGCTGGCGATGCAGGCGACCCCGAAAAAGGCCACCAGTTCGTTGACGTCGCCGATGATCTTGCGTCCGAAAAGGATGTGGAAGAAGGCATAGAGAATCCAGATCACGATTCCGGCGTGGAAGCCGTAGAACAGGCCGTCCATCATCCGGTCGTGGACCTCCACGGACTCGATGTATTTGTAGCACACCAGTTGGGCGATGACCCCGAACAGGGTGATGGACCCAAACGAGGCCAGAAATTGGATGACTATGACCAGCAGGGAGGCGTAGAGGGGGTCGCCCTTGCGGATGGAGACGATCAGCCCGGGCAGAAGGCTCACCACCCAGATGGCCAAAACGGACAACTCCTGCCTTTTGGTGCGCAAGAGTTCCTTGATTTTGGCTTTATAGTCCATGGGGTGGCTCACCTTTCGGGGAGGCGGCTGGGGAAGGCCGCCACGGGGTTTCTCCCGGCGCGTTCGTGTTCGGCGCAATGTCCTCGGGGGAGGCGACCATACTGGGATTTGCCGTCGTCCGCAATGTCTGGCGCAGGGCGGACGGCGGTTTTTTTGAGTGGAGAATGCCCGGCGGGGATGCTAGGGTCATGCGGCCGGATCATCAACAGATCAAACCAGACTCTAACCGACGCCGGTCGGGCCGCCCGGCCGACGCAATTCGCGCCGCCACATGAACGAAACGCCTTCCATCCTCATCGTGGACGACGAGGTGGTCAATATCATGACCCTGGAATGGATGCTGCGAGACGCCGGTTTCGAGACCTGGCGCGCCGCATCCGGCCCCGAGGCCCGGGCCTTGGCCTCGAAGGTCCGTCCGGATCTGATCATTTTGGATATCGTCATGCCCGGCGAGGACGGCTTCACCACCTGCGAGCGGCTCCTGGCCGATCCGGCTGTGGCGGAGACGCCCATCATCTTCATTTCGGGCCTGGGCGACGTGGACAACAAGGTGCGGGGGCTCAAGATGGGGGCGGTGGACTACATCGCCAAGCCCTTCGCCAAGGAGGAGGTGCTGGCCCGGGTCAAGCTGCACATCCGCCTGCGGCGGGGCCATGCGGCCATGCTCAAGGAGCAGACGGACAAGCTGTCCCAGATCCGCGAGGCCCAGCAGGCCATCCTGGCCGATCCCGGGGAGATTCCCGAGGCCCGGTTCGCGGTGCGCTACGTGCCGGTCCTGGAGGCGGGCGGCGACTTCTACGACGTGTTTCCCCTGACCGAGCGGGCCATGGGCTATTTCGTGGCCGACATCTCCGGCCATGACCTGGGGGCCTCCTTCGTCACCTCCTCGCTCAAGGCCCTGTTGCGCCAGAATTCCGGGCCCCTGTACACCCCGCAGGAAACCCTGAAAAACATCAACGCCGTGCTCACCGGCCTTTTAAAGGACGGCAAGCATCTGACGGCGGCGCTGGCCGCCCTCAACCGCACCCGGGGCAAGTTGACCCTGGTCAACGCCGGGCATCCGCCGCCCATCCTGGTCACAGCCGCCGGGCAGACCAGCCTGCTTGACGTGGAGGGCGACATCCTGGGGGTGTTCGACCATGTCCAGCTCGGCATCCTGGAGCGCAAGGTCGAAGCCGGGGATCGGATTTTTTTGTACACCGACGGTCTGGTGGAGCGATTCAGGGGGGAGGCCCGCCCCCGGGATCGGGGGATCGAGGCCCTGGCCCTGGCCTGCCAGGAGACCCGGAACCTGCCCATGTCGGCGGCCGTTTTGGAGGCCTCCCGGCGGCTCAATGGCGCAGGGCGTATGCCTGACGACGACATGGTGCTCTTGGGATTTGAAGTTTAGGATGCGGGAGGCGGGCGACGCACGGAATGGCCTGGGCCGGATCGGGATGGCCGACGCGGAGAGCGCGGCGGGGCAAGGCAACAAGGAGGGGGGCGTGGCGTACGCATCGCATATCGACCAGGGCGGCCTGCATGTGGTTTTCACGGCCAAGCCGCGCAACATCGACCGAGCCGTGGCCGAGATCGAAGCGTTCGTGTCCCAGGACGGCGCCTGGCCGCTTTTCGACATCAAGCTCATCGTGCGCGAGGCCCTGATCAACGCCGTGCTGCATGGCGGCCCGGGCGGCGGGGGGCACGAGGTGTCCTGTACGGTGCGTTTCGTGGGCGATACGGTGGAATGCACCGTGTCCGACACCGGGCCGGGGTTCGACTGGAGGGCCAGATGCGGCCGCATCCCCCCCCTCGACGCGGAGAGCGGCCGGGGGGTCTGCATCATGGAGGCCTATGCGGACGTGATGGAATACAACGCGGCCGGGAACGTGGTCAGGTTGGTCAAAAAAAGGGGCGGGGAGTCCTGCGGGACGCCCCGGTGTCCAGACGAAGCGGGGAAGACGAAATGAACGACATGGGAAACGGGCCCGCCGCCGTGGTGCTGCGTCCGGGCCGGGATATCGTGGCCTCCACCGTGGAGGGGTTTCGCGTGCAGTGGAAGGAGGCCCTGGCGCCCGGGACCGCGTCCCTGACCGTGGACCTGTCCGGGGTGGCGATGATCGACTCCGTGGGGCTGGGGCTGCTCATCGCCACCCACAACACCCTGGGCAAGGCCGGGGGCAAACTGCGCATCGCCCACGCCTGCCCCGACATCCTGGGGCTTTTGCGGACCATGCGCCTGGACAAACATTTCATTCTGGAAGGCTGACGACGCCCGGGAGACAGGCATGGAGAGCATGGACGACGAAATCATGGCCATGTTCGTGGAGGATACCCGCGAACACCTGGGAGACATCGAATCCTGCCTCATGGACATGGAGCGGGACGGGGCGGACATCGACGAAGAACTGGTGAACAAGGTCTTCCGGGCCGCCCATTCCATCAAGGGCGGGGCCGGGTTCCTCAATCTGCAAAACACCCGGGATCTCGGGCACAAGCTGGAAAACGTGCTGCACATGATCCGCAGCCGCGAGATCGCCCCGGACACCCGGGTCATAAGCATCCTGCTTGGCGGTTTCGACCGTCTGCGCAGCCTGGTGGAGATGGGCCCGGCGGGCGACGCCGAGGACATCTCCGGGCTTTTGGCCATGCTGTCGGACCTGGCCGTGGAGCATCTGCCCGAGGAGAAAAAGGACGATCTGGCCAGGACCGTGGACATCGCCCTGCCGGGCGGCCGGGTGCTTTTCACCGAGGATCGCCTGAGCCTGGATCAGGCCGTCAGGGGCGGCCGGATGCTCTATCTCGTGGAATACGACCTCATCCACGACGTGCATGCCCGGAAAAAGACCCCCCTGGACATCTTTTCGGCCATGGAGGCCAGCGGGCTGATCCTGGACTGCCGCATGGATCTGGCCGCCGTGGGCGACCTGGACGCCCCGCCGACCAACAGCATCCCCCTGTACGTCCTTTTTTCCACCATCGTCGAACCCGATGTGGTCAGCTACCTCTTTGCCCTGGACGAACGCCGCATCACCCCCGTGGACGTGGCCTCCCTTTTGGCCGGGGAGGCCCCGGCCGCTGCCGCGCCCCCGGCCGCTGCCGCGCCCCCGGATGCCGCGCCGCCGACCGCGTTCCATGTCCCGGCGGCTGAGGCGGCGGCCTCCGCTGAGACGGCCGACCCCGGGGAGCGCGTCGGCGCGTTGCGGCTTTCCCGTGCGCCGGACCACACCCGGCTGGCCGTCGCCCCAGACGCGGTCGGCGCGGCCGGGGCCGTCGAACTGACCGGGGCGGACCTGGCCCAGGCCCTGACGATCTGCCTGTCCCGGGGGCTTGCGGTCAGGCTGGATTTCCCCCCCCAGGCCGAACCCGGCCTGGACGGCCTTTTGGCCCTGGTCAGCGCGGCCCGGACCTTCGCCGCCCGGGGCCTCTCCCTGTCCCATGCGGACGGGGTTCCCGCCGGGGTCGCCGCCCAGGCCGCCCGGGCCGGATTTACGCTCAGGGCCCTGGCCGAGGCAGGTGTGGGCGGCGATCTTTTTGGCGTTGCCTGAGAAGCGGTCGGGAAAGCCTGGAAAAGGGGGAGAAACTCCCCCGGAGGAACGCGGATGGCCCTGGAAAACGGAATGCGAGACCTGTTCATGGAAGAGGTGGGGGAAACCCTGGCCGAACTCGACACCGCGCTTCTCGAATTGGAGAAGGCCCCGCACGACGCGGAACTGATCAATCGCATCTTCCGGGGGGTGCATACCCTCAAGGGGGCCTGCGACATGTTCGGCGTGGACGACGCCGTGGCCCTGGCCCATGCCGTGGAATCGGTGTTCGACCATGTGCGCGGCGGCTGGCGGGATGTGGACAAGGCCCTTATGGACCTGGCGTTTTCGGCCAGGGACCGGTTTGCGGCCATGCTGGCCGAGGGCGCGGACCCGGCCGCCGAAAAGGACGAGGCCCTTTTGCAGGCCTTTCGCGATCTGTTGCGCACCACCAATCTTACCGGGTCGCAGACGGCCGCCCCGGCCGCCCCGGGCGTTGTCGCGCCCGAGGCGCCGACCGCCCCGGCCGCCGCCACGTTCCGCATCCGCTTCGCCCCCAGGCGGACGGAGGGCGTCCTGGCCATCCTGGACGAACTGCGGGGCCTGGGGGAGTGCCGGGTGGAGGCGGATCTGGCCGAGGCCCCCCTGCTCCCCGATTTCGACCCTGCCGTCTGCCCGGCCCGGTTCACCGTCCTGGTGACCACGGACAAGGGCGAGAACGCCCTGCGGGACGTATTTCTTTTCCTCGACGACAGTTCCGAGGCCACGATAGAGGCCGTCGAGGAATGGGAGCTTTCCGACGCCTGGCAGGCCCCTGCCGCGACGGCCGCCGGGGATGCGCCCGAGGTCTTGGCCGAACCGGCCCCGGACGGCCCTGGGGCGTCGCAGGCTGCGCCGACGGCGGCCCCGGCCGTCTCCCGGGAGAGCGGCGCGTCAATTCCCGTGGCCCCCGTGCCCCCCGAGGAGCCCGTGGCCCCCGAGGCCGCCAAGGCCGTGCGCAAGGCGGCCCCCAAGGAGGCGGTCCACAGCCTGCGGGTGGACGCCGTCAAGCTCGACGAACTGGTCAACCTGGTGGGGGAGCTGGTCATCGCCCAGGCCCGCCTGAGCCAACTGGCCGGGGACATCCGCCATCCGGCCTTGACCGGCGTGGCCGAGGAGATCGAGCGGCTCTCCAACGAACTGCGGGACAACACCCTGGGTATCCGCATGCTGCCCATCGGCACCACCTTCAGCCGCTTCCGGCGGCTGGTGCGCGATCTGTCCTCGGACATGCAGAAGCAGATCGAGCTGGTCACCGAGGGCGGCGAGACGGAGTTGGACAAGACGGTCATCGAGCAGCTCGGCGATCCCCTGGTGCATCTGTTGCGCAACAGCATCGACCACGGCATCGAACCGCCCCGGGAACGCATGGAGTGCGGCAAGCCGCCCGTGGGGAAGATCACCCTGTCCGCCGAGCATGCGGGCGGGGAGGTGCTCATCCACATCATTGACGACGGCCGGGGCATGAATCCGGAGAAGATCCGGGCCAAGGCCGTGGAAAAGGGCTTGATTCCCTCCGATGCCCGGATGACCGACGCCGAGATCTTTAATCTGATCTTTCTGCCCGGCTTCTCCACGGCCGAAAAGGTGACCAACGTCTCCGGCCGGGGCGTGGGCATGGACGTGGTCAAGCGGGGCATCGATTCCCTGCGCGGCAAGATCGACATCCAAAGCGATCCGGGCGCGGGCAGCCGCATCATCATCAAGCTGCCGCTGACCCTGGCCATCATCGACGGATTGCAGGTCAGATCCGGCGGGGAGCACTACATCATCCCCCTGTCCCTGGTGGAGGAATGCGTGGAGCTGTCGCGGCAGACGGCAAGCCTGTCGGGACGCAACCGGACCATCCATCTGCGCGGGGAGATCGTGCCCTACATCCGGCTGCGGGAGGTGTTCGGGCTGCCGGGCGACGCCCCGGCCATCGAACAGGTGGTGGTCACCCGGCACGAAGGGGAGCGGGCCGGATTGGCCGTGGACGAGGTGGTGGGACAGCAGCAGACGGTGATCAAGAGCCTGGGCAACTACATCGGCAGCGTGGAGGGCATCTCCGGGGCCACCATCAACGGCGACGGGTCCATGTCGCTGATCCTCGACGTGCCCACGCTCGTGGCCTCGGTCAAACGCCAGGCAGCCTGAGTTTTTTTCATATGCCGTAGCGGCGGCCGCATCGGCCGCGCGGGTATGTTCTTCCGCGTCGATTCGTTCGCCAAGGCGGACGCGTCTTCTTTGTTTGCGATCCTTCTTCGATTTTGTACGGCGCGTATGCGTCGGCGAGACATCAAATCCCGTATCGCCAGGAAAGACACCAGCCAGATGGGCGCTGGAGTTCTTTTCTGCTTCTTTTTTCTTCGTAGGCTATGCCTTGCGGCATTCTTGGCGTATCAGAGGCAATGAACGTGACGATGTTGGATGAATGTTGCCGGTCCTTCGGAATGCATGGAGAAGCAGAAATGAAATTGTGCAGGATTTCGCCCGTCTTTTCTCTCTTTGTGCTGTGTCTGGCATTGCCGCCGTTCGCCTTTGCCCAGCAGAATTATCAGCCGGTACATAAAAACGGCGAGGGAAAGTGGCGCATCGGTTTTTACCAGGGCGGCGAATACAACGACTATGCCCCTGTCACCAAGGCCCTGGTGGGGCGTTTGGCTGAACTGGGATGGATCAAGCCGTCCATCGGGGAATGCCTGGCCACGGCCAGGGATTCCGAATCGGTCTGGACCTGTCTGACCCGGGCGGACAGCGACTATCTGGAGTTCGTGGCGGACGCCTTCTGGACGGCGCAGTGGAAAGACGATCTGCGCCAGGCCCGGCGGGCCGATTTCATGAACCGGGCCACGACCCGGCGTGACCTGGATCTGGTCCTGGCCCTGGGAACCTGGGCCGGGCAGGATCTGGCCACGGACGAACACGATATCCCGGTGCTGGTCTGCTCGACGTCAAACGCCCTGTTTTCGGGGATTGTCCAAAGCGCCGAGGATTCCGGACACGACCATGTGCATGCCCGGGTCGATCCCACCCGGTACGCCCGGCAGGTCCGGCTGTTCCACAGGATCGTGGGGTTCAAAAGGCTGGGCGTGGTCTATGAGAATTCCCGGGAAGGGATCAGCTATGCGGGCATGGACCAGATCGGGCCTGTGGCCCGGGAACTCGGTTTCGAACTGGTGACCTGCGAGGCGCCGTTTTCCGGCGTGACCCAGGCGGAGGCCGAGGGGGCCGTCCTGGCCTGCCATGAGGAGTTGGCCGCCAAGGTGGACGCCGTCTACCTGACCATCCATCGCGGCCTGAACATGAAAAGCATCGGCCGACTCCTGGAGCCGCTTTTCGCCCGCAACATTCCCACCTTCGCCATGGGAACCCTCTACGAGGTCAATGCCGGGGCCATGATGAGCATGGCCCAGCCGGACTTTCGCTATGCCGGGGATTTCTACGCCGAGACCATGGCCCGGATACTGCGGGGCGAGCGGCCACGGGACATCAGCCAAATCCTGCTCGACCCCCAGGACGTGCGGGTCAACATCGCGGTGGCCAAGCGCATCGGATTCCACCTTCCCGTGGACATCATAAGCGACGCCCAGGAAACGCTGAGCGTCATTGAGGACTATCGCGAACAGCCGGATTCGGCTGGAAAATAGACGGTCAAAGGCACAGCGCAAACCATGTTCCATAAATTCTCGGCGAAAATCATCTTTGTGATCATCGCCACCATCGCGGTCATGGCGACGGGGATCGCCGCCACATCCTGGAGGAGCATCGTCGAGACCAGCTATGCGACGCAAAAAAATTCAGCCGTCAATATCCTGCGTCTGGTCGCCCAGAACATTCAGAATCAATACAGCCAGCTTGTGGATTTCGAGGTGGAGTTCATCGTCAAGCGCCGGGAACTCCTGCAACAGGAGAACGCCACGGTCCTGGCCCGCCTCGACGTCCTGTCGCGCATGTCCCAGGAAGGCAGGATCACCGAGGAGCACGCCAAGCGTCAGGCCTTGGAGTGGATCGACAGCCACAGAACGCCCCAGCGGGATGTCATCGTCTTCGACAAGGACGCGGTCAGTTTGTCCCAGGCCGACCGGGCCATGATCGGCAAGCCGCTGACGGGATTTCGCAACATCCGTGGCGGGGATGCCTTTGCCAGCATGATCGAGCGGCTGGACAACGCCCGTGAGAATTATGCGGTCATTTCCTGGCCGACCTCCCCCGGCGGGCCCACGCGCAAGCAATTGGCCATCTCTTCCGCCTTCCCGGCCTGGGGATGGGTTATCGCCAGGACCGAACCCATCGACAGCCTGGAGGATATCGTGGCCTCCAAACGCGAGGCCATTCTCAGGGATGTGACCCGGACCATGCAGGAGACAGACCTTCCGGGCTCGGGCTCTCTTTTTCTGGTGCGCGGCGACGGGGAAATCCTCATGCATCCCTCGCTTCCCCGGGGGCCGCTGGACAGTTCCCTGGCCGCGAGCCTCATACCCCGCCTGAAGGCGGCCGCGCAAACCCCCGGCGTCCCGTTTTCCTTTGCCTGGCCGCCCCCCGGAAATCATGAGCCGCCAAGCCAGGAAATCGTTTTTGCCCAATATTTCAAGCCCTTTGACTGGTACATCTGCTACAGCCTCAAGGAGGAGGATCTGTCTGCCGCCGCCACCGGCCTGACCCGGGAGCTTCTGGAGATCATCCTGGTGGCGGCTCTGTTGAGCATCGCCACCCTGCTGTACTTCCTGCGGCGGTTCACCCGGCCCGTCCTCAAGCTTATGGAACTGATCACAGGGCTGCCCGAGCGGGAGTTCGTGCTGGATCAGCGCGGCCACGAGACCCTGGCCATGCTTTCGGAAGGGCGAACCGACGAGGTCGGCCGGTTGAGCGACGCCTTCCGGGGGCTTTTGGGGCGGCTGGAAAGCCACCTGGAGGAACTGGGCCAACTCGTCCTGGAGCGGGCCATGCACATCCGGGCCCTGGAAAACGCCGCACTCACGTTGGAGGCCCGGGTGTCGGAGCGAACGGGCAACCTGCGGCGCGCCAACGAGCGGCTCACCCTGGAGATACGCCAGCGGGAGGAGGCCACCGACTCCCTGCGCAGCAGCGAGGAAAAGTTCCGGGCCCTGGCCGAGAGCATGCCCGGCATGGTGTACCTCGTGAAAAACGACGACCAGTTCACCATGCTCTATCTCAACGGGTATGCGCGACGCCTGACGGGATATCCTGCGGAGGATTTCCTGGAAGGCTTTGTCTGCTTCCTGGACCTTCTACATCCCGACGACGTGGCGGGCGTGCGCACCCAGGCCGCCCAGGCGGTGGCGTCCAACACGCCCTACCGGCTGGAATATCGCATCCGGCGCAAGGACGGGCAGTGGCGCTGGATGGAGGATCATGGCACCGGGGTGGCGGCGGCGGACGGCAGCACAGCCTATCTCGAAGGGATGATCAACGACGTGACGGATCGTGTCGAGGCCCAAACAGTGCTGCTTGCGGCCAAGGAGCAGGCAGAGGAGGCCAGCCGGGCCAAGTCGGATTTTCTGGCCAACATGAGCCACGAGATTCGCACGCCCTTAAACACCGTCCTGGGCATGACCGAGCTGCTCGGAGAAACGGACCTGGCCCCCCGCCAAAAGCGGTACGTCTCCAACCTGGCCGCCTCCGGCGGGCAACTGCTGGAACTCATCAGCGATATTCTCGATTTCTCCAAGATTGAGTCGGGAAAACTGGACATTGATCTGGAGCCGTTTGCGCTGGGCGACATGCTGCGCGATGTGGCCGCCATCGTCCGTCCGGCGGCCGAGAAAAAAGGCCTGGTCTTCGAGGTGCGGCTCGACCCCGGGGTGTGGGGCTGGCGGCGGGGAGATGTTATCAGGATCAAACAGATTCTCGTGAACCTGGCCTCCAACGCGGTCAAATTCACCCCCTCCGGAGACGTCTGCATCAGCGTGTCGGCCGATGCCCAGGACGCAGGCCGCGTGCTGTTTCGCGTTACGGACACGGGCGAGGGCATCGCCAAGGACAGGCAGCAGGCGGTTTTCGACAAGTTCACCCAGGCCGATCCCACGGTTCACACCCGGTACGGCGGCTCGGGGCTCGGGCTGACCATTTCGCAAAGGCTGGTGCAGGCCATGGACGGGAAGATCTGGCTTGAGAGCGAGGAGGGCCGTGGTACGACCTTTTTTGTCGAGCTGCCCCTGCCCTGCTGCCCGCCGCCAGCCGAGGCCGCAGCCAGCCCGGCCGACCCCCGGGCGCCGTTGACCAGCCATATGCCCGTGCGGGTTCTGGTGGCCGAGGATGTGGCTGCAAACCAGGAAGTGTTGCGCCTGTATCTGCAGGACGCCCCCGTGGCGCTGGCCTTTGCCGCAACGGGCGAGGAGGCCGTGGCCCTGTTTCGGGCGCAACCCTTCGATGTGGTGCTCATGGATATCGAGATGCCCGGGATGGGCGGCCTTGAGGCCACCCGGGCGATCCGGGCCCTGGAGCGCGAGACGGGCCGCCCGCGGTCGCGCATCCAGGCCTTGACGGCCCACGCCCTGCCCGAGTTCCGGGCTAGATGCCTGGCTGCCGGGTGCGACGGATTTTTAGCCAAACCGCTGACGCGGCGCGACCTTTTTGCGGAGCTCGGGCTTAAGGCCGTCCCGGTTTTGCCCGACGCGACCGACGTGCCGGGCGCGGCCGACGTGCCGGGCGCGCCAGACGCGCCGGGCGAAAGGCCGCCCGTCCCCCCGGCCGAGGCCGGGCCGGGGCTCGTGGAGCATGTTCCCGAGGTGCTCAAGCCCCTGCTGCCCGTGTTCTTTCAGTCAGTGGACAGGCAGTTGGACGAGGCCCGGGCCAGGTTCGGGGCTCGGGACTGGGACGGCCTGCGCCGCATCGGGCATACGATCAAGGGGACGGCCGCCACCTACGGCCTGTCCGGCCTGTCGGCCTTAAGCCTTGACCTGGAAACTGCGGCGCGGGAAATGGACATGGCGGGCGCCCGGGTCTCCCTGGAAAAATTGTGCCAGGCCCGGGGGCAGGTGAAGATCGAATACCGGCCGGGATGAGGTCGGTTTGCGAGGGAGCCGGAGCCATCGAGAAAGGAGGGGCCATGAAGTTTCTGATTGTCGACGACGACCTGGCCATGTGCCATATCCTGACATTCTACCTGGCCCGGTATGCCCGGTGCTTTTCCGCCACCAGCACTGCCGAGGCCTTGAAGCTGTTCACCCAGCATCTTCGGCGGGAACCGTTTCATACGGTGTTCATGGACATCGAGATGCCGGGATTCAAAGGCCATGACATCGTGGAGCTGTTCCATGAGGCCGAGGAAAAGAGCCGCATCCCGGAGAGGCAGCGATTCAACCTGGTCATGGTCTCGGCCCATGCCGATTTGGATAACATCAACATTTCCCTGTATAAAAACAGGGCCAAGTGCTTTATCAAGAAACCCTTCACCGAGGACGAGCTCCTGCAGGAACTGCGGGCGGCAAAGATACTGGACGGAAACGTGATGTAAACCCCTTTTCCGGGAAAGACTGGTGTGTTAAAGGATCGGCAACGAGAAGGAGCAAAAGCGGGGGAACATGGATATGCAATCGGTTTGCGTTCATCTCGCACGGAGCCTCCGCAGCGATGCCGTGTCCCGGCATATGGGGGCCTTCCTTGCCATGGTGCTTGTCGCCGCCCTGGCCGCAGGGTGCGCAGGCATTACGGTCAAACGGGTGGACCCCGGCAAGCGGATGGAGTCGTTTGACCGCAGTGCGCTTTCTTCCAGCAGGCCCAGCGAACGCACCATCGCCTTCCTCAAGCAGCGGGATCTGGAAGACTATTGGAAAAGCGACCCCCTCGGACTCATCACCATGCTCGACGCGCAATACCGCGACGACCCCTCCGGGGATACGCTTTTTGCGCTCATGGAGATCTGCCGCCTGGAGGCCGAACGGAACAAGGCCGTCCCGGAAGACGCCGCCGTCAGGCATCTTTCCTGCGCCCTCTATGCCTACCTGTACCTCCTGAACCTCAAAGACAACCCGCAAGGCAATCTGTACCACCCGTATTCGCGCCTGGCCGCCCAATTCTACAACACCTCCCTGGCCAGATATCTTCTGTACGCCAGGGAAAGCGGCCTGCGGTATGAACACGGCCGCAAGCTCAGGCTCCTGGTCGGGCAGATCGAACTCGACCGGCGACACTCCGAGTTGTCCTGGAACCCCGAGGAGTTCGCCGGATTCAAACTGGCCTATGAATACGAGGTGGGGGGGCTTGAGACATACAATGTGAATCCGGGGCTCGGGGTTCCCATGGCCCTGATCCGGAAGCAGCAGGAACGGGATACGGCCCGGCCCGAGGACAAGTTCCTTCCGACCATCGAGCAGACCTACGCGGCCACCGCGTTTTTGCGCATCAAGCCGGAACCGGAGGGCGGCAACACCTTCACGGCCGATTTTGAGTTGTACGACCCCATGAAAACCGACTCCATCCGGTTGGGCGACGTCTCCGTGCCCCTGGAGATCGACCTCACCACGCCCCTGGCCTACATGATCGCCAACGCCCCCTCGCCGCAGGGAATCACGGGCCTTATGGACCCCGAGGCCACGGCCCCGCAGCAGGGCCTGTACATGTTGCAGCCCTACCAGCCGGACAAGATTCCGGTGATCTTCGTGCACGGGCTCATGTCCTCCCCCCGCACCTGGTTGAACATGCTCAACGGCCTCATGGGCGATCCGGTCCTGCGCCGCCGCTACCAGTTCTGGTTTTTCAAGTATCCGACGGGCAATCCCGTGCTGTATTCGGCCGCGACCCTGCGCGATTCCATCGCCCAGGTGCGAACGGCCTTCGACCCCGAGGGCAGGGACGCCCAGTTCAACAAGATGGTCATTGTGTCGCACAGCATGGGGGGGCTTTTGACAAAGACCATGGTGCAGTCCAGCGGCACGCACCTGTGGGACATGTTCTCCGATGTCGGCATTACGGACATGGACATCACGCCGGACGAGAGGGCGTTTTTGTCCAGGCTGTTTTTTTTCGAGCCGCAGCCCGCAGTGTCGCGGGTGGTGTTCATCGCCACGCCGCACCGTGGGGCCGGGATGGCCGTGGGCACCATCGGCCGCATCGGCCGGGCCCTGGTGACCCTGCCCGCCACCCTCGTCAAATCGACGGCGGGCGTGTTCGCCCATTTGGCGAATAAACGCTCGCCCCATGCCTCGCAGGCCCTGCACAGCCTGGATTCCCTGCCCACGGGGATCGATTCCCTGGCGCCGAGCAACCCTGTGCTCAAGTACCTGGTGGAGACCGAAATCCAGGTTCCCTACCATTCCATCATCGGCAACGACCGTGTGGCCAAGCCCGGCGGCACGGACGGCGTCGTGCCCTATACGAGCTCCCACCTGGACGGGGCCGCGTCGGAGCTGGTGGTGCATTCCGGCCACAACGCCCAGGAGCACCCCCTGGCCATCCGAGAGGTGCGGCGCATCCTGTTGGAGCATCTCGGGGAGGCCTCCGGCAGCGGCGGGAAGACCGTGGCGGGGGGCCAGTGAAGGCGCTGCGGGCGCTTTCGCGGATCGCGGCCGCCGCCGGGGCGGTCCTGGCGACCGTCTGGGCCAGCCTGGCCGCCTACTGGTCGGACATCCCCGGCCAGACCGGGAGAACGGCCCTGGCGGCGGGCATCGTCCTGGCGGCGGTCCTGATTTTTGCGGGCATCCGGCGGCGGGCCGTGGCCTATGCCGTCTTTGCGGCCGCGCTGGCGGGCTTTGTCCTGTGGTGGGCCGCCATCCCCGCCTCCGGCGTCCGCGACTGGCAGCGCGACGTGGCCGTGCTTCCCTTCGCCCAGGTGCAAGGCGACATGGTCACCGTGCATAACATCCGCAATTTCGCCTACACGACCGAGACCGACTACCAACCGGGCTACTACGACAGGACGTTCGACCTCACGACGCTCGATTCCGTGGACCTGATCGCGGTCTACTGGATGGGCGACGCCATCGCCCACGTCATGGTGAGCTTCGGCTTCGGGGGCAGGGACTATCTGTGCCTGTCCATTGAAACGCGCAAGGAGGTTGGCGAGGACTATTCGTCGATCAGGGGCTTTTTCAAGCAGTACGAACTGACCTATGTGGTCGCCGACGAACGGGATCTGATCCGCCTGCGCACCGGGTACCGCAACCCTCCGGAAGACGTGTACATCTACAGGACGCGCATGACGCCGGAGAACGCCCGCCTGTTTTTCATGGAATATATGAAGGAGATAAACCGGCTGCACGAGACGCCCGAGTTTTACAACACGCTGACAACGAACTGCACCACCAACGTGGTGCAGCATCTGCGGGCCTTCGGCGGCAAGGCCCGCTACAATTGGAAGATCCTGCTCTCAGGCTATGCGCCTCGCTACGCCTACGAGATGGGGGCACTCGACGACACCCTGCCCTTCGAGGCCCTTCGGGCTGCGGGCCATGTGAACGGCAAGGCCGCCTCGGCCGGAAATGGTGACGATTTTTCGGCCCGGATCAGGGAGGGTCTGCCGGGCGTGCCGCCCCTTGCCTCCAGGGCGGCCTCCGGTAGGTGACGGGTGGAGGCCGCATGCCTGGGAGCGGTGGACCGCGCCGCAGGCGGTGGACGGCCCGCAGGTCCGGCCCCCTGATCCCGCCAGCCCGGAACCAGGCGTAACGCCCACCCTTGTCTCAACCGATTTTCGTCAACGCCCAGACATAGACAGCCGCCACGGCCAACTGGCACAGGGTGACCGGCACGCCGTAGCGCAAAAACGCGCCGAAGCGCACCGGACGGCCATGGGCGGCGCAGACCCCCACGGCGACGAGGTTGGACGAGGCGCCGATAAGCGTGGCGTTGCCGCCGAGTGTTCCGCCGAACATCATGGCCACGAAGACCGGGAAGGCCGCCTGGGGCCAGTCGGTGAATCCCGCCCCAAGCGCCTCTTCGGGCGCGAGCTGGAGCAGCACCAGATAGCCCTTGACCATCAGGATCGAGGCCGCCACCACCGGGATGTTGGCCAGATAGCCCGACACCAGCCCCACCGCGCCAAGCAGGGCAAAGGCGGCCAGGAGGATGTCGTCCCCGATTCCGGCGTACAGGGCCCGGGACAGCCCGCTCATGAGCCCGGTCTTGGTGAATATCTCCACATAGCACATCATGCAGAAGATAAAGAGCAGGGTCTTCCAGTCGATGTCCCGCAGGACCGCCTCCACCGGTTCGATTTTGAGGGTATGGATGGCCAGAAGGGCCAAGCTGGCCCCGATGATGGCCGCCGAGGGCGGCAAAACGGGGTGGGGCATAGCCTCGCCGATGAGGAAAAGAACCACCATGACCGCCAGGGCGGCCAGGGAGAAGGCGCAGAATCCCTTTCGCTTGATGGGGGGAGGCGCGAGACCGGCGGGCAGGGACCGCCGACTTTTCCAGACCGTTGGAAAAAGGAGCGGCATGAGCGGGATGATCACCAAAATGGCCAACGCGCCCCCCAGGCTCACGGTGCGCAGGTAGCCCACAAAACTGAGGCCCATGGCCTGACCCACCAGGAACGTGGCCGGGTCGCCCACCAGGGTCAAAAGCCCGGCGGCGTTGCTGAGCATGGCCGTCAGGATCATGGGCCCCACGAAATCCACGTCGAGTTCCTCGCAGACCCGGATGAGAATGGGAGCGATAAGGATCACCGCCGTGGCGTTGGGCAGGATGGCGCAGACCACGGCCACCAGCCCGGTGAGCAGAAGCAGGAACCGTTTGCCGCTGCCCCGGGTCTGGATCAGGAACCGCGTGCCCACATGCTCGAAGATGCCTGTGGGCGCCAGAACCCGGGCCACCACCATGCCGCCGAAGAGCAGAGACAGGGCCCCCTCCGAGGCTAATACGGCGTTTAACACGTCCGTGTTGGCGATGGTCCCGGCCAGGGTCAGCAGGCACAGCCCGATGAGCGCGGCCAGGGTCATGTCCATGAGGTTGAACGCGATGCACAGGATGACCGCCCCGAACACCCCGCAGATGGCGTAGATGTGATACTCCGGCATGGCCCGTCCCTTGTGGCGGCGTGCGCCAGTTGACTTGCATTCAGAAAGGCTGGGCCCACATGAGGCCGCCGTCCTTCCACTGCCGGTTGAAGCCCCGGGGGAGTCCGAAGGGGCTTCCCGCGCCGAGGTTTCGCTCGAAGACCTCCCCGTAGTTGCCGACGGCCGAAACGACCCGGGCCGCCCACCCCGGGGCCACGCCAAGCTGTTTCGACAAGGCGTCGGCGCGTCCAAGGAGCAGCCGGGCGTCGAGGCTTTGCGCCTCGGGCCGGGAAGCTGCGGCCTGGGTCAGGCCGTATTCCTCGGCGGCCAGGAGCATGGCCCGAACGGCCTGGGCCAGGGTGGCCCATTGCGGATCGTCGAAACGGACCACCGGCGAGATGGGTTCTTTGGAATAGTACTCAGGCAGGATGACGTAGTCGTCGGGGCGGCCCGGGCCGCGCAGCCTGCCGACCATGAGCGTGATCCGGTCGCCGGTCGCGCCGCGGCAGTCGCCGCTGCCCAGGGCGGTCAGGGCCTGTTCCCAGGAATCGAAGGGGACCGCCTCGAAGGTCAAACCGGTTTTTTCCGCTACGTCCTCGAGGTTTTTCTCGTGAGTGGCTCCTCGAATGACCGCCACCCTGGCGCCGTTGAGGGCGGCGAGGCCTGCGGCTGCGTCCGAAGCGCGCACCATGAAGGCCTGGCTGGTGAAAAAGATCGGCCCCACGAAAAAGACCCCGAACGCTGCGGATCGGCCGATGGTCCAGGTGGTGTTCCGGGCCAGAAGATCGACCTCCTTGCTTAAAAGCGCCGTGAACCGGGCCCGCGAGGTCAGGGGGAGAAAGGAGACCTTGTCCGGGTCCGCGAGCGCGGCGGCGGCCATGGCCCGGCAGAAATCCACGTCCATGCCCGACCAGACGCCGTTTTCATCTTGTAGGGCGAACCCCGGCAGCCAGTCGGCAACGCCGCACCGCACCACGCCAAGCCGATTCACCCGGTCCAGGGTCGCGCCTGCGAACACGGGGCAGGACGTGAAAAAGACCAGAAAGAGGGCGACGATATAGCGCATGGCGATCTCCTTTCCCGCATGGGGGCGCCCGGCCCGCTCCAGATGGCGTTCACGCTAGCATGGGGCCGACGTTTTCTACAACCGGCAAGGAACGAGGGCATTGTCCAGGCAATGGGGCGCTTAGGTTCTGCAAAGGTTTCGCAACGCTTTTCCGCCTTGCGCATGAAACGAAAAAAACGATAAGAAAACATAAAACACAAGGAGCCCGAACGATGCCGCAGCGTCCCCTGTTCTTTTTCCGGAACATCATTTTCCTTTTTTCCTGCACCTTGGCCCTCTGGGCCTGTGGAGGCGATGAAGATGCGAAAAAGGCCGCCGCCCCCGAAAAGGCCCCCCCTGCCGTGTCGGTCAGGACCATGCTCCCGGCGAGCCGCGACGTGCCGGTCTACGGCGAATTCGTGGGCCGCACCGACGCCAAGGAAACCGTGGAGATACGGGCCAGGGTGGAAGGGTTCCTCAAGGCGCGCCTTTTCGAGGAAGGCTCCCTGGTCAAGACCGGGGATGTCCTTTTCGAAATCGAGTCCCGGCAGTACGACGAGTCCCTGAAACGCGCCCAGGCCGATCTGGACCGGCAGCAGGCCCTTCTGGCCAAGGCCGCCACGGACCTGTCCCGGTTCGAGGCCCTTTACAAGCAGCAGGCCATCAGCCGCGACGAATACGACACCAAGGTCACCAGCCAGAAGGATCTGGCCGCCCAGGCGGACCGGGCCAAGGCCGAGCTTGAGACCGCCCGGCGCGACTTGAGCTACACCAAGGTCGTGGCCCCCATCTCCGGGCGCATCGGCAAATCCCTGGTCAAACCCGGCACCCTGGTGGGCAAGGGCGAAAACACCCTGTTGGCGGAAATCTCCTCCACTGACCCCATCTACGTGGACTTCAACATCAGCGAGCGCGAATACCTGGGCCTGATCAAGGACATGGTGGAGGACCAGAAGCAGGGGAAATCCGCCGAAAAGGCCAAACTGACCCTGATTCTGGCCGACGATTCGGTCTATTCCCACACCGGACAGGCGGAGATGGCCGACCGGGCCGTGGACGCCAAGACCGGCACGCTGCCCGTGCGGGCCAGCTTCCCCAACCCCGACGGCATTCTCAAGCCCGGCCAGTTCGCCAAGGTGCGGGCCCTGGTGGACACCCTGGCGGGAGCCCTGTGCGTGCCCCGCTCGGCGGTCGTGGATGTCCAGGGGGTCAAGACCCTGTACGTGGTCGGCCCGGACGGCGCCGTCGAGGCCAAAAGCGTCACCCTGGGCCCCGTGGCGGAGGATATGGTGGCGGTTTCGAAGGGACTTGCTCCGACCGATGCGGTCATCGTCGAGGGCTTGCAGAAGATCCGTCCCGGGATCAAGGTCTCGGTCCAGGCCGAGGCCCAGGCCGCCGGGCAGCCCGCAGCCGCCAAGCCTGCCGGGAACTGAACCGGCCTTCGTCTGGCAACAAATTCGCTGGCAGGGAGGGCATTTTTTTCGGCCGTCTCCCCGGTTTGATTGCACACAAGCGCAGGGTCGGGGTCTCCTCCCGTCCCTCCGGCCGCAGCGCCACGGGCCGCAACCCCTATTCCTGAAGGCGACGCCATCCCATGGTCAATTTCTTCATCGAACGCCCCATTTTCGCCTCGGTCCTGTCCATCATCATCACCCTGATCGGGGCCATCTCCATCTTCACCCTGCCCGTGGCCCAGTATCCCGACCGCATGTCGCCGCCCATGGTTCAGGTCCAGGCCAACTACACCGGGGCCGGGGCCGCCGTGGTGGAGGAGACCGTGGCCGCGCCCATCGAGCAGGAGGTCAACGGGGCCCAGGACATGATCTACATGAACTCCGTCAGCTCCAACGACGGGCTCATGACCTTAAACATCTCCTTCGACATCAGCCGCGACCTGGAACTGGCCACCGTGGACGTGCAGAACCGGGTGCAGCTGGCCCAGCCCAAGCTCCCCGACGATGTGCGCCGCTCGGGCATCACCGTGAAAAAGCAGACCCCGGACATGGTGGTGACCGTCAACCTCCTGTCGCCCGACGCCAGCCGCGATTCGCTTTTTCTGGAGAACTACGCCCGCATCAACATCGTGGACGCCCTGGCCCGCATCCCCGGCGTGGGCAACGTCTTTTTGGTGGCGGATCTGACCTACGGCATGCGGGTCTGGCTCGACCCGGACAAGCTGGCCAACCTTGGCCTGACGGCCTCGGATGTGGCCGCCGCCCTGCGGGAGCAGAACATCCAGGCCCCGGCCGGACAGCTCGGCCAGCCGCCCACCCCGGAGAACACGCCCTTTCAGATGACCGTCCAGGTCAAGGGCCGCCTGACCGACCCGGCGGAATTCGCGGACATCATCCTGCGCGCCGAGTCTGGCGGCAACATCGTGCGCATCAAGGACGTGGGCCGGGTGGAGCTGGGGGCCCAGAGCTACAAGGCCTTCACCCGCTTAAACGGCCAGCCCACCTCTACCATCATCATCTACCAGTTGCCCGGGGCCAACGCCATCGAGCTGGTCAAACAGGTGCGGGCCACCATGGCCGAGGTCTCGAAGATCTTTCCCACGGGCATGGAATACCGCATCCCCTACGACACCACGAAGTTTGTGGAGGCCTCCATCGAGGAGGTCATCCACACCCTGTTCGAGGCCATCCTCCTGGTGCTGGTGGTGGTCTTCGTCTTTTTGCAGAACTGGCGGGCTACGGTCATCCCCATGATCGCCGTGCCCGTGTCGCTGGTGGGCACCTTCGCCTTTTTCAACGTCTTCGGGTTCTCCATCAACACCACCACCCTGTTCGCCCTGGTTTTGGCCATCGGCATCGTGGTGGACGACGCCATCGTGGTGGTGGAGGCCGTGCAGCACAAGATCGACCACGACAAGCTCTCCCCCAAGGAGGCGGCCAAGGCGGCCATGGCCGAGGTGGCCGGGCCCGTGGCCGCCATCTCCATCGTGCTCATGTCCGTGTTTCTGCCCGCGTCGTTCATGGGCGGCACCACGGGGCGGCTGTACCAGCAGTTCGCCCTGACCGTGGCCATCTCCGTGGCCCTTTCGGCCATCAACGCCCTGACGCTCTCCCCGGCGCTGTGCGCGCTCATGCTGCGTCCGGCGGGCACGGGCACGGGCGGTCCCCTGGGCTGGTTTTTCCGGGGATTCAACCGGGTCTTCGATGTGGTCACCCGGGGCTACGGCGGCCTGGTGCGCCGGGCCATCCGCCTGGCCTTTCTGACCCTGGCCGTGCTTGGGGCGGTGTACGCAGGCACGGCGGGCATCCTCAAGGTTCTGCCTACGGGGTTCGTGCCGGACGAGGACATGGGCTATTTCTTCGTCAACGTGGGCCTGCCCGAGGCGGCGTCGCTCGGGCGCAACGACGCGGCCACGGCCAAGGTCGAGGCCGTGCTCATGAACACCCCGGGGGTCGCGGACGTGCTCACTCTGGGGGGCTTTAACGTGCTCATCGGCGGCTATTCCTCCTACACCACCATGATCATCCCCATCCTGACCCCCTGGGAGGAGCGCACCACGCCGGATCTTTCGGTGTCGGCCATCATGGCCCGGCTGCAACGGGAGTTTGCGGCCATCCCCGAGGCCCGCATCAACGTCATCGACGCCCCCACCATCCCGGGCATGGGCACCACCGGCGGCTATACCTTCGAGCTGCAGAGCCGGGGCGGCGGCGATCTGGCCGGGCTCGACGCCGCATCGCGCGGCTTCCGGGAGACGGCCATGCAGGATGCCGCCGTGGGCGGGCTTTTTACGGACTTCAGCATCGGCGTGCCGCAGCTGTTCTTCGATGTGGACCGGGCCAAGGTCAAGACCCAGGGCGTGCCCCTGGAGTCGGTCTTCGAGTCCATGCAGACCTACCTGGGCGGCCTGTACGTCAACGACTTCAACAAGTTCGGCCGCACCTACCGGGTGATGCTCCAGGCCGAGCCGCGGTTCCGGGCCAAGCCCGAGGATATCGGCCGGTTTTTCGTGCGAAACGCCCATGGCGACATGCTGCCCCTGTCCACGCTGGGGTCCGTGTCCGAGATCAAGGGGCCGGAATACATCCGGCGCTACAACCTCTACCGCACGGTGGAGTTCAGCGCGGCCACGGCCCCGGGCCAGAGTTCGGGCCAGTTGATGACGGCCCTTGAAGACGCGGCCGGAAAGCTGCCCCAGGGCTTCGGCTACGAATGGACGGGCATCGCCTTCCAGGAGAAAAAGGCCGGGGCCCAGTCGGCGGTGGTCTTCGGGCTGGCCCTGGTGCTGGTCTTTTTGGTGCTGTCGGCCCAGTACGAGTCCTGGTCCATTCCCTTTGCGGTCATTTTGTCCATCCCCTGCGCCGTGCTCGGGGCCATGGGATTTCAGATGCTGCGCGGCTTCGACAACAACGTCTACGCCCAGATCGGGCTGGTGGTGCTGATCGGCCTTGCCGCCAAAAACGCCATCCTTATCGTGGAGTTCGCCAAAATGCGCCGGGAGCAGGGCCTGGGGCTGGCCGACGCGGCCATCGAGGCCTCCACCCTGCGGCTTCGGCCCATCCTCATGACCTCGTTCGCCTTCATCCTGGGGGTCGTGCCCCTGGCCCTGGCCACCGGGGCGGGCGGCGCGGCCCGAAGCACCATGGGGACGGCGGTCATGGGCGGCATGATCGTGGCTACGGTTTTGGGGCTGGTGATCGTGCCGGTGTTGTATACGACCATCCAGGGCATAAGCGATAGGCTTGGAGGCAAGGGCAAAAAGACGCCGTGATGCGTCGTCCGTTGATGGAAGTGTAAAAAATACATTCGTATTTTTTCCGTGAGGGCGGCGGTCATGGGCGGCATGATCGTGGCTACGGTCCTGGGGCTTATGATCGTGCCGGTGTTGTATGCGGCCATCCAGGGCAGAAGCGACCGGCTTGGGGGCAAGGGCGAAAAGACGCCGTGATGCGTCGTCCGTTGATGGAAGTGTAAAAAATACATTCGTATTTTTTCCGTGAGGACGGCGGTCATGGGCGGCATGATCGTGGCTACGGTCCTGGGGCTTATGATCGTGCCGGTGTTGCACGCGACCATCCAGGGCAGAAGCGACCGGCTTGGGGGCAAGGGCGAAAAGACGCCGTGATGCGGTCCCTTTGAACGTCAACAACAGTCCCAGGCAGGGACACGGTGGAGATCGGCATGACCATTTCGCGGCGGTGTGGATATCTTGTTTGTTTGACGCTGGTGTTTGCCTTGGCGGCGGGCTGCAAATCCATGAAGGCCAAACCGTCGGAAGGGGCGGGGTTTGTGCCCATGAGCCAGATGTCGAGCCGCGAGGATCTGCCGTTCCAGAAGGTCTGGGTCAAATCCGGAGTGGACTGGAAGGCATATAATAAACTCTACATCGCCAAGGTGAATACGGCCTATCTGATGAATTCGAGCTGGTGGCAGCAGTCCGTGCGGAGCGCGGACATGCAAAAAGACGTCAGCCAGGTGGCCGCATACATGCGCGAGGCGTTCCAGAAGGCCTTCGCGGCCGACCCCCAAAATCGCTTCAAGATCGTGGACGCCCCGACGCCCGACTCCCTGACCCTGGAACTGGCCATGACCGAGCTTGTGCCAAGCCATGTGGTCATGGAGGCCCTGTCCCTGGTCGCGCCCTACGGGTCCGGGGTGGCGGTGCAGGCTGCGGCCAAGGAGTCGGACGCCAAGTGTACGGTGGCCTTCGAGGCCAAGATCCTCGCCAGCGCCGACAAGCAGGTGTTGGCCATGGCCGCTGACCGCGAGCAGGGCAAGTTTGCGCCCATCAACCTCAACGCCCTGACCTGGTACGGCGAGGCCCACGTCATCATCGACGAATGGGCCGGGCAGTTCGTACAGATCGCCAACCGGCGTCCGGGGGAGGCGGTCAAGGACTCCAGCCCCTTTACGCTGTCGCCTTGGTAGGAGGAGAACCCCATGCCCAAAGGCCCCGGAAACAAGTCCTGCCACAATGTCCGGACGGATTGTACGGCGCCCGGACTGCGCCAGGCCGTGCTCGACAACCTGTACTACGTCAGCGGGAACACCCCGGTCACGGCCAGCGCCCAAGACTGGTACGACGCCGTGGCCTACTGCGTGCGCGACCGCATGCTCAAGGCCTGGAACGAGGGCATTGAGAGGATCACGAAAGCGCTCGATCTGCGGGCCGTGGCCTATCTGTCGGCCGAGTTCCTCATCGGCCCGCAGCTTGGGTCCAACGTCCTGGCCCTGGGCATCGCCGAGCCCCTGCGCGAGGCCCTGGCCACGTTGGGGCAGGATCTGGACGCCATCGTGGACGGCGAGCACGAGCCGGGCCTGGGCAACGGCGGCCTGGGGCGGCTGGCGGCCTGCTACATGGATTCCATGGCCACCCTGGGCGTCCCGGCCATCGGCTACGGCATCCATTACGAGTTCGGCATGTTCACCCAGACCATTCGGGACGGCTGGCAGGTGGAGATGGCGGACAAGTGGCTGCGCCAGGGCTTTCCCTGGGAGATCGTGCAGCACGAATTCGCCGTTGAGGTGGGACTGGGAGGGAGCACCGAGACCTTCCTCGACGCCGGGGGGCGGCTTCGGGTGCGCTGGAACCCGGAAAAACGGATTTTGGCCGTGCCCCACGACATTCCCGTCATCGGCTACGGCGGGACGTTTTGCAACGTGCTTCGGCTGTGGAGCGCCGAGGCGGTGGATGCGTTCGACTTCGGTTCGTTCAGCTCCGGCGATTACGGCAAGGCCGTGGAGGAGAAGATCCTCTCCGAGACCATCTCCAAGGTTTTATATCCCAACGACGAACCCTACCAGGGCAAGGTGCTGCGCCTTGGACAGCAGTACTTTTTCGTGTCCGCATCGCTGAGGGACATGCTGCGGGTGCAGCAGATGCTGGGCAAGCCCCTGGACACCTTCCATACGACCTTCGCCATCCAGCTCAACGACACCCATCCGGCCGTGGCCGTGGCCGAACTCATGCGTCTTTTGGTGGACGGGCACGGCATGGAGTGGGAGAGGGCCTGGGCCGTCACCACGAAGTGCTTCTCCTACACCAACCACACGCTTTTGCCCGAGGCCCTGGAGAAATGGCCCGTGGAGCTTTTCGGCGGCCTCCTGCCCCGGCACCTGGAGATCATTTACGAGATCAACCGCCGGTTTCTGGAGGAGGTGCGCGCCGCGTATCCCGGCGACGAGGGCCTGGCGGCCCGGCTGTCGCTTATCGACGAGGCCTCGCCGCGCAGCGTGCGCATGGCCCATCTGGCGGTGGTGGGCAGCCATGCCGTCAACGGCGTGGCCGCGCTGCACACGGAGTTGCTCAAAACGCACGTCATGCAGGATTTTGCCGCCCTGACGCCGCAGAAGTTTTGCAACGTGACCAACGGCGTGACCCCCAGGCGCTTTCTGGCCCTGTGCAATCCGAGGCTGGCCGCGTGCATCACCTCGCGCATAGGCCCGGCCTGGATCAACCGGTTCGAGGAGGAGATAGGCAAGCTTGAGGCCTTTGCCGACGACCCCGGGTTCCAGGCCCAGTGGCGGGGGATCAAGCGGGAAAACAAGGCGGCCCTTTCGGCCCTGGCCGAAAAGCACCTGGGCGTGGCGCTGAACCCTGACGCCGTCTTCGACGTCCAGGTCAAACGCGTCCATGAATACAAGCGCCAGCACCTGAATATCCTGCGGGTGATCGCCCTGTATAGCGCCATAAAGCGCGATCCCGGGGCGGAGTTCTCCCCCCTGGCGGTGCTGTTTGGGGGCAAGGCCGCGCCGGGCTATTTCATGGCCAAGCGGGTCATCAAGCTCATCCACAACGTGGCCCAGGTGATAAACGGCGACCCGGACGTGGGGGGGCGGCTCACCGTGGCCTACATCCCCAATTTCAACGTGCGAGTGGGACAGGTGGTCTATCCGGCGGCCGACATTTCGCAGCAGATCTCCCTGGCCGGGAAAGAGGCCTCAGGGACCGGCAACATGAAGTTCGGCATCAACGGGGCCGTGACCATGGGCACGCTCGACGGGGCCAATGTGGAGATGCGCCAGTGCGTGGGCGAGGAGAACTTCTTCCTGTTCGGGCTAACCGCCCCGGAGGTGGTCGAGGTCAAACGCAACGGCTACGATCCCCGGGCCTATGCCGCCACCGACCCCGTGCTCGGCCAGGCCCTGGACATGATCGCCTCGGGGGCTTTCTCTGCGGGGGACCGGGAGATCTTCCGGCCCATCGTGGACAATCTCCTGTATCAGGACGAATACATGGTGCTGGCCGATTTCGCCTCCTACATGCACTGCCAGGCGCTGGTCATGGAGGCCTGCCGGGACACGGCCCGCTTCACCCGGATGTCGATCCTGAACGTGGCCCGGCTTGGAAAATTCTCCTCGGACAGGTCCATCCGGGATTATTGCCGGGATATCTGGAACATCACGCCGGAGTTGGGGTAGCGCCGCGCCCTCTGGCCGACGCGCCAGTTTTTTCAGGAAGGGCGCGTGGCGTTTCCCTTTCCAACACAGCCATCCTGGTGACCCTACCCCGCCTCGCCCGGCGTCCGTCCAAGAAAATTGTCTGCTTCGGGGACCGGCCTCACCTCTGCGGCCATTCGAATCCTGGGGCCAGGATGTCCCGGGTCGGAAACGCCCTGGGGATGAAGCCATGGGTGGCGGTCAGGTCGATGGTCCGCTGCATGGCGGCCTGGTCAAGCCCGGCGGAGAAGGCGGGCAGGGCGATGTGCGCCGCCATATCCGGCGTCAGGCGCGTATGGCGGGCCAGGACGCCGGGTATGTCCTGCGAATGGCCGGTGATGTAGGCCGAGGCCTTGTCCACGGCCCGACAAAAGGCCGCCGCCTGCCCGGGATTGGCGGCCGTCCAGCCCGAGGTGGCGAACCATCCGGCGATCATGAACTCCCGGCCGAAGACCGCGTGGGGGGCCGCCACAAGACACCGCGCCCCGTGCGACACAGCGGACGAGAGGAAGGGTTCGGCCACAAGCGCCGCATCCACCGACCCGGAGGCCAGCGCCGCCTCCATGTCCGGGAAGGGAACCTCCACCATGCGCACGGACTGCGGGTCCTGCCCGGCGGCGGCGAGAAGCACGGTCAAAGACAGGTCGTTGACGTTGCCCAGGGCATTCACGGCCACGGTCCGGCCCGCCAGATCACCGATGGCCTGCAAGGGGGAGCCGCCAGGCACAAGCAGACTGTGCGTCAGATGCTCCCCGTCGTCCTCCAGCGCTCCCGGGGCCACCAGCACGAAGGAAAACCCCCGGGCATGGGCCTGGAACAGGGAGACCATGTTGGACCAGCCCAGATCGAGCTCCCCGGCCTCCACGGCCAGGCTCAGCACAGGACCGCCCTGCATGGGCCGGGCCTGGACCTCAAGGCCTTCCGCAGTGAAAAACCCCTGTTCCATGGCCACATAGAGTTGCAGGCAATCGGCAATGGGGATGTAGCCGATGCGCAGCGGCTGCGTTGCGCCGGGGGCGGAGGGCAGGGCGCACAGAAAAAGCATGGCGAGCAGGACGGACAAGGTGCGGCGAGGCAGGGACATGGGAGACTCCTTTATGGATGATGGCTGGGGCGGCGGTGGGTCGGCGACCAGAAGATCATGCGGCTTTCAAGGGAGGCCAGGGCGGCGGCCAGGGCCCATCCGGTCAGCCCAAGGCCCATGACGCAGGCGTACATCTCGGGGATGCGCCAAGTGCGTTGCAGACGTAAAAGAAGCCTGCCCGCGCCATCGCCGCCGACCATCTCGGCCAAAACGGTCACGATGAGCGCCACGGGCAGGGCCATGCGCAACCCCGTGGAAACCCCCGGCAGACAGGCCGGCACGACAACACGGGTGATGGTGCGCAGTCTGCCCGCACCCAGGGAGCGGGCCGTGTCCACAAGAGGCGTCGGCACCGCGCGGCCCGCGTCCATGGCGGCCAAAAGGAGCGGGAAGCAGGCCGCAAAGCCGACCACGGCCGCGTACAGTCCCGGGCCGAATCCCGCAAGGAGCATGGCGGGCGGGATGAGGGCTGACGGCGGCAGCGGGCGCAAAAGCTCCATGGTCGGGGTCAAAAACGCCCGGGCTGCCCGGGATCGTCCCATAAGAAGCCCGAGCGGCAGACCAAGCGCCATGGCCGTGCCAAGACCCAGGGCTGTGTGCCCGAGGGTCAGCCACAGGGCGCGCGGCAGCGTGCCGCCAAGGACAAGCCCCGGAAAGGCCGCCGCCACCGCGCCCGGCCCTGGCAGGGAAGGCGTTGCGGCGGCAAGCGAAACCGCCTCCCAGAGTATGGCCGCGAAGGCAAGCCCGAAAAGAGGACGAAGGCGGATCACGGTTTCTCACCCAGGCGGGTTTGCACCCTGAAAAGCCCGGGCCAAAACCTCCCGGCCAGTCGCAGAAGCGACGAAAAACCAAAGGCGCAGGCCCCGCCCACAAGCCCCATGGCCAGAACCGCCGCAAAGGCCAAGGCCTGCTGACGGGAGAACGAGGCGGCCATGGCCAGATGCCCCAGGCCGTCGGACGAGGCCGCCATCTCGCTGCCCACGGCCACGGCCACGGCGATGCCAAGGGCCGTGCGCAGGCCCGTGACGGCGCCGGGCAGGCTGGCGGGCAGGATCACCGCCAGGAACCGGCGGCCCCGGGTCAGGCCGCAGAGCCTGGCCGTGTCGAGACGCAGGGGCTCCACGGCGCGCACCGCATCGCGTCCGGCCACGAAGACCGGCCAGGAGCAGGCGAATGCGGTCACGGCCACGTTGAGGGCGTCGCCAAGCCCCAAAAAAAGGATGGCCACCGGGATCACGGCCACGGACGGCACCGGGCGCAGGAGTTCGATCAGCGGGGAAAGCGTCTCGTCAAGCCGCCGCAAGGCCCCGCAAGCCAGGCCGAGACACAGCCCCGCCGCACCGCCCAGCGCAAAGCCGAGGAGGGTCCGGCGCAGGGTCAGACCCATCTGCCCCAGCATGTCCCCGGCTGTGCCCGGCGCCGCCAGACAGGCCAGGATGGCGCTTGGGGCAGGCACGAAACGGGAGTCGATGACGCCCGTACGGCACAGCGCCTCCCAGGCCGCAAGCAGGAAAAGGGGCAAAAGACGCCCGGCAAGTCGCATCATTCGGCCGCCTCGCCGCCAAGCAGGGCGAAGAGTTCGCCGCGCAGGTCAGCGAAGGCGGGGTCGCTGCGGGTCGAAAGTTGTTTGCGGGGGCGCGGCAGGTCGACGGACACGGCCCCGCTGATGCGCGCCGGGAGTCCGCCCAGGACCAGGACGCGGTCGGACAGGTAGATGGCCTCGTCAACGTCGTGGGTCACAAAGAGCACGCTGCACGCTCGCTCGCGCCACAGCCGAAGCAGGAGGTCTTCCAGTCCGACCCGGGTCAGGGCGTCAACGGAGGCGAAGGGTTCGTCCATGAGTAAAAGCCGCGCGCCGCTGGCCATGGCCCGGGCCATGGCCACGCGCTGCTGCATGCCGCCGGACAGTTCCCAGGGATGATGCGCCGCGACATCCGCCAGTCCCACGTCCGCCAGGGCGGCCAGCGCCAGGCCCCGGCCCTCGCTGACGGACAGACCCGAGGCTTCCAGACCGAAAAGCACGTTGCCGAGCACCGTGCGCCAGGGAAAGAGCGTTGCGGCGTAGTCCTGAAAGACCATGGCCATGCCGGGCGCCGGGCCGTGCAGGGGACGGTCGCCAAGGAGAACGCACCCCCGCGTCGGCTGGGTCAAACCCGCCAGACACCGCAAAAGGGTGGTCTTGCCCACTCCCGAGGGGCCGAGCAGGGAGACGAACTCCCCGTTGGCCAGAGTTAAGGAGATGTTGTCCAGCACCGTGACGGCCGTGCCGGTTCGGCGATAATCCATGCCGATGCCCTGGGCGGTAAGGTGCATGAGCGTTCCTTGTCGTACGGCGAGTATGGCTCTCAAACGGCTGTAGTGGTTAGCAGAGCGGCAGGTGAAGGGAAAGCCTTTTGCGTTGTGCCGGGATGCGGCTTCAGGATGGCTTTTCCGACACCGGCGGAGACGTCTCGCGAAGCGCCTGCCGTTTGATCTTCCCCGTGACCGTGCGCGGCAGGGAGTCGCAAAAGAGCACGCGCACCGGGCACATATGCCGGGGTAGCCGGGCCAGGACATACTCCCTGAGGGTCTGGGCCAGGTCGTCTTCGGCGACGTCCGTGCGGCGCATCACCACATGCGCCATGGGATATTCCAGCCCCATGACCCGACAGGCGGTCACGGCGCAATCCAGAACCTCCGGATGGGTGCGCAGGCAGTCCTCGACGGGCAGGGGCGAGATCCATTCACCGCCGGACTTGATGCTGTCGCCAAGCCGCCCCGTGTGGCGCAGTCCGTGCTCGTCCTCGACGCACAGGTCGCCGGTATCCAGCCAGCCGTCCGGGCTGATGGCCCGGGCGGTCTCTT
Source organism: Desulfolutivibrio sulfodismutans DSM 3696 (assembly GCF_013376455.1). GTDB lineage: Bacteria > Desulfobacterota > Desulfovibrionia > Desulfovibrionales > Desulfovibrionaceae > Desulfolutivibrio > Desulfolutivibrio sulfodismutans. Next base: position 2,506,829 of record NZ_CP045504.1, on the reverse strand, counting down.
CTGGCCGGTTCCAGTAGCCCGGTGTCAGGCCCGGGCCGTAAACCTTCAGCCGTCCTGGCCTGCCGGGCGCGACGGGTGCGCCGGAGGCGTCCACCAGGGCCACGGAGAATCCGGGCACGGCTCGGCCCAGGCTGCCCGGCACGGCATGGCCGGGGAGGGTGGTCAAAAAGGTGGTGAAGGTTTCGGTGGCCCCCAGTCCCTCGCAGATGGAGAGGCCGGTGTGCCGTTTCCAGGCCTTGAAAACGGCCTCCGGGAGCGCCTCGCCCGAGGCGTGGCAGATCGTGAGCGAGGCCAGGGGGGCGTAATCGTCCGTTTCGCGCAAAAGCTGGGCATAGATGGCCGGGACGGCGAAAAAGGCCGTGACCGAATGGCGGCCGATAAGCTTCAGCAGGCGCGACGGTTCCGGCGGCCCGGGGTTGAGGACCAGGACTGCCCCGCGGGCCAGGGCGCAGGCCATCTGCACCTGCAATCCGTAGGAAAAAGACAGTTTGCTGGCGCACAGCACGGTATGGGCGGCAGGCGCCAGGCCGTCGCCCGCGCCGAGCAGATGGTCCCCGAACGCGGCGGCGGCGACGAAGAGGTCGCCGTGGCTGCGGATGACGCCCTTGGGGCGGCCGGTGGAGCCGGAGGTGTAGAGCAGAAACGCTGGTCGGGCCGGGTCGGCATTGACCGGGAGGCGTGGCGCATTCCGCCGGGGCGCATGGCCCGTCAGCCCGGCCAGGGGACAGGGCAGAACGTCCGGGACGGGCAGTCCGTCGGCCCCTTCTCCGGTTGCCGCCACCAGCAGGCGCGCGCCGCAGTCGGCGAGGATCACGGCCTGCTCCGCCAGGGGGAGTTGCGGCGCGATGGGCACGGGCACGGCCCCGGCCAGACCTGCCCCCAGAAAGGCTTGCAGGAAGGCCGGGGAGTCGGGCAGGCGCAGGGCGACGCGGTCACCCGGGTGGACGCCGCATTCCGCCAGACGGGCGGCGAAGCTCCGGATCAGGGCGGCCAGTTCGTCCCGGCGCACGACGGCGTCCCCAAAATACAGGACCGTGGCCGCCGGGTCCGCGTCCAGAAGGCGCAGAATGCGCAGCGCATCGGCCTCCCGGTCAGGACAAAAGATCGGGGCCGCTTGATACGTCTGGTTCGTAGGCTTTGACATCCTCGCCGTGGTAACAAAATGGACATGGCGCCACAACGCCTTTGCCATGCGCGGGGGAGGAACCGCTTTCGGCTGCTGTGACGTTGCGGCTTCAGACGCCGCATTTCGGAGCTGCTTGGGAAGAAAAGAATGAACATTTTATGATTATGATAATCATTATCTAATAGCATATGATCCGTATTTATGTGACGCATCAGGGGGCTGCGTTGACTGCGAAAGCGCCTTCTGTTACATAATATATCCAGGAATGGGTCAGGGGAGATCCGGAAAGCGCGTCCATGTAACATTGGAGAAAGATCATGAAGAAGTTCATGTTGTGTACGGCCTTGCTTCTGTGTTGGGTCGGGATCGCCAGTGCTGAGAAATTCGATTGCGTCAATCTGCCATTCGGCAAGGACTTGAGCGAGTTCAACCAAGAAAATCATTTCATCAAATATAAAGAGAAAGATGGCATAGCCTATTATAACTATGTTGGGCCGTGCTTCCTTGAACAGCAGACTAAACTCAATGTCGCCATAGCATACGGATTTATAGACAACAAACTGTATGCCAGGTTCATCACCATCCCAAACAATGATGACGCCCATGCTGACAAGGATCTCATCGCCAAAAATATCAGCAAGAAACTTGGGGTCGACCCCAAAGTCTACGAAGACGGCGACTGGTACGTAATGAGCTGGAACCTTCCCGAAAAGCAACAGAAGTACAAGCTGAAGTTCAATATGAAGACGAAAATGTCCAAGTCCGTTTATTACTATCCGCTGCTGCGGCCCAACGAGTCGGACGACAAGGTGGACTCAGATCAGTAGGTCCGCTTGCGCGGGATCCCCATATCGTGCGCCATGCCCAGCGCCTGTGACGACCGGCCTGGGGCATGGCGCACGAAATGATGCGCCTCGTCATGACTGCAACCCTTGATGACCTGAAGCGGCTGATCGTCCGCACGGGCCTCAGCCCGCAGACCGCCGACCGGCTTGATCCGGCAGTGCCGCTGACGCGCCAGGGCGTGGACTCCATCGCCCATCCCCTTTTTATTCTGGCCGTTGAGGAAAGGTTCGGCGTGCATGTGAGCGAGGAACAGGCCTTGACGCTGCGCACGCTGGACGATTTTATGGCCATGCTCAACATGGCGTAGATCGGGCAGGCTCCGGGGCGAAAAATGGTTCCTCGCCGGCTGCGGCCATCAGCTCCCGGAAGGCCAAAAACCGCAGATAGTGGTCCGGATGCTGCCGCACATACCGCTCCAGGACCGGCACGTAGGCGCCCAGGGCAGCCTCGGCCGCGGCCTTGCGGGGCATATCCTCCGGCCCGTCGCAGATCAGCGGCGGCCCGATGACCAAGGTGTTGCGCCCGTTCCGCCCCCGGATCACGAATACCGGCAGCACGGGGCTTCCGGTGTGCACGGCCAGTTCCAACGCCCCGGTGTTGAAGCGGGCCGTGCGACCCAGAAACGGCGCCGGAGTGGGATTCGCCCCATGCCCGCCGTCCACGGCCACGGCCAGGATGCCCCCCGTTCGCAGGCAGTGCAGGGCGTTGGTCAGCGGGCCGAAGACGTTTATGTGCGTGACCGGGAGGGATTGTTCATGCGTCCAGCGGGTCGCCAGCGCCGCGCGGAACAGGTGTGACCGGCGGCCCGGCATCTTTTCATCCAGCACCATGGCCGGGGCGCTGATCTGGCAGATGCGGCGGCCTGAGTGGCCGATGGCGGCCATGACCATCTGGTTGGCCCCGAAATGCGCAACGAGCAGGACCACCCCCCGGCCCTGCGCTACGGCCTCGTCCAGGCGCTCCAGCCCCTCGATCCCGATGAAGCGCGGGAGGCTTTGCGGCGTCATGCGGGGGAATAAAAGCGCCTCGGTCTCGTTCATGACCAGGTTGAAGATGCCGCGCCTGGCCGCAGTCCGGATCTCCTGGCAAGGCGCGTCCGGGCCGAGCACGGCCTTGGCCGCGCGTTCCATGGCCGCCCGGGCCCCCGTGGGCGCAAGGGCCAGGACGCTGCCCAGGACGCGGCCGCCGGTAAGGACCACGGGCAGGGGCAGGCGCAGGAGCGTCCATCGGGCAGGGTTCCACAGGAGCCAGAAAAGCAGATCCTTGATGAGGCGCACGCCCTTTCCTTTGCACGGCCGGTGTCGCGTCCTTGGGAACTCCGGCAGTTCTTTTTCGCGCCATGCGTTCGGGCAAAAGGGTTGTCCCAAACGACGCAGGCGTTTCGCCCTCGAATCGCCTGGCCCGGCTCACCGGCTTTCGCCTTGCCGGGAGTATCCGATTGCGGTAACCATCGCATGTTCTGGACGTTTTCGGACCAATCCGGGTGCGGCCGACGGGCCGCCCCGTCAGCCACGCGCGAGAGTAGTGCATATCCACCCGCAGGCAAAGGGGCGACCTGCCGCGCATGAACCGTATCACCCTCCTGGCCCCGACGCCCCCTGATCTCAGCGCCTTCGGCGTACGCAGCCTCTCGGCCTCCCTGCGCGCGGCAGGCGTGTCCGCACGCATCGTTTTTCTGCCCGGGGCCATTGGGCGGCTGCGCCCGGACGGCGGATTCGCCTATGCCTACCCGGCGCGGGAGCTGGCCGCCGTGCGGGAGCTGTGCGAGGGCTCGACGTTTGTCGGCGTCTCGGCCATGACCCCTTTTTTCGACCGCGCCGCGCAGTTGAGCCAGACCGTTCGGCAACTCGGCATCCCCGTCGTGTGGGGCGGGGTGCATGCCACGCTGCGTCCTGCCGAGGCCCTTTTGCACGCCGATTTCGTCTGCGTGGGTGAAGGCGAAAAAGCCCTGGCCGCCCTGGCGTGGCTACCCCTTCCTGCCGGTGAGGGCGCGGTCCTGCCGCCCGGAATCCATTGTCGAAGCGGCACGGCGTCCGCGCCGTCGCCGGATTTCGCCCCAGCCCCCCTGACCGCCGATCTGGACAGCCTGCCGCCGTTTGATTTTTCCTGTGAGCAGCACTATCTCATCGCCCCGGGAAAGGCCGCCCGCGTCCTAGATGCGCCCCTGATGGAGCGCCTTTTGCCCCTGGTCCCCGGCCCGAAGGGGACGCTGCGCCGCGTTTACCGCACCATGGCCGACCGGGGTTGCCCCCACAACTGTGCCTACTGCAATGTGCCCACGGTCAAGGCCCTGCATGCGGCCGACCCCGTCCCCTTTTTCCGCCACCGCAGTCCGGAGCATGTCATTGCCGAGCTTGTGGCCGCGCTTGGCCGCTTCCCATCGGTTGCGGCGGTGCAGTTTTTCGACGACACCTTTTTCGCCAAGCCCCTGTCCTGGTTCGAGGAATTCGCCGTCCTGTACGCCCGCCGGGTGGGGCTGCCGTTCTATTGTCAAGCCAGCCCGGCCACCCTGGACGCAGGCAAGCTCGATTTGCTTCTGGATGCCGGGCTGTGCTTTGTGGAAATGGGCGTGCAGACCGGCAGCGAAAGGATACGCCGCATATTCCGGCGCAAGGAAAGCGTGGCGCGCATCGAGTCCTGCGGCCGCATGATCGCATCGCGCCGGGCGCGGCTTCTGCCGCCGGTCTATCATGTGATCATCGACTCGCCCTGGGAGACGCATGACGATCTGATGGACACGGTGCGGCTTCTGGCCAACCTGCCCAAGCCTTACGGCCTGGCCATCTCCAGCCTGGTTTTTTTTCCGGGTACGGCATTGCACGCCCGGGCCGTGGCCGAGGGGCTGCTTCAGGACGAGACGGCCCAGGTCTACCGTCGGCCGTTCCATGTCCCGCCGCATCGCACCTATCCTGGGTTTCTGCTCTACCTCTTGACCTTTCAAAACCTCCCCGAGCCGGTCATGCGGCTTCTCCTGCGGCCGGGGCTGGCGGCCTGGTTCGGGCGCGCCAAACCGGTCTGGTTTTACCGGCTGGGGTACGTGGCCGGGGAGGCGTTCCGTCTGGCCTGCAAGGGCGTACGGGCCATGCTGCAGGGCGACTGGCGTCGCGTCGGGGCCTGGCTGGCCGCCCGTCTTGGAGGGGAACCGGGGTCGCGCGGGAGGATGGGGGAATGATCGTCGTCCTTGTCTCTCCCTATCCCGACCTCACGGCCTTCGGGCTGCGTACGCTGTCGGCCTGTCTGCGCCGGGCAGGGATTGAGGCCCGGATGGTCTTTCTGCCCGACAGGGCCTCCGAGGACGGCGCTGCGGGGCCGGATCGATATCCCCAGGCGGTCCTGGAGCAGCTCGCCGCACTGTGCGTGGACGCCGGTCTCATCGGCATCAGCCTTATGACCAACTCTTTCGACAACGCCGTGCAGATCACCCGGCATCTGCGCCAAGCGGGCCGGATTCCGGTGGTCTGGGGCGGGGTGCATCCCACGCTGCGGCCGCAGGAATGCCTGGAATATGCGGACTTCGTCTGCGTGGGCGAGGGCGAACAGGCCCTCGTGGATCTGGCCCGGGCCCTTGTCTGGGGCGGGGATACCCGGGCCATCCCCGGCATATGGGACAGGCGGGCCGGGAGCGGGCCGGGCGTGCCGCCGCGTCCCCTGGTGCGGGAGCTGGATCGCCTGCCTGCCCCGGACTATGCCCTTGAGGGCCATTTCGTGCTTGACGGCAGCCGCATCGAGCCCCTGAACCTTGCCCGCCAGCGCCAGTTCATGGCCGGGGCCTCGCTGTCCTCCCTCTACGGCCGCATCGGTTACCAGACCCTGACCGGCCGGGGCTGCCCGCATCGCTGCTCCTACTGCGCCAACGACGCCTTGCGAACCATGTACCCGGACTCCCCCCCCGTGCGCTGGCGCACGGCCGACCATGTCATGCAGGAACTTGAGGCGGCCAGGCGGGCCATGCCGTTTATCGAGTTCGTCTGGTTTTCGGACGACGCCCTGACCAGCATGCCGGGGAAGGCCATGCGGGAGTTCTTCGGTCAGTACCGTGAGCGCATCGGCCTGCCCTTTTCCTGCCTGACCAGCCCGCTGACGTTGGCCGCCGAGAAGATGGACATCCTCATGGATGCGGGCCTTTTTTCCCTGCAAATGGGGGTGCAGACCGGCAGCCCGCGCATCCAGAAGCTCTACAACCGGGCGTCCATGACCAACGAGCGCATTTTATCGGCCATGAACTGCATCCATGCCCACAGGCGGCGGATGATGCCGCCCCTGTACGACATCATCCTGGACGCGCCCTTCGAGACCGCCGAGGACAAGCGCCAGACCGTGGCCCTGGTGGCGCGGATGCCCAAGCCCTTCCGCCTCCAGCTTTTTTCCCTGACGTTTTTCCCGGGCACGGGCCTGGAACTCCAGGCCAGGGAGGCTGGGTTCATGCATGGCGAGCCGCCGGAAATCTACCGCAAGAGCTACGAAGAGCGGGCGCCCGGCTACCACAACCTGCTTCTGACCATGGCCCGGGGGGGCCGTTTTCCCTCGCCCCTGTTGCGATTTCTGGCCTGGCGGCCGGTGGCGGCGGCGTTTGGCGGCGATGCGTTCAAGCCTGCCTGGGCCGGGATTTTCACGGCGCTGCGGCGTCTTAAGCGGAGGTTTTTCCGGCCATGAGGGTGTTGCTCGTCCAGGCCTACGTCTCGGATCGGGACATCCTGGTCTATCCGCTGGGACTGGCCTGCCTGGCGGCCTGCCTCCAGGAGCACCAGGTGCGCACTCTGGACCTCAATATCTGCTCCGATCCCTGGGGGGAGCTTTCGCGCGTGCTGGAAGGCTTTCGCCCGGAGGCAGCGGGGGTGTCGCTGCGAAACCTCGATTCCCCCTTCACCAAGACCAGCTACTACGAGGACTTCAAGCGTCTGGCGCGCCAACTCCGGCAGGGCATGTCCGGGCCGCTTCTCGTGGGCGGCGCGGGCTTTTCGCTTTTTGCCGCAGCGGTCATGCGCGACGTGCCGGAGTTCGATTTCGGCGTCCTGGGCGAAGGGGAACATGCCCTGCCGGATCTTTTGGCCCGGCTCGGCGATCCGGGGTCGGTCCCGTCGGTCTATTACCGCCGGGACGGGGAGGTGCGTTTCAGCGGCCCCGCCAAACCCCCGCGCCATCTGGTCTCGCCGGACGCCTCCGCCTTTGCGGTCGGGGACTACGGCCGGGATAGCATGGCCGAACCGCTTGGCGTCGAGACCAAGCGCGGCTGTCCGCTCACCTGCGTCTATTGCCCCTACGGGTTTCTCAACGGCCGGGAGCTGCGCCTGAAGTCCCCCGCCCAGGTGGGGCAGGAGGTGGCCCGCCTGGCGGCGCTCGGGGCGCGGCGCTTCACCTTCGTGGATTCCGTCTTCAACATGCCACGGCCCCACGCCGAGGCCGTGTGTCGCGAGATCATCCGGAGCGGGGCGCGCCTGTCCTGGTCCGCATGGTTTAGCGAGAAGTGGCTGGACAGGGGGTTCCTCGATCTGGCGGTGGCGGCCGGATGCGACCATGTGCTGCTTTCGCCGGACGGCTTTTCCGCCGAGGCCTTGCGACGGCTGGGCAAGAGCCAGACCCTGGCCGATATCCGCCGGGCCATGGCGCTGTTGCGCGATACGCCCGGGGTTGAGGTCAGCTGCAATTTCTTTTGCAATCCGCCTGGCCAGACACCCGGGGCCTTTGCGCGCATGCTGGCCTTTTGCGCCCTGGCCAGGCTGCGCATGGGGCCGCGCCTGCATCCGCATTTTTCGGGTCTTCGCATCGAGCCGCATACCGCCATCCGGGAACTGGCCGTGCGCCAGGGCGTGCTTGATCCGGACGACGATCTCCTGACTCCCCGTTTTTATTCCCAGCCCCGCACCGCCTACCTTGAGCGCCTGGCCCGGGAGATCTTCGCGCTTCGGGACAGGCTCCGGAGGCGTTGACCGTGCGTGTCCGCGAATCCTTCCTGCGCGATTTCCTGCGCCTTGTGGCCTGGTATCCCTTCCGCTTCGTCGTGGAGCGTCTGCCGCCGCGCGCGGCCCTGGCGGTCTTTCGGGCCCTGGGAGACCTGCACTGGGCCGTGGCTGCGGACAAACGCCGCCGTCTGGAACGAAATCTCGGCCGCATGGGCCTTGCCCCGGGCCAGGCCATGCGCCGGGCCGTGCGCGAGAACTTCCGCAACCACTACGTGAGCCAGCTTCTGGTCTTCGTCTATCCCCGGCTGGCCCGGGAGTCCCTGGCCGATATCGCCGATTTTTCTGGGCTAAAACATCTGGACGCGGCCTTGGCCAGGGGGCGCGGAGCGGTGCTCATCCAGGCCCATCTGGGACCGGAGCAACTGGCCCTGGCCGCGCTGTCCCTTCTGGGGCGCCGGGCCATGCAGATCGGGTGTGTGAACGAGACGGGCCTGAGCGCCGTGGGGCGGGGGGTGTCCCTGCGTCTTCGCAGGCGGTATGAGGGCGCGATTCCCGGCGAGATGCTCGACGCCCGGGAGGGGCTCTTGCCCGCGTTCAGAGTCCTTCGCGAAAACGGCCTGGTGCTGTGTTCCGGTGACGGGGCCGGATGGCTCAGGCGTCTGGGCGAGCATGTGCTGGTTCGCCTGTGCGGCCAGCCGGTGCTTTTCCCCACGGGAGCCGCGCGTATGGCCCTGGGCTGCGGCGCAGCCATTTTGCCGCTTTTTGTGGTCCGGGGGAAGACGAAACCGTTCACCGTGACCATTGAACCGCCCCTCGAACCGTCCGACGTCCAGGATGCCGGGCGGTCGGACGGGCCGGACGTCGAGACCCGCATAGCCCGGGAGTTCGCCCGCCGCTATGAACGACGGCTTCTGGACGATCCCGGGGCCATGCGCTTCCTGGACCTCTTCGAGCCGGGGGAACTGATCGAAACAAAATCGCCCGCCCCGCCCGGCGGATCCTATCAGACGTCCCCCAGAACCCGGTGATACGCGGCGCAGGTGGCCCTGGCCGTGGCGTCCCAGCTGAACCGGCCGCTTTGGGCCAGACCCCTGGCGATGAGGCTGGCACGGAGTTCGCCGTCCGTCAGTATCCGTTGCATGGCCCTGGCCAACCCGGCCTCGTCGTTCGGCGAAACCAGAAGTCCTGCGTCGCCGACCACCTCGGGCAATGCGGTGGTGTCCGAGCAGACCACCGGTACGCCGCTGGCCATGGCCTCAAGCGGCGGCAAACCGAATCCCTCGGCATGGGAGGGGAAGGCGAAAAGCTCCGCCCCCCGGTAAAGGTGCGGCAGATCTTCCGGGGCCACACGTCCGAGCAGGGACACCCGGCGGTCGCCCCGGACAAGCTCCCGGGCGTCCCGGGTGGCAAAGAGCGGGTCGGCCATGCCCGCCGCCGCCAATGTCAGCTCCCCGCCCCCGTGCGGCCCGAGGGCCTGAAAGGCGCGCACCAGGGCGGGGATGTTCTTTCTGGGTTCAAGCCTGCCCACGAACAGCACGTACCGGCCGCGTAGGCCGTATTTCGCCGCCACGGCGGATGCCTCCGCACGATCCGTCTCGTTCCGGGCAGGCCGGAACTCCCCGCCTGCGGCCAGGGGAATGGCCGCGACACGATGTTCAGGGACGCCGTACCGTTCGATGATCTCGCGGCGGCAATACTGCGAGCAGGTCAAAACCAGGGCCGCCCGCCGCGCCGCCAGGGGGTAGAGCCGTCGCATGAGCAGTCGCATGCGGGCGGGATAGAACCGGGGGTGGGATTCGTGCAGCACGTCGTGCAGGGTCAGCACCGCCGGGCAGGGCAGAAAGGGCGGCGAGAGGTACTGTCCGTGCAGGAGGTCGGCCCGGTCCCGGGCCAGCCTGGTCCCGAAGCTGAGCAGCCGGGCCAGTCGTGAGCCGGGTATCCGGCGCAGGGAGACGTTTTTTACCGCAAGGCGGGCGGCCTCGTCGCCGCGCACGTCCGGCAGGTAGAACAGGTAGTCGCTGTCCGGGTCCAGGCCCGGCAGACGCTGCGCCAGTTGCAGGGAATACGTCCTGACGCCCTGCATGAGCCCGGTCAGGCTGTGCAGGTCCACGGCGATGCGCGGCCGGGTCATGGGCGCGTGCGCCCCCGGGTTCCCCGGACGGCCGGGCATGCGGCGCACATGACGCCCGCCATCCGCGCCGTGCCGTCGTCCGCGTCCACCCCCTTGGCCACGAGCCGCCGTGCGGCCCGAAAGCGGTCATTGTTCCAAAGCCGCGAAATCCCCGGGTCGAAGGCGTCGCCGAAATCGTTGGCCGTTTTGCGCACGTCCCGGCAGCAGGGCAACACCCCGCCGTCCCAGTTGATGTAGGCGGCCCGCCACAGCCAGGGGCATCCCTGCCGTTCGGCGTTTTCGTCGATGGGCGGGAAACCGGACCAGGACCAGTCCGGAGGCGCGCTTTTCGGCAGAAACGGCCGGATGAAGCGGATCTGGTCCACGCCTATATCGAGGGCCAACCGTCTGGCTGCGTCCATCTCCCCGGCATTGAACCCGGTCACGCAGTACTGCCAGTCCACAAAGGGAAGCGCGGTCCCGGCCTCATTCCGGGCCTGGATCACGGCCCGCACGTTGCCAAGCGCCAGATCCAGGTCGCCGCCGCCCATGAATCGGGCGCAACTGGCCTGGGTCGCGCCGTGGATGGAGACGATAAGCGTTTCCAGCCCCGAGGACACCATGCGTTGCGCCAGCCCGGGATCGGCAAGCTGCATGTTCGAGGACACGCCCACCCCGATGTTGCGGTCGGCCGCCAGCCGGATCATGTCGAAGGTTTCGGGGAATAAAAACGGCTCGCCGAAGCCGTACAGGTTGATCTTGAAAAGCCAGGGCGCGGCGTCGTCGAGCACACGGGCAAACTGCCCCAGGGTCATCCGGCCGTAGGGGCGCTGGCCGGGTCCGGGGGCGCTGCGGCCGTCGTGGCAGTAGGGACAGTGCATGTTGCAGATGTTCGAGGGTTCGATTTTGAGCAGGTAGGGGCGCGATGAGACGTGCTCCCGCCCGATCAGGCGTTCGAACTCGGCCAGAACGAAGTTGCCGAGGCGGCGAAGCGTGGCGTGACGTACAAAGGCCTGGGCGTGCCGCTTGAGGATGCGCAGCCGGGAGCGGGCGTCGCCGCCGCGCGTGGCCGTGGCGAAACTCATGGGTCGCGCCTCCCGCAGGATTTCGCAAGCACGGCGCGGGCGGCCTTGATCCCCTGGTCTGCGGCCTCGGGGGACATGCAGAAATGCCAGCCGCCGAGTCGGCCCACGCTCAAAAGGTTGCCCACGGCCCGGATGTCCCGGCGGGCTGCGGTCATGCGCGCCGCATAGCCGAGATCGTACACCGGCAGGGCCGAGGGCAAAAGCAGGGCCTTTTTCTCCCGCAACCGCGCGGTGGGATGCAGGCCCAGGCGCTCCACATCCGCTATCGCCCGCCGGACGAGATCGTCGATGCAATGATGTCCCGGAACCGCCCCCGGCGTGATTTCCAGGCAGATGCCCTCGCGGCCGGACGGCCCGAGCCCATTGAAGATGGACGCGGGGTAGGAACTGCGGTTGAAGATGATTTCCGGATCCGGGTGGTAGACATAGACGAAGGGCCGCCGGGGCGGGCGGGGGCAGTCGTAGGTCAGAAAAACCAGTAGGATGTCCTCAAAACGGGGGGCGGGCGCGCCGCCAAGTCCCAAGGCCTGCTGGAGCCGGTCCATGGGCCCGGTCCAGATCGCCTGGTCCACCGCGATCCGCTGTCCGCCCACGGTCACGGCGCGGATATGGTCCGCCTCGCGGGAAAACGCAATCGGCCCGCAACCGAGCATGCTCCGGCCCCCTGCCCGGGTAAAACGCGCAAGCAGCCGATCCGGCAGCTGTCCGAAACCGCCTGCCGGATAGAGATAGCGCCGCCGAAGGCGCGTGATGATGCCGAAAAGCGTGGCCAGTTTGCTTTGGCGGGGCAGGGGCTCCAGGTCGCCGTGAACCGTCCGGCCTGGTCGCAAAAGCCAGTGGCGGTGCAGGGCGTCGCCGTCCAGGGCGCTCTTTTTCCGCAGCATGCCCGCAAAAAGCAGGGCGTACAGGCCGGGACCGGTCTTGGCCGAAAGCTCGCCCCGGGCCGAATCGTCGCCTGGCCGACGGGGGCCGAGAAGCCCGGCCAGTATCTCGCGCTGATAGCGCCAGGGATAGCGAAGCACGTCGAAATGGTTGGGAAAGGCGAAGTGCCTCCCCCCGGCCTGGATGGCGAAGGCGAACCGGCGCGAGATGACCGGCCCGTCCTCCAGGATGTCGACGAGAAGCCGCCCGCCAGGGCTGTCTTCCTCGAAAAGGACGTGGGGGCCGTAGTCGAAGGTGACGCCGTCCAGCGTCAGTGAGCGGGCCAGCCCGCCCGCCTCGGGCTCCCGTTCCAGGAGCAGGCAGCGTTGCCCGGCCTCGGCCAGGGTCACTGCGGCACACAGCCCGGCCAGCCCCGCCCCGACGATCAGGACGCACGGCTTCCGGCTGTCCAGGCGCCGTGAAGGCATTACATGTACCCCAGGCTTTTGAGTTGCGCCTTCATGGCCTCTTCGTCTTCCGGGGCAAGCTGTGGGTCGGCGGGGGCTGGCCCGCCGTCGGCCATGTCAGGGGATTGTCGGCCGGAGACCGCCGCCGGATCGGACGCGGAATCCGGCGGGCCGCCGTCCGCCAGGGCTCGGGACAAGGCATGGCCGTCAAGCCCCTCCGGCAGGGGGATGCCGAGCAGGGTGAGCAGGGTGGGCGTCACGTCGGCCATCTCGCACCGATCCGCGTCGCCGCCGCCGACGCCGGGACCGGCCAGGACGAAGACGCCGTATTCTTCATGGCGGCCGGACCAGGGATGGTCGAGGAAGAGTTCCCGGCTCGGGGCCTTGGCGTTGATCAGGAATTCGTGCGGGGCGTAGATCTGGTAGCCGGGGGCGCAGGTCAGGATGAGGTCCGGCGCGGCCTCGACCATGGAGCCGTGATAGATGTCCTCCCGCCAGTGCACGGCTTCGATCACGGCTTTCTCGGTGCGCGGATCGACGAGCCCCTGAAGCCCGGCGGACAGGCGCCGACACAGCGCCGTGCGTCCCTTGGGGCCTTCGGAGGCGGGCGGGTTGACATAGATGCCGCCGCCCATGCCGTCGGACCAGGCCAGGGTGCGCTCCCAGTCGATGATGGAGCGCAGGAGGTTGTTGACCCGGGCCTGCTCGCAGGCCAGAGCCCCGGCCTTCATGGCCGCTGCGGCCCTGGGGGCCACGGCGGACACGGCCTTGGCCAGCACGCGGCGCAACAGTCCCAGACCACCGGCGGCGGGCCGCGAAAAGGTCTTTTCAAAGTCGCGCGTCATATGCAGCAATCCCTGGTCCATGAGCCAGGCGTTCAGGAATACTCCGGTGTGCAGCGGCCCTGCGCCGTGGTCTGAGGCCAGGGCCACGATGGCATCCGGACCGACGGCCGTGAGGATTCGGCCCAGGGCGGCGTCCAGGGCCTCGTAGACGCGATCCACCGCGTCGCCGAGTTCGCGGTGGCGGGGATGGGCGGGGTCGCGGTATTGCCAGAAGAAGTGCTGTACGCGGTCGACCTCCATGAAGACCGCAAAAAGAAGTTCCCATGGGCCGCGTTCCATCAGCCACAACACCATCTCCAGCCGCGTCTGCACGCCCGCAAGCAGGGACTCCAGATAGCGGAGGGGGTCGGGATACTTGGGGGGGGAGTCGGCCAGGGGGCCGAAACGGGCCAGAAAGGCCGCGCCCATGTCGGCCGGAAAGATGGCGTCTGGGGCGCCCGGCGGGGTGAACATGCCCGGGGCGAGAAAGCCGTTCACCTGTTCCGGGGGATAGGTCACGGGCACGTTGAGCACGGCGGTCCTGCCGCCGTGGGCGTTAATAAGCGACCACAGGGGCGGGGCGCGGCGCATGGCGGCGCTGGCGAAGCGGATGCGGCCGGTTTCGGGATCGAGTTGGTGGCCGTCGAGGATGCCGTGTTTGCCGGGGTTTACGCCGGTGATCATGGTGGTCCAAGCCACCGGGGTCACGGCGGGGATGGTGGAGCGAAGCCTGGCGAAGGCGCCCTCGGCCATAAGCCGCGCGGTATGGGGCATGCGGCCCCGGGCGATGAGCGGACGGATGACGTCGAAGGTGGCCCCGTCCCAGCCGAGCACGATGGCTCTTTTCGTCCCCGTTGTTTCCACGATCCGTCTTCCTCTCTCCCGCGCCCGGCCACCGCCATCCCCGAACAAATACGACGCCCGCGCAATCCCTGGCAAGGCTTTTCGGAGTACTTCCCCGAATGGTGTTTTTCACGTATGGGCTTGCCGGTCTGGGAGTGGAGAGGACCATGGTGCACAAGACAGGAAGTTCGCCCGCTCCTGGGGCGGAAGAGACGTTGCAGCGTGAGCGCCTCTACCGGCCGCTCAAGAGGGCGCTCGATCTGTGTTGCACCGTCATGGCCCTGCCCCTGGCGATTCCGGTCATGCTGCTCCTTGCTGCCGCAATCCGCATCGATTCCCCGGGGCCGATCATTTTCCGGCATACGCGTTCGGGATGGTTCGGGCGGCCGTTTACGCTGTACAAGTTCCGCACCATGCACCGTGAGGCGCAGCCCTACGCCCCCCACCCCAGGCATGCCGCCGACGCCAGGGTGACCCGGGTGGGCCGGTTTTTGCGCTGCACCAATCTGGACGAGCTCCCCCAACTCTACAACGTTCTGCGAAACGACATGTCGCTTGTCGGCCCACGCCCGGAAATGCCGCACATCGTCGCGGCCTATACCGTCAGGGAGCAGTTGCGCCTTGCGGCCAAGCCGGGTCTCACCGGGCTCTGGCAGATCTCGCTCCACCGGGGCCGCCCTATCCATGAGCACCTGGAACACGACCTGGCGTATCTTCGCGGCATGTGTTTGTGGTTGGACATCTCCATCATGCTGCGTACGCTGCCGCTTCTCGTGCGGGGCGACAAGGCCGGAAACGCCGAGTATGGGGACGGGTCGCATGGCTGACGCGGGCGTCTGGCCGGATGTGGCCCCGGTCCAGGTTCTGCGGGCCGTGAGCTTCGACGATGTGGTGCGGCGTCTGGCCGGGGTGTTCGACGCCCGGCCGGACCTGTTGCCCCACGACATGGGCGCGCGCATCGTGCTCAAGCCCAACCTCAATTCCTACATGAACGCCCTGACCGGCAACACCACGGACCTGCGCGTCCTGTCCGGGCTTTTGCGGGTGCTGGCGGACAGGGGGTGCCGCCACCTGACGGTGGCCGAGGGAACCAACAGCGGCTTTTATCGCGCGGGCATCGACGTCATCGGGCGGCTGCGCGTGGATGTCCTGGCTGCGCGCTACGGGGCGCGGGTCGTGGATTGCAACGCCTCGGCCGCGCCGCATGCGGTGGAGTTCTCGGGCGGCGTCACGGCCTATGCGGCCGGGGAATGCGCCCAGGCGGACCTGCTTATCAACCTGCCCAAGCTCAAGACCCACTTCGAGACGGGCATGAGCGTGTGTCTGAAAAACCTCATCGGCTGCCTGATCGGGCAGGAGAACAAGAAAAAGACGCACCAGGATCTGCCCGGCAACATCCTGCGGCTGCATGCGGCCCTGGCCCCGGGCCTGCATGTGGTGGACGGGATCGTGGCCATGGAGGGCATGGGCCCATCGCGCGGGACGCCCGTGGCCGCCGACATCCTGGTCGTGGGGCGGGACGCGTTTGGCGTCGATCTGGCCTGCGCCCATATGGCGGGCATTGCGGTCGCGCGCATCGCGCCCCTTTTACTGGCCCGACAGTCGGGGATGCTCACGCCCGTGACGGAAGAGGCGGTCAGGCGGCTGGCCGAAAAGGGTCTTTTGCCGACGCTCCCCCGGCCGCTGACCCCGGCCCGGCCCACCCCGGCGGCCTGGCTGGCCCTGCGTTCGCCGCTTGGCGGGCTTTTCCGGCGGCTTCGGGCCAGTCCGCCGGGGGTGCGGCTGGCCGCTTCGAAGTGGTTCGGCGGCCTGCTCTACCTGTCAGGGGTCCGCCAGGACATGTTCGACGCCGCAGACGCCCGCATCAGCGCCCTGGAAATGGTCCGAGACGCCTGCACCGGGTGCGCGGCCTGCCGGGACGTCTGTCCCATGGGCCTTTCGCCGGACAGCCTGCTTTCGGGCAAGGGGGCCGTGCCCCTGGCCGAACTCGCGGCGGCGGGGTGCGTCGGCTGCCTCTATTGCTTCATGATCTGTCCGCAGCGCGCCTTGGCGATTCATGGCGACCGTGGTTTTTTGCAGGAGCAGATGAACCGCTACGACGGGCCTGTCCGCGCCCTATGCGCCAAAAAAAGCCTTACCGCTTGATCTTTTCGTCCTTGCCGCCGTCTTTTCCAGCCTGAAATCCCGGCGCGGGCCGGGCCATCCCCCACAGCACCCCGCAGCCCAGAGCCACCCCCCGCAAGAGGATCATGCCCGGCGTGACGGCCCCCAGGGCGCGGCGGGAATGCCAGTTTCTCCGGGCCATGGGCCAGGACAGGGCCAACATGGCGGCCGGGCAGACCTGGGCCAGGGCCAGGAGGCCGCCCCCGGCCAGGGGCAGGGCCGCCAGCCCAGCCAGGCTGCCCAAGATCCAGGCCATGGCCGCCAGCGTCCCCAGCTTGACCGGGACCGTGGTGTAGCGGTCGCGGGCGGCCTTGTCCGGGTAGAGGCGATACACCTGGGTGCGCCAGTAGCCTCGGGAAAACTTGCGGCGCAGGTAGCTGCCAAGGGTGGCGGGGTGCTGATGGCGGACCACGGCCCCGGGGGCCAGGGCCAGGGAGTGGCCCTTGGCCGACAGCCGGTAGGACAGTTCCGTGTCCTCGTTGTCCGCCCGGGGAAAGCGTTCGTCGAAGCCGCCCGCCTCCAGGAAGACGTCGCGCCGGTAGGCCGCGCTGTAGGTGGCCGCGAGGTCGATGGAGGGATGGCGGCGCATCAGTTCATAGCGGTCCTCGAACTCGGACTGGGCGAAACGGGCCACGAGGCTTTGTTGGTCCGTGGCGTAGACCCCCTGTGCGCCAGCCGTGCTGCTCCCGGCTCTGGCCGACAGGGCCTGGACCATGGCCTCGAGCCAGTCCGGTTCGGGGCGGCAGTCGGCGTCGGTAAAAACCAGGATGCTTCCCTGGGCCATGCGCGCCCCACGGTTTCGGGCCGCTCCGGGCCCCGTGTGGGGCTGGCAGAGGCAGGTTGCGCCGCATGCCTGGGCCACGCTGGCTGTGTCGTCGGTTGAGCCGTCGTCCACCACGATGATCTCGAAGGCCGCCGCAGGCATGGTCTGGGCATGCAGGGCCGCGAGGCACCCGGGCAGGTGGCGCGCCGCGTTCAGGGCCGGGATGACCACGGAACACAGCGGCGGGCCGGCCTGGGAGGTCCGGGGGGGCAGGGAGGTCGGGCCGGTCAGGCCAGCCTCGGTGGTCGGAGCGGTCATGGGCGCGTCCTTATTTTTCCGCACCGGGAAGAAGATGCCGGATGAAGCGACGGCCGGCCATGACGGTGCGTCTGAATTCGTCGGCGCTGCCCATGGCCAAAAAAAGCCTGCGCGCCAGATAGCCGGGCCGCAGGTAGAAGCGGCGTCGGGCCAGGGCGCACAGTTCCTCGATCTCTGCAGGAGTGAGGTGGCCGTTGCCCGCCACGCTGGCGTGACGGCCGGTCGCGGTGAGCCAGCGCGTGCGCTCCGGTTCGGGGAGCCAGCCCCGGGCCGCATAGTCGGCGTGGATGGCCGTGCCGGGATAGGGGATGACCGGATAGAACTGGGCCGTGTCCGTGCCGAGCGCGCAGGCCAGTTCGATGGAGCGCAGGACGCTCTCTCTGGTGTCGTCGGGAAGTCCGAACATCCAGCAGCCGTGGACGCGCATGCCGCAGGATGCGGCATCGCGCATGAAACGCCGGGCTCCGCCCGGCTGGATGCCCTTGCGCATGGCGGCAAGCGCGGCCGCGTCGGCGGACTCGAACCCCACGCACAGCATGCGGCACCCGGCCTGCCGCATGCGCCGCATGACCTCCCCCGGCAGATCCGCCCGGGCGTTGGCCGTCCAGGCAAAGCGCAGCCCGCGCGCGGCGATGCCGTCGCACAGGGCCAGACAGCGGTCCACGTCGACGGTCAGGGTGTCGTCCTCGAAAAAAAGCGAACGGGCCTCAGGGAAGGCGTCCAGCACCCAGGCGATTTCGTCCAGGACGTTGTCCACGCTACGCCTGCGCAGCCTGTGGCCGGTCATGGTCTGGGGGTAGAGGCAGAAGGTGCAGCCTCCTGGGCAGCCCCGGCTGGTGATCAGGGTCACCATGGGGTAGGCGGCGTTGGGGTTGAAGTAGCGGCGGATGTCCAGGTGGCGGCGGTAGAAGCGGCTGACGAAGGGCAGCGCGTCCAGGTCGGCCAGAAACGGCCGATCCGGGTTGTGCCGCACGGCGTCGCCCTCGCGCCAGGACAGGCCCGGGATCTCGGCCAGGGCCCCCGGGGGCGGCGGGCCGCAGGACGCGGCCAGGACGCGGGCCACGTCGCGCACGGTGTCTTCGTATTCGCGACGGGCCACGGCGTCGGGGCCCGCGGCGGCGAGGCATTGCGCGGGCAGGGCCGAGGCGTGCGGCCCCACCAGGACCACGAAGCAGCCCGGGAGGCGCTCTTTGATGGCCCGGGCGGCGTCCAGGTCGGCGGCGATGCTCGGCGTGCTGGTGTCGAGCACGGCCAGGGCCGGGGCAAAGGTCTCGGCCCGCCGCACCGTCTCCGGCAGGCCGATCCCCTCGGCCGGGGCGTCGATGAAAAGGATGTCGTAGCCCTGGTTCTCAAGCACCGCGCCCAGCGAGGCCAGCCACAGAGGCATGTACAGCGTGCCGCTTCGGGTCACGGCGGGACTGCGCTGCGGCCGGGAGAACCGCGCCAAAAAGGGCGGGTTGAGGAGAAGAACCCGCAACGCAGGCAAAGGCGCTTCTTGTCGATCCATGCCGGGTGCTCTATCGACTTTCGGCGGAGCTTTCCATACAAACAGGCCGCAACCCGCACATTGCGTGCACGAAACTCCGCAACACCGCAGGCGCAGATGGCAAGGCGCGAGTTGAAACCCCTTCAGCCCAGGCCTCACGGGGTGGCGGCCAATATCCTGTGGTCGGCCGCCTCGCGCGGCATCCAGGCGGCCATGGGCTTTGTCGCGGCCATCGTGGTGGCCCGGAGTCTGTCCCTGGACGGTCTCGGCGAATACCTTTCCGCCCTGGCCGTGGCCGGGGCCATCCTGTCCGTGAGCTACTGCGGCATCCAGCAATTCCTGGTGCGCGAAACCGGCCGGGGCGCGGGCGAGGCCGGGGCGATCCTGGGCGCGGGGGTGCTGATCAGGCTTTCCCTCATCGTCCTGGCCGGGCTGGGTCTGGCCGGTTTCGCAGGTCTTTCCCCGGCCGGATCGCGGACCGGGCTGGCCGCCGTGGCCGTGGCGCTTGGGGCGGAGGCCTTCCGGTCCATGGGGCTTTTGGCCGGGGCGGTGTTCCAGGCCCACGAGCGCATGCGGCCCGAATGCCTCCTGGCGGTCATGCAAAGCCTGTTGTGGGGGGCGCTTCTCGCCGTGGCGATCTTTTTGGATCTCGGGGCCATCGGCCTGCTTGGAGCCTTATGCCTGGCCCTGGCCGGGCACTGTCTGGCCTCCTGGTTCGTGGTCGTGCGCGATTACGAACGGCCCAGGCTTTCGGCCGGACTGGGGTTCGTCTGGCCCATGCTGGGCGTCTCGCTGGTCATCGGACTGTCCGTGGTCCTGGTGCAGAACCTTTTCCGGGTCAACGTGCTGGTGCTGCAATGGCTCGGTTCGCCTGAGGACGTGGCCTTCTTCCAGACGCCCCACGATCTCGTCCTGCGTTTCCAGGTCATTTTCCAGGCGGTCATGTTGGCCGCGTTTCCGGCCCTGGCCCGGCTTTTCGCCGCCCCAGGCGGAGAAGGGAAGGCGCAGGGGGCGGACCTTGCCATGGCCCTTTGCCGCCTCACGGCCGGGGCGGCCGGGGCCTTAGCCCTGGTCTTTTTTCTTTTCGCCGAGCCCATCGCCGGGACGCTCTATGGGGCAAAGATGCTTCCCGCCGCGCCCTGTCTGAGGATTTTGGCCCTTGGCACGTTGCCGCTGGCCCTGGGCATGCTGTGGTCGCAGGTGCTCATCGCCAGGGGCGGCCAGCGCCGGGCGCTTTTCGTCAATGCCGCCGCCCTTGGGGTGAACCTCGTTTTGAGCCTGGTCCTGATACCGCCTTACGGGGTCATCGGGGCGGCCGGGGCGGCCCTTGCGGCCTATACGGCCAGCTGGCTCGGGTCGCTGTCTGCCTCGCGCGGGGAGGGCTCTGGCGGTCTCTCCGGGTGCGTGAACCTTGGGGTGCTGGCGGCCATGGGGGGCGGCCTGATGGTTGCCGCCGCGCTGCCCGGCGGCTGGGGCGGCCCGGCCGGGCTTGCGGCCTATGTGGCGCTTGTCGCGGTTTTGCGCGGGGCGGGCGTGGGCGACATCCGGGTCTTGGCCCGCTGCGTGCGCCCGGTCTCGCGGCCGTGACCGGCGGGGCGGTTTTTTCATGATTGAGGATGCGACCAGGGCGCGACATGCGGTGAACCCTGGGTCGGCGGCAGCGGGGCCGCAAAGGTGGACCGAGCATGATCGTTTACGAGCACGGGCGTTGGCGCTCACGCCTTGGCCGGTGGCGCAAACGCCTTTTTTCGATACTTTTGCCGCATCTGACCCCGCGCCGGGCCGTGAATCTGGCCGCCTGCGAGATGGCCAGGATGCTGCGTCTGTCCCACGTCCCGGCCAGGCCCTGTCAACTCTATGTGGAGGTGTCCTCCTCCTGTCAGCTGAGATGCCCGGGATGCCTGGCCTATGCCCCGGGCTGGGAGCGCAGGCTCATGGACATGGAGACGTTCCAGGCGGCCCTTGACGCCTTCGCCCCCTGGCTGGTCAACGTGGAGCTCTACGGCTGGGGCGAGCCGTTCCTGAACCGAGATATTTTCCGGATGATCAAGGTCTGCAAGACGAAAAAGCTTTTCACGCGCACCTCCACCAACGGCAACGCCATGCAGCGAGGCGACGCAAAGCGCCTCGTGGACTCGGGACTCGACCAGTTAAACGTCAGTCTCGACGGTGCGACCCAGGAGACCTACGCCCGGTATCGCCGGGGCGGCTCCCTGGCCACGGCCCTGGCCGCCCTGGCGGACATTGTGGAGGCCAAACATCGGGCAGGGGCGAAACATCCCTTCATCGAATGGCAGTTTATCGTCTCCCGGCACAACTACGGCGAGATCGATGCGGTGCGCAGGCTGGCCCGGGAGATCGGCGTGGACATCCTGCGCCTGGATCTGCCGTTTTCCCTGACGCACATCGACGAGGCCGACGACCCGCAGGCCGTCGAACGCTGGCTGGCCGAGGATCCCCGCTACCGATTGTGGGCCGGGGCCGGGTCGCCGGGCGGCCACGCCTTCCCGGGGGCCTGCGGCTATCTGTGGACGGCCCTGCAGGTGAACGTCCACGGCAGGGTCAACCTGTGTCCCAACCGGCTGGGGAGTATGCATGTGCTCAGCGATCCCGTGACCCCGGACGGTCCCTCGGTCAACGCGCTGTGGAACATGCCGTTTTTTTTGCAGGCGCGTCGCCATTTCGAGCGTCATCCCCGGCTTGCGCCGGAGGGGACGCATCCCTGCGCCGCCTGTCGGGAGTTTCGCCAACCCTGGAAAGAGACGGCGTCCGGGACACGGCAGCGGGGCACGGGCGTCCGTTCCGATGGGTGAGCCTTCCTTCCCGGAGGGCGTCCATGAAGGACGCGGGCCTGTCTTCGGGAATTTTCGGTCTGGCCGAACCTTGGCGTGTCGAGTCTGTCGAGCTTTACTATGAAAGCCTTGTCGAGGGTGGAAGGACGCCTCTTCTGATGATCCCGCAAGTCGTAACCAAGAATTCCATCTTCGCCGGTTTTCTGGCCATGAGCATGTACTTCGCCCTGGATACGGCAAAGGCCACACCAGATCCTGTCCGATATCTCCCCGGAATCCGGAGGGAGTTGCGTGACGTCATGATTACACTCGCCTCGCTCCTCATGCTGGTCGTTTTCTTATGCTTGGGGTCTCTGTCTCGTTTGCGTTTCTTGGCTTTGTGACATGGATCATCTTTACGGCGACTGCAGTCCCAGCGTTCTGTCGCCGTATGAGCCCAAAAAGTGGAAGACGTCTTTCTGGAACGCAGGGGTTCCGTGGCGACGACTGTCGCAATCATGCCGCTGATTTATTGCATCATTATGTTCAGCCGAGGATGCCTCATGGAGGATCTTCTCAGGCAGATCATGGATGCGCTCACCAGCATTGCTGAAAATAAAGACATGATCCTGCTCATGACAAACGTATTCATGGTCAGTACTGGGATGTTGATGGATGATGCCCGCGCCGTTTTACGGTCAACTCAAATTCTTCTGCCCGGTGTGGCGCAGCTTGGTGTCGGCCCCGTTCATTTCGCAGCCTTGGCCGGGGTCAAGCTCGGACTCGGCAACGTGACCCCTCCGACGGCGCCACTGCTGTCCCTCAGCGGTCAGATAAGTGGCGCGCCCAGAGACCAGTCCATGAAAACGGCATTGTATCTGATCCTGTTTGCCTGGCTTCCCACGCGTGCCATGACCACCTTTGTCCCGGACTTGGCCCTCTGGCTTCCCCGGTTGTTGCTGGGATCACGGGTTTAAGATATGCGAAATACCGGCGTATAAGGAGGATGATTCGCCCTGGGCGACGCGTGCCGCCATCGCGCTTGGTGTGACGGCGTCCCCGCAACGGGTTGCCTTATGCCGCCCGGAGGAGCCGCTCTCGGCCCAATCAGGCGACGATACGCGCCGTTGGGAGGGGGGGACGCCCGCTTCCCGGTAGTGGCTTCCCTTTGTCCGCTGTGCGGGAGTGAGGCGTTTTTTTATCCGTTCACCTTTCACTTCGGGGTGTAACGACCGGGGCGCATATGGCACGAACACGCACGACCTTTCTTGTGTCCCTCTTTCTGGCCCTTTTCCTCATCCCGGCCCATTCGGCCCAGGCCGCCGCCATTCCCAGCCTCGCGGGGAAGGCCCCCAGGAAAGACGCCGTCGCGCCGCCCCCCCCGGCGCCTGACGCCCCCCCCGAGGCCCGGCTGGCCGCCCTGACCGACGCCCAGGCCCGGACGCTGCTGCTGGAAAAACTGACCGCCGAGGCCGCCGCCTCCCGCGTCGCCGAGACGCCGCCGGGACAGGAGCCGGTGGCCCTGTTCGTCCTGTTTCATGGGCTTGAATCCGGACTGCGGGAATTTCTCACCCGGGCGGCGGGGCTTTTCGATGCGGCCCGGGTGGAGTTGTCGGACAGCGGGGGCCTCGTAAGCCGTCTCACGGACGGCCGGGGCGCCGGGCATCTGGCCATGGTCCTGGTGCAACTGGGCCTTGTGCTCACGGCCTGCCTGTGGGTCGCCCGCTGGTCGCAACGGCTGGTCGGGCCGTGGCTTCGGGGCGACCGCCGGGGGCCTGGTCCAGGCCGGTTCTGGCGACTGTGGGCCTTTCTGTTGCACGCCTGTCTGCGCGGCCTGGCGGCGGCGGTGTTTTACCTCGTCGGCTTCGTCCTGGTCCTGGCCGTCTTTCCTCCCCACGGCCCGGAACACGACATGGCCGTCATCGTCATCGTGGCCGTGACCTATTTTCTTCTGATCCGGGCGTTCGCCTTCTGTCTTCTGTCGCCGGACAACGCCTCCCTGCGGCCCACGCCCATGGCCGACGCCCATGCCCGGACCCTGTATGCCTGGCTCATGGCCATCGCCTATGGCGGACTGGTCTGCGCCGTGGGGAGCGCCATCCTGGAGCAGGCAGCCCTGGCCCCGGCCCTGGCCCGTGTGGTTCATGCCTGCGCCGGGGCGCTCACGGGAGGGCTGCTGGCGGCCATGATCCTGGCCAACCGGCGCCGCGTGGCCCAGGCCATCTCCGGCAACGTCCCGGACGCCGCCCCGGGCGCGTGGCGGACGGCCCTGGCCCGGTACTGGCACCTCCCGGCCCTGGCCTATGCCCTGCTTTTGGGCCTGTACTGGACCGCCCAGGACATGGTGTCCGAGATCCCCATTTTGCGCCTGATCCTGAGCCTGTTCCTCATCCCGGCCTGTATCGGCATCGACCTCTGGGTTCGTCGCATTCTGGTCATGGCGGCGGGCGAGGACCAGCAGATCATCCCCATCTCCTCCGGGAACGCCTCGGCCGCCATTCCGCCGGACGGCCCGGCCGAGGCGTCCGGCGGAATGGCGGCCGAGGCGTCCGGTGAGCCGGGGAAAAAGACCCTGAGCCAATATATCCCCCTGATCAAAAAGACCGTACGCGCGGCGTTGATCGTGTTTCCGGCCTTCGTCATGCTCCGTCTGTGGGGCGTGGAGGTTCCCCTGGGCTGGCTGCTCGCCCGAAACGTGGCCAGCATCCTGCTGGTCGTCGTGGCCGGGCTGGTCATGTGGGAGATCATCCGCATCCGCATCGACCGCAAGCTTCGGGAGGAGATGTCGCTTGGCGGCGAGGAGCTTGAAGAGGGCGGCGGCGCGGGAGGGTCGCGCAGCGCCACGTTGCTCATGCTCCTGCGCAAGTTTCTCCTGTGCGTCATCGTGGTCATGGGAACCCTGGTGGTCCTGTCGTCGCTTGGGGTGGACATTGCGCCGCTCATCGCCGGGGCCGGGGTGGTCGGCCTGGCCATCGGCTTCGGGGCCCAGACCCTGGTCAAGGACATCATCTCCGGCGTCTTTTTCCTGATCGACGACGCCTTTCGGGTGGGGGATTACGTGGAGGCCGGAACGGCCAAGGGCACGGTGGAGCAGATTTCGCTTCGCTCCATGAAGCTGCGGCATCCGCGCGGCATGGTCTTCACCATCCCTTACGGCGGGCTCAAGATCATCCAGAACTTCAGCCGCGACTACATCGTGTCCAAGCTCGATTTCCGGGTCAAATACGACGCCGACATCGACAAGATCCGAAAGATCATCAAGCGCATCAACAAGGAGATCATGGGCAACGAGGAGCTACGGCCCGGGATGTTAAGCGACATCAAGTCCATGGGCGTGCGCAAGATGGAGGACTCGGCCATGATCCTTCGCATCAAGTTCCGGACCATCCCGGGGCATCAGTTTCTGGTGCAGAAGGAATTGTACCGTCGGGTGCAGGAGGCCTTTCGGGAGAACAACATCGACTTCGCCCACCGCAACGTCACGGTCTATTTTCCGCCCGAGATGCAGGCCATGGTGGGCGGCGCAGCCACGTCCGAGGCCGCGCGGGCAGCCATCGCCGGGGCCGCCGCCGGGGCCATGGCCATGGAGCAGGAACGGGAGCAGGCCGCCCAGGCGGGCAAGGGGTCGTCCGCCGGGGAGTGAGGCGTCCACGCCGCCATTCCCCCCAGGCGCGGACAAGAAGAAGTCCGCCGGGGCGTGCGAGCCACGCCGTCGGCGTTCCCCTTGAGTCCAGGCAGGCCCGGCCCCCGGACGGGCTTGGCGTCCGGGGGCCGGGGGCCGGGGGCCGGGGGCCGGGGGCCGGTGGAGAGATGCGGACGCTTCGTTTCGCGTCGCGCTGTTACAAAAACACAGGCGTGTTGTGTAAGATCAACCTGCTCTGCCGGTTCGATCCGGTGCCCGCCCCGGGTTAAACCGGGGACGCCGCGTTCGTGCCATGTCCTCGAAATCGGTGCGCCCGGATTTGAAAAACAACAATCTGATAGAATTCTTTTTTGAAAACGGTACGGGCGTATTTATTAAGGGACTCACCCCTGGCCGAAGGACCGGGTGAACAGATCGGCGATGGCCTGACGGCCGCAGTCCTCAAGAAACCGGGTGCCTGTGCCCGTGAAATGGGTCTGGCTGATGACCGGGGGCGCAACCGGCTGCAGGTGGACGCCTTTGAACGCGAACCATTTCGCCTTTTCCTGGCAAAAGACATACAGGGGCTTGTTGCAGATCTTGGCGAATTCCGCCCCCCAACCCGTGCCGCCCTTGACGGTGCCGTCCTCGTGGATGACCCCCACCACAAAGATTTCCAGGCCCGAATCCACCTGATGCATGATGGTCCGCAGGACCATGCGGATCTGGGGGCCGTTGCTGAAGTTGCGGTTGAGCAGCTTGGAGACGTAGCTTAGGCTGACATCCTTGCGGGCCAGCTCCTCGGCGGTCAGGACGCGCAGGCCCCGGGTACGCTCGATCTTGTGCCCCTCGAAGGTGTAGGTGACCTCCTGGAGGCCGTATTTTTCGGCCTGGCGACCGAATTCCGCCTCGGCGCCCTGCGCGCCGCCGCTAAAAAGGGTATAGTCTGTCGCGTTGGTCATGATGACTCCTTGGGGTGGTATTCCGGGGGACGCCGCAGCCTGCGGGTCGCCCTTGTCTTTCGTGATTGTGCCTGTTCCCGGCGTTTGTTGCAATGCGTCGGACGCCACTTCCTTCTCTGCGGCGTCCCTGGCGGCGATGCCCCGGGACGCGCCGTGGGGAGCGGTGGCCGCAGTTGCGCGGGGTGCGTGTTTGGGGGTATAGGTACTTTGTGTGAACGTGTTCAACCTCGGGAAACTGCTGGACAATTCGAGCCGCAAGAGGGTTGGCGCGCGTGTCGGCGAGCAGGGGGGTTCACCCCCGGCAAATCCACAGCCATGTGCCCCCTGCGTTTTGGCCGGGATGTCTGACGGGAAACGTCGGCGTCCTGGCGATTTTCCCAGAGATAAATGAAAAAGTGGAACAGCATGATCGAGTTGTCTATGGAAAAAGGATAACATTTTAAAAAGAGCCATGATGAATTTTTCTTCCTTTTTCTGCATCGCAGGGCCGTGCGTCATGGAAAGCACGGACTTTGTGTACGAAAGCGCCTGCGCGTTGCAGGAAATATTTTCCCAGACAGCCACCCCCTGGATTTTCAAGTCCTCCTTCGACAAGGCCAACAGAAGTTCCGTGGCCGGTTTTCGCGGCCTGTCCATGGATCGGGGGCTGGAGGTTCTCGACGCCATACGGCGCAGGCTGGGCGTTCCGGTTGTGACCGACGTGCATGAGACCTGGCAGGTGCGGCCCGTGGCCGAGGTCGTGGACGTCCTGCAGACTCCGGCCCTTTTGTGCCGCCAGACGGATCTGATCATGGCCGCCGCCGCGACCGGAAAGCCCGTGAATTATAAAAAGGGCCAGTTTCTGGCCCCTTGGGACATGGGCAACGTCATCGCCAAGGCCAGGCATGCCTCCCGGGCCGCCGGGCACGGGGAGGGAAATTTTCTGGTCTGCGAGCGCGGCACGATGTTCGGCTACAACAATCTGGTCGTGGACATGCGCGGGTTTTCGCTCATGGCCCAGGCCACGGGCTGCCCCGTGGTTTTCGACGCCACCCACTCGGTGCAGCTCCCCGGGGCCCTGGGCCACGCCAGCGGCGGCCAGCCGGACCTGGCCCCGGCCCTGGCCCGGGCGGCCATGGCCACAGGGCATGTCCGCGGCGTTTTTTTCGAGACCCATCCCGAGCCCGCCAAGGCCCTGTGCGACGCCCATGTCATGCTCCCCTTCGCCGAGGTGGCCCCCCTGGTCGCCCAACTGCGCGCCATCGCCGAGTGCCTGCGCCCATGAACGCCAGCCGGACGGCCATCGTCATTCCCTCGCGCTACGCCTCCACGCGGCTGCCGGGCAAACCCCTGGCGGACATCTGCGGCAAGCCCATGATCGTGCGCGTCCTGGAGCGGGCCCGGGCGGCGCGCGGGGTGGACCGGGTCGTGGTGGCCACGGACGACGGCCGCATCGCCCGCGCCGTCACCGACGCAGGAGGTGAGGCGGTCATGACCGGCAGCCATCACGCCTCGGGGACGGAGCGGATCATCGAGGCCATGGCCTCCATCCCGGCCGACGTCTTCATCAACCTCCAGGGGGACGAACCCCTGGCCGATCCCGCCCATCTGGAGCTGCTGGCCCGGACCATGGCCGACGATCCCGGCATTTCCGTGGCCACCCTGTGCTGCCCCATGCCCGGACAGGAGGCCGCCAGCCCCCACGCCGTCAAGGTGGTGTTCTCGGATCAGGGGCAGGCCTTGTATTTCAGCCGGTCCCCCATTCCCCACGCCTTTGAGGCCGATGCGGACGTCGTGTATTACCGGCACATCGGCATCTATGCCTATACGCGAAGCGCCCTGGAGCGGTTTCGCAGCCTGCCTGTGAGCATGCTGGAGCGGGTGGAGCGGCTTGAGCAGTTGCGGTTTCTGTCCGGGGGCATCCCCATCCGGGTGTTGACGGTCTCCGGGGCCCGGCCGGGGGTGGATACCCCTGACTGCCTGGAGAAGGTACGAGGCATCCTGCACCGCGAAGGGGAAAGGTAGAAAGCGGCCATGCAACAGCACGACACGTTTCTGCGCACCATCCGGGTGGAGGCCACGGCGGTCATGTCCCTCTTGGACCATGACTTCACGGGGCTCTCCAAGGTCATCGAGCGGATCATCAACAGCAACGCCAAGCTGTTCGTCACCGGCGTGGGCAAATCCGGCATCATCGGGAAAAAAATTGCCGCCACCCTGTCCAGCACCGGGACGCCGAGCGTCTTTTTGCATGCCAGCGAGGCCTGCCACGGCGACGTGGGGGTCATCCGGGCCCCGGATATGGTGCTGGCCGTGTCCAAATCCGGCGAAACGGACGAGATCCTGCGGCTTATCCCCTTTTTAAAGCACAACAACATCTATCTCATGGCCATGACCGCCAACCGCAAGTCCACCCTGGCCCGGTGCGCCGACTATCATCTCGACGCCCACGTTTCGGAAGAGGCCTGCCCCTTGATGCTCGCCCCCACCTCGTCCTCCACGGCGGCCCTGGTTCTGGGCGACGCCTTGGCCATGACGCTTATGCACGCCCGGCGGTTCAACGCCGAGGATTTTGCCGTCTGCCATCCCGCCGGGCATCTGGGGCGTCTTTTGCTGACCACGGTGGACATGGTCATGAAGACCGACATGCTGCCCTTTGCCCGGGAACAAACGCCGCTTCAGGAGCTCCCCCTGATCATGAGCGAGGGGCGGTGCGGCCTGGCCATCATCATGGACGCCGCCGATCGGGTCACGGGCATCGTCACCGACGGCGACCTCCGCCGGACCATGATGCAAAAAGACCTCGCCGCCCTGCACATGGCCTGCGCCAGGGATGTCATGACCAAAAACCCCAAGATCGTGCCGGGCGACATGCTGTTGGCCGACGCCAAAAAAATCATGCTCAAGGGGAAGATCACCTCGCTGCTCGTGGAGCAGCAGGGGCGCATTGCGGGGATCGTGCAACTCTACGACATCTAGCGTGACGTTCACAAAAAGACTGTTCTGTTTTTTTAATAAATCGTATAAATTCAAAGTGCTGTTGGGGGGTTGGTCTGTAGCGGAAAGCGCCGCTCGCAATACGGGACGCCGCCGGACACTGGGCGGCCCGGTCCACGGCAGCACCCGTTTACGCCCCATTCCAAAGGACAGGAAACGCCATGATCGCCAGGGTTTGGACCTGCCGCACGCCACGACGCAAGGCCGACGCCTTCGAGACCCATCTGCGGGCCACGGGCGTGGCCGAGGTGGAGAAAACCCCGGGCGGCGCGGGCGCCACGGTCCTGCGCCGGGACTGCGCCGGGGTGACCCACTTTGTCATGATCTCGTACTGGGAATCCTACGAGGCCATCCGGACGTTTGCCGGGGAGGATATCGACCGGGCCTGGCTGCATGGCGACGATGCGGCCTTCGAACTGGACCCGGACCTGTTCGTCACCCACCATCAGGTGGTCTGCGGCGGCTGACGCCGACTCCGGAAAGAAAAAAACGGCGCGGCCGGGGGCGGTCTTTTCCCCCGGCGCTGCGGCAGGGTGTGGACCGGACGCACGCCGTCCGGCGGGCCATGGGGAACACGCCGTCGCCAAAGAAAAAAGCCCCCGCGCTGCAGGGGCTTTGAAAAGCAAGCGGGACGGGATCTGCTACAGGACGGTCACGTTGGCCGCCTTGACCCCTTTGTCGCCGGAGACAACTTCGAAGCTGACCCGGTCGCCTTCGTGCAGCGTCTTGAATCCGTTGCCGGAAATGGCCGAGAAATGCACGAACACGTCATCTCCGCCATTTTGCTCGATGAAGCCGAAACCCTTCTTTTCGTTGAACCACTTAACCGTTCCTTCCTGGGACATAAAAAAATGCTCCTTCTGCATTATGTTGCCCGGCACGGCGAACCGCCCGGGCGGGTAACCAAGGAACCTTACGGCTTTTGGAGGAAAGCGCAACAAGAATTTGTTACGGTCGAAAAAAAAGTCGCCACGCGCCGCATTTTTGAAAAGATGCCCGGTGTTTTATCAAGAAACGGGCCTGTTGTAGGGATGGCCGCCCCATGCGTGGCCAGTGATGTCGCGGACCCGGTGCGGCTATGCGTCGGCGCGGGCGGCCAGTTCCGCCAGACAGAGCAGGCGGTCGGCGTCGAGCAGCAAAACGAAGTCCTCCCCATGCCGGGCCACGCCGCCAATGTACCGGGCGTCCACGGAAAGCCCCATGTCCGGGGGGGGCAGCACGCAGTCCGGGGTAACCTCCAGCACCTCGCGCACCGAATCGGCCAGAAGTCCCACGGGCTGGCGCTCTCCATCGAAATCCCGCTCCACCACGATGACGCAGGTGTCGCGGGTGCATTCCGTGGGGGACATGCCGAACTTGCGGCGCACGTCCACGATGGTGGCCGCGTTGCCGCGCAGATTGATGACCCCGAGCAGAAAGTCCGCCACCCGGGGGATGCGGGTGATGGCCGGAACCTCCAGAACCTCCAGGACCAGGGAGGACTCCAGGGCGAAGAGCTCCTCGCCCAGGGCGAAGGTCAGGTATTGTTTTTTCTCTACGGGTGCGGCCATGAGGGATTCCTTTCGGGGAGTGGAGGGTGCTTCCCTTCGAAAGGGTACCTGCTTTCAGGCCCGGGGGCAAGGCGTGGCAAAACAAAATAAGCTAAGTCATTATGAGACCGTTGCACGGAAAAATGGCACAATTCTATTGTAATTTTAGGCAATTATGCTATATTTTCTCCATCAAAAATAATGGAGGCGATCATGAGCGAGCGCAATTCCAATAAGCCCGGTATTGCCGACTACGTCGTGTCCCATCGCAGGCACAAGGAATGCTTTCTGGATGAGATTGATCGCCTCATTGATTGGAAGCCGTTTGAGAAGCTTCTTCGAAAAAAGCTCAGCCGAGTCGTCAATGCCGTTGGTAATCCTGCATATGCACCGTTGCCGATGTTTAAAATCCTTCTGCTCCAGAGGTGGTACAACCTGAGCGACGCGGCGGTGGAGGAATGCTTGTACGATCGGTTGTCCTTTGTCCGATTCGTGGGCCTTTCCCTTGATCATGACGAGGTGCCCGATTCCTCGACCATTTGCCGGTTTCGGCAGAGCCTGCTTGAAAAAAACGTCTTGAAGCGGCTTCTGGACAAACTCAACCATCAACTCCAGCGGCGCGGCTTACTGGTACGTGAAGGAGCCATCGTGGACGCGAGCGTCATCACCTCCTCGCGCCGCCCCCTCAAAGTAATCGATATTCTTCCCGAAGATCGCGAGGAAGATGACGACGAGGCGTCGGACGTAACCATCAGCTACTCCGATGACGCCGATGCGGCCTGGTTGCGCAAAGGGAACCGGGCTTATTACGGCTACAAAGTCCATGCGGCCACGGACAGCCGGGACGGCTTTCTCCTCGGCGGCCATGTCACGCCCGCCAACCGTTCGGATACGCAGGAATTCGTGGATATTCTTGATGAGATTGGCCCCATGCCAGGGGGCCGCATCTATGCGGACAAGGGATACAGCAGCCAGTTGAACAGGCATGTGCTCCAAGCTCGGAGACTTGCCGACGGCATCATGCATAAGGCCGCTCGCAACCGTGCGCTGAACCCCGCCGAAAAAGCGGCAAATCGTCAAGTTAGCAGCGTCCGGTCGAAGGTGGAACGGGCTTTCGGAACGCTCAAAAGAAGTTATGGCTTCTTCCGGACGCGTTACCTGGGGGTAGCCAAGGTTGAACTTGAATTTTTACTCAACGCTATGGCTTTCAACTTGAAAAAAGCGGTGCTCAAAGCGGGATGTTGAGGAACACTTACGCTAAGGAGTGACGAACGCCGCCTCAAGGTGAAACAAGATCAGCGCTGTCGGCTAAACGACGGCGGAAACAGACGACCGAGACCTTTCGAGAGAATTCCGTAACGACATCAGAGGATTGTGCAGCGGTCTCATTATGGGCATTGCGTGCAAGGTTATTTCTACATTGGTCACATGGGTTATGCGGGGTGTTATAGGATATTTTTGTAACAAGATAAGATCTTGTCTTGTTCTATTTTGAAAAAATGTTCGCCAACCTGTCGAAGCTGTAAAGAACCATGAAATAGTATTGTAAGAATATTTTCCATTGATTGGCGGGAGAGTTTAAGTTCTTGGCTGTAGGAATTTCCGTATTGGCGTTTATAGTAGACGTCCCCGGGGTTAATTTTTTTTCCAAATTGATCAATGTGTTCTTTTTTTGCAGAGGTCTGATTCCATGCATAAGTATTTCCAGATAGTGCATTCAGTAATTTAAATAAATGATCAAAATCATCGTCACTCATTGAGATCATGGCGAACTTCCTTGTGGCATTAGATTGAGTCGCAAAAACGTTGTTTCGATTTGGAAATAACCGAAAAATATGATTCATGTTTGTTGAGCGGCCTATGTGCCAAGTGCTTCCTGGTATAAATGCGTTACTCAGTCGGCTAAATCTTCTGCTCCACGGCCGTAAAGCAGGGGATGCACAGGGTCTTGCCGCCAAAGCGCCGGGTGCGCGACTCCATGGTCGATTCGCCGCAGTGCTCGCACACCAGGCTGTCCAGGATGGCCGCCCCGCGCGGCATGGGCGGCGCGTCGCCGATGGTGAAGACCTCGGCCAGGTCGAGTGAGAGTAGGTGCTGGCGGTATTTCTCCCGCATCTCGGCGGAAAGCCGTTTTTGCTCCTCGGTGGCCTGGCCGGAAAACACCGTCTTCATGAGCGACCGGGCCAGGTTCCCGGCCTCGCCATGGGATTCCGGCCGCAGCACGGCCCGAAAGCTTTTACCGTCCGTCTTGCGGTAGAAGGAAAAGGCCATCTTGCCCAGGTCGCGGTGGATGAGGTTGCCCTTGCCGTAGGTGCAGCCCGTGAGCGCCTGGATGGCGTCCACGCCGCACATGTCCGTCTCCACCACGGCCAGGATGGGCGTGTCGTTATTGTGGCCGAACTCGCGCAGGCACAGTTCCGCGGCCCGCAGCCCGATGGTCAGGCCCGGGCATTCATGGCCGTGGAAGGCCACGGCGGCATCCAGTTGGTCTTTGGTGAGCGTGCAGCCCATGATCGGTATCCTCCCGCGTCGCCGCGCGTCAGTTTTCCGGGATGACCACCGGACATCCCCTGATCCATTCGATGCAAACGGGCACGCCGTAGGCCTCGCCGATGACCTCGGACGACAGGCCCTCCCGGTCGCACACGGACAGCACCCGGCCTTTTTTCAGAAACAGGAACCGATTCGCGAAGCGCAGCGCCGCCGACAGGTCGTGCATGGTCATGACCACGCCCACCCCGTGGCCTTGGGCCACCTCGCGCACGAGATTTAAAATCTCCATCTGGTTTTTCAGGTCCAGGCTGCTGGTGGGTTCGTCCAGAAGCAGCACCGAGGGCTCCTGCACCAACGCCCGGGCGATGCACACCTTCTGAAGCTCGCCGCCGCTCATGCGGTCCAGGTTGCGTAGGGCCAGTTCCTCAAGCCCCAGGCGGCGGATGGCCGCATCCACCACCCGCAGATCCTCCTGGCGCACGGCAAAGCGCAGGTGCGGCACGCGCCCGAGCAGGATGGCGTCGAACGCCGTGAGCCTGCCGGCCTCGGAGCGTTGGGGCACATAGCCCATGGTCTGGGCGATTTGGCGGGAGGACATGTGCAGGATGTCCGCGTCCTCGACCAGGACCGCGCCGCCCCGGGCCGGGAGCATGGCGTTTAGGGTGCGAAGGAGCGTGGTCTTGCCCACGCCGTTTGGCCCCAAAACGGCCAGGATCTCCCCAGGCTCAAGCTCGAAGGCCACCTGGGAGAGCACCAGACGGTCCCGGTAGCCGACATCCAAGTCCCTGGCGCAGAGTTTCATTTCTTCCGCCTCCCGAGAAGCAGGGCGATGAAGGTGGGTGCGCCCAGAAAGGCCGTGAGCACCGACACCGGCAACACGCTCGGGGCGATGACCAGCCGGGCCGCCGTGTCCGAGGCCACAAGCAGCACCGCGCCCAAAATGCAGGACAGGGGCAGGAGAAATCGGTGGTCGTCGCCCACGGCCCACCGGGCCAGATGCGGGCATACCAGCCCCACGAAGCCGATAACCCCCAAAAAGGCCACCACCGTGGCCGTCAAAAGCGAGGCCAGGAGCATGCCCACCAGTCGCAGCCGCTCAACCCGCACCCCAAGGCCCCGGGCCGTCTCGTCCCCGGCGTCGATGGCGTTTAAGTTCAGCCGGTTCAGGTAGAAAAAGCCGATCACCGGAAGCGACACCACGGCCATAAAGGCCAGGGTGTTCCACTTGGCCCGGGCCACGTCCCCGAAGGTCCAGAAAACCATGGCCGCCAACTGCCGGTCATCGGCGAAATACTGCAAAAACATGGTCCCGGCCGTGAAAAGCGCGCCCAAGGCCACGCCGGTGAGGACCATGACCTCGGGGCTGGCCCCCCGCAGGCGCGACACCCCGACCACGATGAGCGCCGCCACCAGACAGAAGGCGAAGGCCATGCCCGTGGTCAGGTAGGGGTTTAAGATGGTGACCGCCCCCTCCTGGCTGCTGGTCATGATCCCGCTGCCCAGGATGATGACCGAAAAGGCCGCGCCGAAGGCTGCCGCGTGGGAGATGCCCAGGGTGAACGGCGACCCCAGGGGGTTGCGCAGGATGGACTGCATGGCTGCCCCGGCCGCGGCCAGGGCCATGCCCGAAAGCGCGGCGGCCAGGGACTGGGGCAGGCGGATGGACAGGACGATGATCTGGTCCCTGGGGCTTGCCGCCTTGCCCAGAAAGGCCGCCAGGACGTCCAGGGGCGGCACGTTCACCGGCCCAAGCGACACCGAGGCCACGAAAAGCACAGCCAGGATTACGCAGGACAGACACACGATGAGCCGTTTGCGGCCCACATGGGCCAGATAGGCCTCGGGAATCCGGCCCTCTCCGAAATGCATGGTCCCGCCCCGCTATTTCAGGGGCAGGGGTTTGAAGGCCATGTTCCCGAAGGCCCCGGTCATCTGGGCGAAGACCGGCTTGCCCACCAGGAAGGTATAGATCTCGTCGGCCTTGGCCGCCGGGTCCACATCGGCGAACCTGTCCGGATTGACGGTCTTGCCGATGAAATAGGCGTCGGCCAGGATGGAGCCGAAATTGATGGAATACCAGTTGTAGGGCAGAAGGCCGTAGACCTTGCCCGAGGTCTTGGCGGACAGGCCGTCGTAGACCGGGTCGGTCTTGATTTCGTACAGGCCCCCGGCGTTTTCGCCCATCTGGGCCGTGGCCAGGTCGATGAAGAGATACTCCGGGTTCCAGACCACGAGCTTTTCCTTGGCCACCACGGCGTGGTCCAGGTTTTCCCCGGCCTCGAGGGCCACGTTTTTGCAACCGGCCAGCTCGAAGGGCTGATATGTGGGCTCGGTGGACAAAAGCCCATGCGGTCCCTTCTTGGCGATGCCGCCCACAAAGCAGGTCTTGCGCCCGGCCTCGGGGATGCCTTTTATCCTGCCCATGAGGTCGGCCTCGGTTTTGTCGAAAAAGGCGATGACCTCTTCGGCCCGGTCCTTTTTGCCCGTGATGTCGCCCATCATGCGCAGGGTGGCGTAGAAGGCGGCCTTGTTCTTGCCCAGGTCGCCGTAGTCCATGACCACCACCGGGATGCCGGTCTTGTCCTGGAGGGCCTGGGGATCATGGCCCATGGTTCCATAGGTCTTGAGGATGACCTGGGGGGCGGGGTTTAAGGAGGCGATGAGTTCGGGATTGTCGTGGCCGCGAAACTCCCCGAAAAGCGGCATGGTCTTGAACTGGGGGTTGGCCAGGGCGTAGGGCCGGGCGTCGAACCCCGACCGCTTGGTCTCGATGTCGTCCACGGCCACGGCCATATCCTGGGCCTGGAGATAGGTCAGAAGCCGCAGGCAGCCGGAGCCGGAGCAGATGAGCCGGTCGACCTTGGCAGGCACCTGCACGGTGCGGCCCAGGGAGTCGGTGACGGGGCGGGTGTCGGCGGCGTGGGCCGGGATGGAGACAAGGCCGATCAGGCAGGCCAGGACCAGGGCCATTGCAAGGGGGGAGCATTTCATGGGGCATACCTCGGGAATGTGTCGATGATCGTGATATATATTATATAGCGAAGTAACACGAAAGATTTACGACATGGAACTTTTTTTGTCAAAGCGCAGGACAACGGATTGATAGTGGCCTGGGAGAGAAAACGGAAGTCGGGATCTGGCGTCAGGAGGCGTCACGATTCGGGAAAACAGGGCGGCATGCGCCGGGCGCGGGGAAGGGAGACAGCCCCGGTGGGGCAGGCCCGCAGGCAGGCGCCGCAACCGACGCACAACGACCTGTCGACGCTGGCCTTCCCGGCCTGCAGGGACAGGGCTCCCGTGGGGCAGCAGGCGACGCAAGCGCCGCATCCCGTGCACACGGTCCTGTCGATGACCGCCTTTTGGCGTTGTCGCGTGTTGGCCTCGGTGACATTGCCTGGGCGCGGGGGCCTGGCCGCAGGCGGCCGGGGCGTCGGCGGCCCGGGGATGGCGGGCCGTGGGGCGGCGTTCGCGCCCGATCCCGACATGCCGCGCCCGCAGCCGCCCATGCCCCGGCCGCCACCCATTCCGCGCCCTCCTCCGCCCATGCCCCGGCCGCCGCCGCGTCCCCCGAGGCGGGGGGCGAAGGCCATATCCATGGGCGAGACCACCGGAAAGCCGAGACTGGCCAGGGCCTCTTCGTGGCTTATGGCCGCCGCGCAGCGGAGGGGAAGCCCCATGGTCTTTGTGCAGTCCGCCATGGCCCTGCCGACGGTTGGGGCCTGGCAGGTCGCCACGGCGATGCCAGCCTTGGCCAAGGCCTCGAGGGCGGGTTTTTCGCAGATTCCCGTGAGAACCCGGTTCACGCCGAGTCCGGCCAATAACTCCACGGATCGGCCTCCCGCACTGGAGCGCAGTCCGGCGCAGGGGTTCGCCCAGGCGCTGCAATGGGCGTTCTCGGTGTCGAAGACGCAAAAATACGGGCAGCGGCCGAAATCGGGATCGAACGGGGCGTCGATATCGGGGCCTGCGGCGCTAATGGCGATGACCATGGCGAATCCTTTGGCGCACGGGGCGGTTTTCGATCCGGTCAGCGAGGCTGGCGGGTTACCTTCACCCGTCGGCGTGATCCTGGGGCGCATCGAAGGTTTGAGGGACGTATCCCTGGGGCAGATGCGCCGTTCCAAGGATACAGGGGAGTCCGGTCTCCCGGGCGACACGTTGCGCCAGTTCGTCCAGGTGGTCGCAAAATCCCCCGCCCAAAACCCATGCGCCGCCTTCCCGGCGGGCGAAGGCGCAGGTACACCAGGAGATGACTTCAGCGCCCTTGGATTTGAGGATTTTGGCCATGTCGGCGATGTGGTCGCCGGGGCAATGGCAGGTGAAAACGCCGATGAGTTCGGGCTGGGCCAAGTCGGCAAAGCCTTGTGCGGCGTTGTGAAGGCTTGTCAGACAGCCGGTGAGGGGACAGCGGGTTTCGTTTTTCTCACACCGGATCAGGCCGATTTTGGTCATGGGGCGTCTCCTCTGAGTTCAAGGATCAGGCCGGCGGCCAGGGGAATGACCGGGCCGGGAAACTGTTCGCGCAAAAGGGCCGTGGCCGTTTCCCCGGTGCAGTGCCCGGGGCACAGGGCCCGCACCCCGTGGCGGGTGATGGCCTCCAGGGCGTCGAGGATCGTCTGCCGATCCTCCCCGGCCAGGTGCAGACCGCCGAGCAGAAGGCTGATCGGGGCGTCGCCGAAGTGTTCCCGCACGGCGTCCAGGGTGTTGGCGACGCCGCTGTGGCAGCATCCGAGGATGACGGTGAGCGTGCCGCCCTGGGTGTGGACCAGGCAGGCGTCGTCCGGGATGATGTCCGGCCACTGGCCGCCTGCGTCGAGGAACATGCCGCCTGTGGCCTGCCGGTGGCCGCGCTGGCGCGGGATGGCCGGGAGGATGTGCAGGCCGGAATCGATCCGGGTCGGGGCGTGGACCACGCGCAGACGTTCCTTCAGGAGGGGCGGGGGGCAGTGGCAGCCGATGTCGCAGGCGAAGGCTGAGGCCGTGCGCCGGTAGTGGGGGATGGCGAAGGCCGGATGGGCCACGATCTCGCCTTTGAAACCGGGGCGGCGCAGCAGGTGCTCCAGGCCCCCGGCGTGGTCGTAATGTCCGTGGCTTAAGGCCACGCCCCGGGCCGTCTCCGGCGACAGCCCCAGCCGCCGGGCGTTTTCGAGGAAAAGCCCGCTTTGTCCGGTGTCCCACAGCCACAGGCCGCCGCCGGGAAGCATGAGCCAAAGGCTCAGGCCGTGTTCGGCGCAAAAGCCGGGCCGGGCGTCGTTGTCCGCCAGGACGGCGAGGCAAAGGCCCGGGGATGAAGCGGGCAGGCGGTCGTGAAGGATCGGATGGGCGGCCATGGCTTACGCGAAGATGTCCGAGGGGGCGAAGGGGTGCGTGCCCAGGACCACGGGGATGCCGCTTTTGACCTGGATTTTGGTCATGATGTCGTCCGCATAGGGACAGTGGTCGCCGATACAGGGCGCAATATGCACCACCGTGGGTTTTTCGTTCATGGGGGCGTTCCAGAGCTTGACCTGGGCCAGGCGGGTGACGATCACCGATCCGGGACAGCCGCCGCAGCTCAGAAGGCCGATGACCTCGGCCTCCTTATATCCCGAAAACAGCCCCAGCCGCCGGTTGAAGGCCACCAGGCAGCGTGAACATCCGATGCAGACGTCGCCCATAGCCTTCTGGCAGCCGACGATCAGAATCTTTTCCATGGAATCCTCCAGGTTCGTTCATGCCTGGCGAGCCGACGGCGATCCAGGGTTTCAGCCCGGCCGCGGCTGGCCGCCATGGGGGAGGGCGGGAAGAACACGCGCCTGAGGTTCCGGCGTCCTCGCCGGGGACGCCGCGCCGTGCCGCCCTGACAGCAGGTGTGACTTTGCATGAAGTGTTCCCCTTGCAAATATGCTTTGTTCCCAGTGGGTTGTCCGTTGGTCGCCATGTTTCGGCCCGCAGGAGCAAGGCGTTTTTTTCGCCGGTTGTCATGCGCATTGGGCGTTTTTTTCTCCCTGTGCCGGGAGAAAAGGGCGTTTCCCCCGTGTGGCCGCTGCCCCGTTGACCAGGAAAATCCCGCCGCTTACCGGGCCGCTCCCGGCCATGGACGGCAATTGGTCCTTTCCCCAGGCGAAAGAGGCCGCAAACGGCGTCAAAACATCTATAAACGGGCGACCGGCGCCAGGCGCGCCATACCTCGGCGGGGTTTCCGTTGCCGGAAGCGTTCGCGCCGCTTGCCGAAAAAAAGATGCCCCCCTGCGCGGGCCGCTGCATGGTGGCCTCCTGGAAGACATCTGGCCCGCACGGCCTGTGGTCCTTCCGACGAACGATCCGAAACGCGCCAAGGAGGCATCCCATGGACACCAACGGACACATGCAGCACGCCGCCCCGTCGGGCGACACGGCCAAGGCCGACAACGACGCCAAGATGCGTCGCTACTGGCAGCGCAACCTGAGATACATGGTGGTGCTCCTGGGCATCTGGTTCGTAGCCGGGTACGTCCTGAGCATTTTCTTCGTCAATCAGCTCAACGCCATCCACCTCGGCGGGTTCCCCTTGGGATTCTGGTTCGCCCAGCAGGGATCCATCTATATCTTCGTTCTCCTGATCCTGGCCTATTTCATCCTCATGGACCGGCTGGACAAGGAATTCGACGTCCACGAATAACCCGCGCCGCCCAAAGGAGACGCATATGTCGATCATGACCTGGACCTACATCATCGTGGGGGCATCATTCGCCCTTTATCTGAGCATCGCCTGGATGAGCCGGGTGAAGGACACCAAGGGCTTTTACGTGGCCGGGGGCAACGTCCCGGCCCTGGCCAACGGCATGGCCACCGGCGCGGACTGGATGAGCGCGGCCTCGTTTATCTCCATGTCCGGCATCATCTCGTTTATGGGCTACGCCGGGTGCATGTACCTCATGGGTTGGACCGGCGGGTATGTGCTTTTGGCCCTGCTTCTGGCCCCGTATCTGCGCAAGTTCGGCAAATTCACGGTGCCGGACTTCGTGGGTGACCGCTATTATTCCAAGGCCGCCCGCACCGTGGCGCTGATTTGCGCCATCTTCGTCTCCCTGACCTATGTGGCCGGGCAGATGCGCGGCGTGGGCATCGTGTTCTCGCGCTTTCTGGAAGTGGACGTGAACACCGGCGTGTACATCGGCATGGCCATCGTGTTCTTTTATGCCGCGCTTGGCGGCATGAAGGGCATCACCTGGACCCAGGTGGCCCAGTACGGCGTGCTCATCTTCGCCTTCCTGGTCCCGGCCGTGGCCATCTCGCTCAAAATCACCGGCAACCCCATCCCGCAGCTCGGCCTCGGCGGCAGCATCGTCGAGGGCAAGGACGCCGGACAGTTTCTGCTGACCGCGCTGGACCGCATCGGCACGGACCTGGGGTTTGCGGCCTACACCACGGGATTTACCGGCCCCGGGGCCAAGCCCATGCTCGACGTGCTGGCCATCACCATGTGCCTGATGGTGGGCACGGCGGGCCTGCCCCACGTGATCGTGCGCTTCTACACCGTGCCAAGCGTCCGTGCGGCCCGCATCTCGGCCTTCTACGCCCTGCTTTTCATCTCTATCCTGTATACCACCGCCCCGGCCGTGGCCGCCTTCGCCCGCTACAACATGGTCGATTCCTTAAACGGCGTGGCCTACAAGAGCGCCCCGTCCTGGTTCACCAACTGGCAAAAGACCGGGCTCATCGCCTGGATCGACAAGAACGGCGACGGCATCATCAACTACAGCTACGGCCCGGCCTTCACCGGCAAGCTGGCCTTCACCGGCCAGGACGGGCAGTACGGCCAGCCGCTGATCAAAAACGAGCCCACCACCAACAAGAACGAGCTCTACGTGGACAACGACATCATGGTGCTGGCCAACCCTGAAATCGCCAATCTCCCGGCCTGGGTCGTGGCCCTGGTGGCGGCGGGCGGTCTGGCGGCGGCCCTGTCCACGGCCTCCGGCCTGCTCCTGGTCATCTCCTCGAGCGTCTCCCACGACCTCTACTTCCGCATGATCAACCCCCAGGCCTCGGAAAAGACGCAGCTTCTGCTGGGCCGAATCATGATCGGCGTGGCCGTGTGCGTGGCCGGCTACTTCGGCGTGAACCCGCCGGGGTTTGTGGCCCAGGTGGTGGCCCTGGCCTTCGGGCTGGCCTCGTCGTCCTTTTTCCCGATCATCGTGCTGGGCATCTTCTGGAAGCGCACCAGCCGGGAAGGGGCTATCGCCGGGATGATCGCGGGTATGGGATTCACCCTGCTCTACATCATCCAGACCAAGTTCATGGGCGTGGCCCCCTGGTTTCTGGGCATCAGCCCAGAGGGCATCGGCACCGTGGGCATGGTCATCAACTTCATCGCCACTGTCGCGGTGACCATGATGACCCCGCCGCCGCCCGCCCACATCCAGGATCTGGTGGAAAACGTGCGCATCCCCAGGGGCGCGGGCCAGGCGGCTGCGGCGCACTAACGGCGCAACCCGATATCGGAAAAAACGGAACCATGCGGGGAGCGGGGGCTTCGGCCTCCCTCCCCGACGGTTTCCGGCCAAGGACTGCCGGGGCGCGGCCCCGCCCCTTGCGCCAAAGCAGGACACCGGCGCGGCCCCGGTCACCCCGGCCGCACATTTTTCGGCTCGGCTTCCCTGGTTTGAAAAAAAAGGCTATCAGGCAGCATGGTGGAAAAGGACATCCGCACCCCCGAAGGCCGCGGCGACGGGCGGCTCCAGGACGACCCGCCGGGTGGCGAAACGGCCCCCTGCGCCGCCGAGGCCCCGGACCTGTCCCTGTTCGCCAGACTCGTGGGCGATCTGGTGTCGCGGCCGCCCCTTATGGTGGACCCGGGCCTGCCCATCCGGGACGCGGCCCGGACCATGCTCAAGGAGGGTGTGGGCTCCCTGCTGGTGAGCCAGGCCCCTGGGGGTGTCCTGGGCATCGTCACCGACAAGGATTTGCGCAAGGCCGTGGCCCTGGGCCGGGATCTGGAATCCGGGGTCAAGACCATCATGTCCAGTCCGGTGGCGGAAATCGCCGGAAGCGATGCCTGTTTCGACGCCCTGCTCAAGATGATGGCCAAAAAGGTCCATCACCTCGTCGTGACCGGCCCCGGCGGGGCGGAAGGCGTGGTCACGGCCCACGACATCCTGCTGGTGCAGGGAACCTCCCCCCTGTCGCTTTTCCGGGAGATCCAGTCCCAGCGGGACTTCGCCGGGCTCTATCCCCTGCTGGCCAAGGCCCCCCGGGTGATCCGGGCGCTTTTGGACAACGGGGCCCGGGCCGGGCACATCACCCGCCTGATCACCGTGGTCAACGACCACATCCTGCACAAGATCATCGAGCTGGTGCATCGGGAGATCGGCCCGCCGCCCACGGCCTATTGCTGGATCTCCATGGGCAGCGAGGGCCGCCGGGAACAGACCTTCGCCACGGACCAGGACAACGCCCTGGTCTACGCCGACAGCCCGGACGAACCCGTGCGGCGCGCGGCGGCGGTCTTTTTCCAGGCCATGGCCGAACGCGTGGTGGGCCATCTGGAAAAAGCCGGATTCCCCCGCTGCAAAGGGGACATGATGGCCTCAAACCCGGCCTGGCGGAAAAGTCTGGACGCCTGGAAGGACACCTTCGACGCCTGGATCGCCGTGCCCGAGCCCATGGAGGTGTTGCATTCCACCATCTTCTTTGATTTTCGCGGCGTGGCCGGGCACGTGCCCCTTGCCGACGATCTGCGGGCCCATGTGGCCCGGCGCGCGGCCGAAAGCGGCATCTTCCTGCGCTTTTTGGCGGCGGACTGCCAGGTCACCCGGGCTCCGCTGACCCTTTTTCGCGGCCTGGCCGTGGAGAGAAGCGGGGAGCATAAAAACACCCTGGACCTGAAAAAACGCGGGCTGGTGCCGTTTCAGGACTTTGCCC
This sequence comes from Desulfolutivibrio sulfodismutans DSM 3696, assembly GCF_013376455.1. Classification (GTDB taxonomy): domain Bacteria; phylum Desulfobacterota; class Desulfovibrionia; order Desulfovibrionales; family Desulfovibrionaceae; genus Desulfolutivibrio; species Desulfolutivibrio sulfodismutans. The sequence goes on along the minus strand of NZ_CP045504.1, from coordinate 2,463,799 downwards.
GGGTGCTGGCCCTGGCCCACGGCGTGGTGGAGACGGGCACCCTGCAGCGGGTGGAGGCCCTGGCCAGCCAGGGGCACATTCCCACCCATCTCGGCCGGGAGGCGGCCCAGGCCTTCGAGTTCCTGCTCCAGGTCAAGCTCACCCACCAGCTTTCCCAGGTGGAGCGGGGCCTGCCCCCGGACAACCACATCGATCCCAGGGAGCTTTCGGAGATGGACAAGGGCGCCCTGCGCGACGCCTTCGGGGTCATCGGCGCCATGCAGTCCTTTCTCAAAGACATGTTCCACCTTGCAACCGGCTGACGGAGTTCCCATGAAGCCCTTTTTCGCCCTCTTGGCCGTCCTGTACCTGCCCACCCTGGCCAACGCCGGGATCGGCATCCTGGCCGTCCCCACCGCCTTGGCCCTGGTCAAAAACGTAGGCGACATCGTGCTTTTCGGGCTGTGCCTGCGCACGGCCTTCGACCTGGCCTACGGCCGGACCTGGCTTGACCCGGCGGGCTGTCGGCTCCTGTACCGGGCCGTCGGGGCTCTGGGCATCTACGCCGTCATCCTGGCGGCCACGGACACCCCCTACGGCCCTCCGGGGTTGTTCGGGCCGGGACTGGTCCATGCCGCCATGGTGTTTATCCCCTATGTCCTTTTCATCGTGCCCGTGGTGCTCCAGGAAAAGCGTTTGCAGGAGGCGGCCGGAGAGGCCCCGGGGCCACGCGGCGTCCGGGAGCGGGAAAATTGAAACACATAACGCCGTCTCGCAGGGGAGGCGACTTTATTTAGGCGTGATGCGGAAAAGGCGCAACAGGACTTTGTGCGAGGCTATGCGGGTATTATCGTCCTCATGCATCCTTGGTGCGGCCGGAAAACACCTTCCATGCCTGGCGGTTGAATCCGGCGTCGGATTGTGCGTGGGCGCTGCGGACAGGGCGGATGCCGGGGCTGGGGCGCGACGCGCCGGGGCGGCGCTCTCCCTCCCCGCAGTATATCCTTCTGGATATGGAGACAGGAGAGAGAACATCCCCGCATGGGGATGGTTATTCAAGAAATGCTTGTGCATGGGAAACGACTTGCGGTATGTGAGCCGGATTGTCGCCGCATGGGCCCCCATTTTTGACTCTTTCGCGTTTTTCCGCCGACATGGAGGAATACCGATGTACGTAGGCCTTAAAATGCTCAAAGACTTCAAGAAGGTCACTCCACTTACGCCAGTCCTGGACGCGGACAAGCTGCTCAAGGGGAGCGAGTTGTGGATGCTTCTGGTGGTGGATGAGAACAAGGATCTGGTGGGGTACGTGCGCAAGGAGGACATCGCCCTGGCCCTGCCCTCCATCATGACCACCCTGGACAAGCACGAGGCCCTGTATCTTTTGTCCAAGCTCACGGTGAAAAAGATCATGCGCAAGGACATCATCACCGTGCATCCGGAAATGGAGATCGAGCAGGCCGCCGAGATCATGTATCAGAAAAATCTGGCCGGGCTGGCCGTGGTCAACGAGCAGGGCAAGCTTGTGGGCTACATCAACCGTTCGGTCATGCTTGACGTGCTGGTGGAGGAAATGGGCCTCAAACAGGGCGGGTCGCGCATCGTCTTCGAGGTCGAGGACCGCACGGGCGTTTTGCACGAGGTCTCGGGCATCATCAAGGATATGGGGGTGAGCATCATCGCCACCGGCACCTTCTATCACGCCAATCGCCGCATGGTGGTCATCCGGCTGGCCGTGGACGACCCCTGCCTGGTGGCCGGGGCCATCGAGCGCAAGGGATACCGGCTGGTGTCCGCAGCGGATTTTGAAAACGAGTGGATGCCCTGATGGCCTTTCTCGAGGTGACGGACGTGACCCTGACCTTCCGGGGGCTGGCGGCCTTGACCGGCGTGGGCTTTTCCGTGGAGAAGGGCGGCATCGTCTCGCTTATCGGCCCCAACGGCGCGGGCAAGACCAGCATGCTCAACTGCATAAGCGGCCGCTACGTCCCCGACTCCGGGGCCATCACCCTGGGCGGGGCCGACCTTCTGGCCGTGCCCTCCCATGCCCGCACGAAGCTCGGGCTGTCGCGCACCTTCCAGAACATCGCCCTGTTTCGGGGCCTGTCGGTCCTGGACAACCTCATGGTCGGCCGCCACGCCCGCATGGACTACGGGATTTTGGCCTCCATCCTCTACCTGGGCAAGGCCCGCCGGGCCGAGGACGCCCATCGCCGCCGGGTGGAGGATGTCATCGACTTCCTGGGGCTGTCTCCCTACCGCCATCAGGCGGCCGGACGGCTGCCGTACGGCGTGCAAAAGCGCGTGGAGCTGGGCCGGGCCCTGGCCGCCGAATCCGACCTGATCCTTCTCGACGAGCCCATGGCCGGCATGAACCTGGAAGAGACCGAGGACATGGCCCGCTACATCCTGGACATCAACGAGGAGTGGGGCATGAGCGTGCTTTTGGTGGAGCACGACATGGGCGTGGTCATGGATATTTCGGACAAGGTGGTGGTGCTGGATTTCGGCCGGGTGCTGGCCGAGGGGTCGCCCAAGGAGGTCATGGCCGACGCGGACGTGGTGGCCGCCTACCTGGGCGGCGACGACGGGGTGTTTCTCGGTCGTTAGCAGGCGTCGTCCGGGACCGGTGGGGATGGTTGAGAGCGGTCATATTTTGAAATGACGTTTTTTCAAAAATACTGACGTGTTTTTTGGTTTGGGCGGCCATGGCCGCCGGGAAAGAAACGCCGGGCACGGCGGCATGGTCCCAAAATTTCGAACCCACAACCTTCTGGATGGCGCGATGGGCGAGGCCCCAAAACCGTATTTCGACACCCTGCCCGGCCTGCTGTGCAAAAACGCCCGGGCCCATGGGAAAAAGACCGCCCTGCGGGAGAAGCAGTGGGGCGTGTGGCAGCGTTTTTCCTGGAACGACTATCTCGCCGCCGCCGCTGAATTCGCCGGGGGCCTGAAAAAAATGGGATTCGGGCGGGGGGACATCGTCATCCTCATCGGCGACAACCGGCCCGAATGGCTGTTTGCCGAACTGGCCATCCAGGCCCTGGGCGGCATGGCCCTGGGCCTGTACCAGGACGCCCCGGCCGAGGAGATCGCCTACATCCTGGAGTTGTCCGAGGCCCGGCTGGTGGTGGCCGAGGACCAGGAGCAGGTGGACAAGATGCTGTCCCTGCGCCAGGGGCTGCCGCAGTTGGCGCACATCGTCTACCACGACCCCAAGGGGCTGGCCGGGGTGAACGAGCCGGGGCTTGTGAGCTTTGAGGCCGTGCGCGACATGGGACGTGATCTGGCCGGGCAGTTCCCTGACTGGGCGGCAGCCCTGTCCCCCGACGACCCGGCCCTGATCGCCACCACCTCCGGCACCACCGGGCGGCCCAAACTGGCCATGCTCTCCCACAAAAATCTCCTGGCCATGGCCCACAACCTGGGGCTGGTGGACGAGCGGCGTCCGTCCGACGAGTTCGTCTCCTTTCTGCCCCTGGCCTGGATGGGCGAGCAGATGATGGCCGTGGCCTCGGCCCTGTTGTTCGGCTTCACCGTGAATTTCCCGGAGGAGCCGGACACGGTGCAGGACAACATCCGCGAGATCGGCCCCAATGTCATCTTCTCCCCGCCCCGGGTGTGGGAGAATCTGGCCGCCCGGGTCCGGGTCAAGATCATGGAGACCACGCGGCTCAAACGCTTCCTGTACGACCTGTTTCTGCCCGTGGGCATCCGTCTGGCCGACGCCCGGTTCGAGGGGAAAAAGCCGGGCCTTGGCCTGCGCCTGGCCTATGGCGTGGCCTGGTTCTGCCTGTTTCGGGCCCTAAAGGACCGCCTGGGGTTTTCCAACGTGCGCTCGGCCAGCACCGGCGGCGCGGCCCTTGGTCCCGACGCCTTCCGCTTCTTCCACGCCATCGGCGTCAACTTAAAGCAGATCTACGGCCAGACGGAAATCTCCGGCATTTCCTGCATCCACCGCGACGGGGCCGTGGACTTCACCTCCGTGGGCCAGCCCATCCCGGACACCGAGCTGACCATCGCCGAGGACGGCGAGATCCTGTCCAAAAGCCCCTCGGTGTTTCTGGGCTATTACAAGAATCCGGCGGCCACGGCCGAGACCCTGACCGATGACGGCCGCCTGCGCTCGGGCGACGCGGGCTATTTCGACGATCAGGGGCGGCTGGTGGTCATCGACCGGGTCAAGGACGTCATGACCCTCAAAGGCGGCTTCAAGTTTTCGCCCCAGTTCATGGAGAACAAGCTCAAGTTTTCGCCCTACATCCGGGAGGCCGTGGTCTTCGGGCACGACCGCGACCATCTGGCGGCCATCGTGTGCATCGACGCCGAGATCGTGGGCCGCTGGGCCGAATCCAAGGCCCTGACCTACACCACCTACCAGGATCTGTCCGCCAAGCCCGAGGTCTACGCCCTGGTCAAGGCCGAGATTGCGGCCATCAACGCCAAGCTCGCCCCCCAGATGCGGGTGGCGCGTTTCGTTTTGCTGTTCAAGGAACTCGACGCCGACGACGGGGAACTCACGCGCACCCGCAAGGTGCGGCGCAAGGTGGTCGGCGACCGCTACGGGAAGCTCGTCGAGGCCCTGTATTCCCCGGTGTGCAGCATGAACCTGCGGGCCGAGATCACCTATCAGGACGCCAGCGTCCGGGAGATGTGCGGGGAGCTTCGGCTGGAAGACGTGGAGGACCGGGCGGCCGGGTAAGGCGGCGCGGCGTATTTCAGGAGAGGGAGATCGCGTGGAATATTATCTGCAACTGTTCATTTCGGGGCTCGTGGTCGGCAGCATCTACAGCCTGGTGGCCCTGGGATTCGTCATCATCTACAAGGCCACCAAGGTGGTCAATTTCGCCCAGGGCGAACTGGTCATGGTCGGGGCCTACGTCTGCTTCGCGCTCACGGTCCAGGCCCATCTGCCGTTCCTGGTGGCCTTTTTCATGACCCTGGCCTTTTCCTTCATCCTGGGCATCGTCATCGAGCGCCTGATCCTGCGGCCCATGATCGGCGAGCCCATCATCAGCGTGATCATGGTCACCATCGGGCTTTCGTCCGTGCTCAAATCCCTGGTGCAGCTTTTCTGGGGCACCCAGATCCAGGTCTTCCCGCCGGTTTTGCCCCAGGAGCCGGTGATGATCGCCGGGCTGCCCGTGGCCCCGGTCTATCTGGCGGCCTTTGCCCTGTCCGTGATCCTGTTTCTCATCTTTTCGGCCTTTTTCAAATATTCCCGGCTGGGCATCAGCATGCGGGCCACGGCCTTCGACCAGCAGGCCGCCGCCAGCATGGGCATCGGCATAAAAAACATCTTCGCCCTGTCCTGGTGCATCGCGGCCATGGTCTCCTCCATCGGCGGGGTGATCCTGGGCAACATCAACGGCATCAACGCCCAACTCGGGCACCTGGGCCTGAAGGTCTTTCCGGCCGTGATCCTGGGCGGACTGGACAGCCTGTTCGGGGCGGCCCTGGGCGGACTCATCGTGGGCGTTTTGGAAAACGTCTGCGACGGCGCGGCCAAGGAATTTTTTGGCCTTGGAGGATTCAAGGACGTGGCCGCGTTCATCCTTTTGGTGGTCATCCTCATGATCAAACCCTACGGGCTGTTCGGGGCCCGGGAAATCGAGCGGGTGTAGCGCATGCACGGACAATGCGGACTGTTTTTCAGGACCTACGCGGGCGAGGCCCGCATCTTCCCCAGCCGGTTTCTCCTGGTGTCCATGGGGCTTTTCGGGGCGGTCCTGTGTCTGGCCCCCCTGGCCATGAACAACTATCTGGTCTCGGTCTTGTGCCTGATCAACATCGCCGTGATCGGGGCCGTGTCGCTCAACCTCCTGACCGGCTTTTGCGGGCAGATTTCCCTGGGGCACGGGGCCTTTTTCGGGGTGGGGGCCTATGCCGCCGCCTATCTGGCCAGCCTGGGGCTGCCGTTTCTGGCCGTCCTGCCTGCGGCCGGGCTGGTCACGGCCGCAGTGGGCATGTTCTTCGGCCTGCCGTCGCTGCGCTTAAAGGGCATCTATCTGGCCATCGCCACCCTGGCCGCCCAGCTCATCCTCGAATACGTCTTCCTGCACTGGGACGCGGTCACCGGGGGCTCGAGCGGCATGGCCGTGGACCCGCCCCAGGTGCTCGGGCTCGCCTTCGATTCCGACGTGAAGATGTTCTACCTGACCCTGGCCGTGGCCACTTTGAGCGTGCTGTGCGTGCGCAACATCATGCGCACCCGGCTGGGCCGGGCCTTCGTGGCCATCCGCGACCACCATCTTTCGGCCGAGATCGTGGGCGTGGACCTCTTCGCCTACAAACTGCGGGCGTTCGGCATCAGCTCCTTTCTGGCCGGGGCGGGCGGGGCGCTGTGGGCCTACTACACCATGTACATCACCCCGGAGCAGTTCGGCATCGGTCTTTCGGTCAGCTATCTGGCCATGATCATCATCGGCGGCTTGGGCAGCGTCCTGGGCGGGGTGTTCGGGGCGGTGTTCATCACGGTTTTGCCGGAGTTTCTCAACTTCGTGGCCCAGCATGCCGGGGCGCTTTTCACGGACATAAGCGGCGCGCTTCTGGCCATGAAGGAGGGCGTCTTCGGGCTGGTGCTGGTGCTGTTTCTCATTTTCGAGCCCGAGGGGCTGGCCCATCGCTGGCGGCTCGTCAAGGCCTATTGGAAGCTCTATCCCTTCGCCCATTAGGCCTTGCGGCCGGACGAAGACGCAACCGTTCAACACAAGGAGGGTGACGTGAAACGCATGGCGAAATATCTGGTCTGGTCCCTGGCCTGTGTCCTGGCCCTGGCCGCGACGGCGTTTGCCGAAGAGGCCATCACCATCGGGCTTTTGTCCGATCTCTCCGGCCCGACCTCGGCCGTGGGTGCGCCCTATTCCGAGGGCATCAAGGACGCCGCGAAATATATCAATGAAAACGGCGGTATCGCCGGGAAGAAAGTCAACCTCGTGGAGGTGGACTACGCCTACAACGCCCAGCAGGCCCTGGCCGCCTACAAGCGTTTCATCTCCCAGGACAAGATCGTGGCCCTGCAGGGCTGGGGCACCCAGGACACCGAGGCCCTGACCAAGTTCGTGGGCAAGGACCAGATTCCCACCCTGTCGGCCTCCTATTCCGCCCACCTCACGGACCCGGAAAAGGCCCCCTACAACTTCTTCGTGGCCGCCGACTACACCACCCAGATCCGGGCCGCGCTCAAGTATTTCAAGGACAACTGGAAAAAGTCCGAGGCCCCCAAGGTGGCCTTCGTCTACCCCGACCACCCCTACGGCCTGGCCCCCATCGCCGGGGCCAAGGAATACGCCAAGGAGCTGGGGTTTGAGATCGTGGGCGACGAGAACGTGGCCTTAAACGCCATGGACGCCATGGCCCAGCTCCTGCGCCTGCAAAAGCTGGCCCCGGACTATGTCTGGATCGGCGGCACCACCCCCTCGGCGGCCATCATCATGAAGGACGCCCAGAAGCTGGGATTTAACACCACCTTTTTCTGCAACATCTGGGGCGTGGACGAGAGCCTGGTGAAGCTGGCCGGGGACGCGGCCAACGGAACCTATTCCCTCCAGACCGCCGTGGTCTACGGCCAGAAGGTTCCGGGCATGGCCGCCATCGAGAAGATGACCGGTGGGACGCCCAAGATGACCCACTACATCCGGGGTTTCGCCTCCATGCTGGTCATGGCCGAGGGCCTGAAGATCGCCGCCGCCAAGGGCGAACTGACCGGCCCGGCCATCAAGGAGGCCCTGGAGACCCTGCGCGACTTCGATCCCATGGGGCTGACCCCGCCCATCAGCTTCTTCCCGAACGACCACCGCCCCAACATGTCGGTCTTCATCTATAAGGTCGAGGACGGCAAGATGGTGGAAGTGGCCAAGGAAAGCCTGGAGAGAAAGGCCGAATGGCTGGGGAAATAAACGCTGTGGACCTGTTGACTGTCGAGAACCTGGAAGTCGTCTACAACGACGTGGTGCTCACGCTCAAAGGCCTGTCGCTTTGCGCCGGGCAGGGCCGGATCACGGCCCTGCTCGGGGCCAACGGGGCTGGCAAGTCCACCACGCTCAAGGCCATCTCCGGGCTTTTGGCCGGGGAGGACGGGGAGATCACCGACGGCCGCATCCTCTACGACGGCACGGCCATAAACCGCCTGCCTCCGGAAAAAATCGTGCGCCTGGGCGTCTTCCAGGTCATGGAGGGCCGCCGGGTCTTCGAGGACATGTCCGTGGAGGACAACCTGCGCTGCGGCGGGGTGACCCGTCCGGCCCGGGAGTTTCGGGACGGCGTGGAGCGGGTCTACGGCTATTTCCCGCGTCTCAAGGAGCGGCGGCAGCAGTTGGCCGGGTACATGTCCGGCGGCGAACAGCAGATGCTGGCCATCGGCAGGGCGCTTATGGCCAGGCCCCGGCTCCTGCTTCTGGACGAGCCGTCGCTTGGGCTGGCCCCGCTTCTGGTGGAGGAGATCTTCGACATCATCCGCCGCGTCAACAGCGAGGAGGGCGTGACCATCCTCCTCGTGGAGCAGAACGCCCGGGCCGCCTTAAGCGTCGCCGACGTGGGATTCATCATGGAGAACGGCCGCATCGTTCTGGAAGGATCGTGCGCCGAACTGGCCAGCAACCCCGATGTGCAGGAGTTCTACCTGGGCATGGGCGGCGGCGGCGAGAAAAGGCGCTACCGCGACGTCAAGCACTACCGGCGCAGGAAACGCTGGCTGGGGTAGGGCCGCGTCGCGGATGACCAGACGCCCGTATCTTTTTTTAAGAAAAACGCGCAGTTCACGTCGTTGCTTTGATCATTCGAAAACGCCGGTTGTAAGGAAGCGACCCAGGGCGGCCCATGCCGCCGGACGCGAAACTACCAGGATGGGGTCACCCCCGACAGGCAGAAGGGATCACGAGATGGACCGCAATACTGGCGCATCCCCGTTTTACAGCCCCCTGGAATCCGCATCCCCGGCCGAGGCCGCCGCCGCCAGGCTGGCCCGGTTGCGCGGGATCGTCACCCTGGCCTATGCCGGATGCCGGGAGTTTCGGGACCGCATGGAGGGGGCGGGGCTTGCCCCAGACGACGTCGCCACCTTCGAGGATTTCGCACGCATCCCGGTTTTGCGCAAAAAAGAGCTCCTCGCCCTGCAAGGCGGCGGCCCGGGCCTGGAGGCCCTCTTGCCCCAGGGCATCGGGGGGCTTAGGCGCATCTACCAGTCCCCTGGGCCGATCTACGACCCCGAGGGCCCCGGCCCGGACTATTGGGGCTTCGCCGAGGCCTTTGCCGCCGCCGGATTTGCGCCGGGCGACCTGGTGCAGATGACGTTTAGCTACCATCTGACCCCTGCCGGGCTCATGCTCGAAGAACCGCTTCTGGAACTGGGATGTACGGTCATCCCGGCCGGTCCCGGCAACACCGACGTGCAGATCGAGCTTCTGACGCGGCTCCCGGTCACCGGGTTCGTGGGCATGGCCAGCTACCTGGGCGTCATCGCCGACAAGGCCCTGGCCCGCGGCCTCGACCTCAAAAAGGACTTCCGGCTGCGGGTGGCCTTCGTGGCCGCCGAGCGGCTGCCCGAAAGCCTGCGCCACAAGGTTCAGGAGGCCTTCGGCATGACCATCCGCCAGGGCTACGGCACGGCCGACGTGGGCTGCATCGCCTACGAATGCCATGAACTGTCCGGCATGCACGTCACCTCCCGGGGATATGTGGAGATCTGCGAGCCCGGCACGGGGCGGCCCTTGCCCGTGGGCGAGATGGGGGAGGTGGTGTTCACGCCGTTTTCCACGGCCTATCCGCTCATCCGGCTGGCCACGGGCGACCTGTCGCGCCTTGTCCCGGACCCCTGTCCCTGCGGCCGGACGTCGGCGCGCCTGGCCGGAATCCTGGGCCGGGTGGACGACACGGCCAAGGTCAAGGGGCAGTTCATCTATCCGGCCCAGGCGGCGGAGGTGGCGGCGGGGTTTGCCTGCATCACGGCCTGGCGGATCGTGGTCGCCAACCCCGGCGGCAAGGATATGATCGAGTTTGAGGCCTGCTGCGACGGGCCCGGCGGTCCCTTGGACGTGGAGCGGTTTACAGCCGCGTTCCAGGCCCGGCTCAAACTGAGGCCCAAGGTGACGGTGCTGCCTGCGGGCGAACGACTGCCCGACGATTCGCCGCGTCTGGTGGACCGGCGCATGTTCGACTGATCCCCCTGTCCCTGGCGCGCGTCCAGGTGAAGATCCGGTGACGCGGACCAGGGACATCTTGACTTCATTCCAACGTAGGTGCTTAGTCTTTTTTCCATGGAGCGGGCTTTGCGTTGCTGCGCAGGGCCGCCTGTGGCGTGCGGTTGCGTCACGGCGCAGGGGGTGCTGTCTTCAAATCGCATGGCGAAGTCTCCTTTTCACCTGTCCTGGCGAGCGTTTTGAAGTTCCGATGTGATCGTGACGTCCGAATCAGGCCCTTTCTGGGCGTGATATCCCTGCCCAAGATCCTGAAGGAGAATCGATGGCGCGACTGGCGGTTGGATTGGCGGCGGCCCTGGTCTGGACGATCTTCTCCGTTGCCCCGGGCCGGGCTGCCGAGATCCGGGCCTATGGTGATTTTCGCGTCCACGGCAACTTTTTCCAGAATCAAAATTTCACCGGGTGGAACGGCACAGGCGCCCAGACCGAAGACCCTGTGGTCTTTTTTCAGCGCCTGCGCCTGCACTTCGATCTGCCCGCGTCGGATGCCCTGTCCTTTCGCCTGGGGTTGCGGCTCAACAACGAGATATGGGGCCAGGGCCCCCTGGCGGCGGACAGTTCGGTTCCCGACATTGAGCCCTATCAGGCCTATCTCCAGTTTGCCGTGCCGGACACGGACCTGCGCCTGACCGTCGGCTATCAACCCCTGTCCATGCCCCACACCCCGGTTTTTTACGACTCCGTGGTCCTGTCCACGGATTCCGGCAACAGCGACACCGCGGCCGTGGTCCTCTCCGGCCCCCTGGCGGCGGACATCCTGTCGGGAACCCTGGGGTACGGCAGGCTGGTGGACGCCAACGGCCCCTTCGACCCCTCCACCACCCAGACCGGGGACGAATTCGACCTGTTTTTCGCCACGCTGGACCTGACCCTGCCCGGGGTGACGATCAGCCCCTTCGGCATGGCCGGGGTTCTGGGGCGGGGGGCTGCCCTGGGGGGCATGGGCGACACTCTGCTCTCCGCCGGAACCTTTCTGGCCGGGGGGGGATTCGCCCACAACCAGAACCCGGCGGTGTGGACCGGGGCGGCGGTGATTGTGGACGCCCTGGCCCCGTTTAAGATGTACGCCGACGTGGCCTTTGGCGACGTGGCGTTCACGGATCGGGCCATCAACCGGCGCTCGGGCTGGTTTGTGGACGCGGCCCTGGAATACGGCGGTTGGTCCTGGGTGACGCCCCAGGTGTTCGGCTGGTGGGGGAGCGGGGAGGACGCCAGCCTGACCAACGGCTCCGAGCGGCTGCCGTCCATCGACTCCTCCTGGGGCCCCATCTGCTCCTTCCTCTTCGACGGCGACCAGGAGCTTCACGACACCAACATGGACGTCACTCCCCAGGGGAGCATGGGCCTGTCCTTCGGGCTCAACCAGATCAGCCTGATACCGGACCTGACGTCCCTGGCCGGGGTCACCGTGGCCGCCGGGACCAGCTCTCCGGCCGGGCTGCGCAAGGCCGTGGCCGCCACCGGAGGCCCCGGGGCCTACGTCCAGATGGGCAACGACCTGGCCCAGGGCGAAACCCTGCTGTCGGCCTATTTCAACCATTCCTACGCCATCACCCAGGCCTTGGACCTGGTGCTGGAGACCGGCTGGGCCAGGGGCTACGGCTTCCACAAAAGCATCTGGGGACGGCGCATGGTGGACAAGGCCGGAGACGTTTTCCAGGGCGGACTGGGTTTTATTTATCATTTCTGATCGCGCGCCGCAGATGCCTGTGCAACGGATAGCGGCCCAACCTCGTACCAAGGGAGAGACCATGCGCAGTACCCGGAAAATGGACGGACGAATCCTGACGGTGTTTGTTCTGGCCATGCTTTGTGTCGCCGTCGCTCCGGGCGTGGGCGCGGCCGCCGACGCCCCGGCCGGGTTGCCCACGGTGGTGGTGGTCACGACCGGCGGCACCATTGCCGAGAAAACCGATCCCACAACCGGCGGCGCGGTCCCGGCCGTGTCCGGGGCCGACCTGCTGGCCGCCGTGCCGGGTCTGGCCGCCGTGGCCAAGATCGAGGTGGTCACGTATTCCAATATCGACAGCTCCCAGATGTCTCCCGAACGCTGGGCGGGCCTGAGCCGGGCCGTGGGGCAGGCCCTGGCCCGGCCCGAGGTGGCCGGGGTGGTGGTCACCCACGGCACGGACACCATGGCCGAGGGGTCGTATTTCCTCGACCTGACGCTTCCCGGCGACAAGCCGGTGGTCTTCACCGGGGCCATGAACGACGCCTCAAGCCCGTTTCCCGACGGTCCCGGAAACCTGTTCAACGCCGTGACCCAGGTCTGCGCGCCCCAGGCCAAAAACTGGGGCGTCACCGTCACTTTAAACGGCTATGTCAACGCCGCCCGGACGGTTCGCAAAACCCAGACCACCAACGTGCAGACCTTCGAGTCCGGTGAGGAGGGGTACCTGGGCTACATCACCGGGGGAAAGGTCACCCGGTTCAACGACGCCGACAACCGCAAAAGCCTGCCCCTGCCCGAAACCCTGCCCAAGGTCGCCTTTGTGTCCACCTTCGCCGGGGACGACGGCAGCCTGGTGCGCCATGCCGTGGACGACGGGGCCACGGGGCTGGTGGTTGAGGGCGTGGGGGCGGGCAACGTGAACGAGGCCGTGTATGGGGCCATCACCTACGCCCTGTCCAAGGGCGTGGTGACCGTGATCTCCACCCGGGTGCCCAACGGGGCCGTGGAGCCGATCTACGGCGACGCGGGCGGCGGCCTGACCCTGCAAAACCACGGCTGCATCCTGGCCGGGGATCTCGACGGCCAGAAGGCCCGGCTGCTGCTCATGCTGGGCATCGGCAAGTTCGGCCCGGACGCGGCCAAGCTGAAAACCCTTTTCTGACGCCTCCCGCCGCTCGTCGGCAGGAAAGGCATGCAGCGGACAGACGGCTGGAATCAAGCAGCCAACCTGTAACCCGGCCCACGATACGGAGGCGCCACATGCAGGACGGACAGCGCGACGAGGAAAAACGCTACGAAAGTCTGAGCCCCTTCGAACTCAAGAACAAGCTGGCCGATCTGGCCCAGACCCATCATGAAAAACTGATGATCAACGCCGGGCGCGGCAATCCCAACTGGATCGCCACCATCCCCCGGGAGGCGTTTTTTCTCTTCGGGCAATTCGCCCTGCGCGAGGCCCACCGGGTCATGAGCCGCCCGGGCATGGCCGGTTCCCCGGACGGCGCGGGCAGCGGGGCCCGGCTGTTGTCTTTTTGCGAGTCCCACGGAGATCGCGGCGGAGCCCAGTTTTTGGCCGACGCCTACGCCTACGTGACCAAGACCCTGGCCCTTGACGGCGACGCCTTCGTGGGCGAGATGACCGACGCCATCCTGGGCGACCATTATCCCACCCCGGATCGGGTGTTGCCGCTGACCGAGAAGGTCGTCCAGGCCTATCTGGCCGAAACCATGTTCGACGGCCGTCCGCCCGCAGGGACCATGGATCTGTTCCTGGTGGAGGGCGGCACTGCGGCCATCAGCTACCTGTTCAACACGCTTAAGGAAAACGGCCTGCTCAATCCCGGGGACAAGCTGGCCATCGCCACCCCCATTTTTTCGCCCTACCTGGAGATTCCCCCCCTGGCCGACTATGAGCTGGTCAGCGTGGACGTGGCCATGGACGAGGATGCGGGCTGGCAGTTCCCGGACGCGGAGCTGGCCAAGCTGCGCGACCCGGCGGTCAAGGCCTTTTTCCTGGTCAATCCCTCCAATCCGCCGTCGGTCAGCCTGACCGAGGCCTCCTTGCAGGTCATCGCCGACCTGGTGCGCACGGAAAGAAAAGACCTCATCATCCTCACCGACGACGTCTACGGAACCTTTGTCAACGGGTTCCGCTCCCTGGCGGCCATCGCCCCGCGCAACACCATCCTGGTCTATTCCTTCTCCAAGTATTTCGGCTGCACGGGATGGCGGCTGGGGGTGATCGGGCTGTACCAGGACAACGTCATCGACGAGATGATCGCCGCCCTGCCCACGGACCGGCGGCGGGGGCTCCACAACCGTTACGCCTCCATCACCACCGATCCGGACGGGTTGAAAATCATCGACCGTCTGGTGGCCGACAGCCGGGCCGTGGCCCTCAACCACACCGCCGGACTGTCCACGCCGCAGCAGGCCATGATGGTCTTTTTCTCCCTGGCCGAGCTCCTGGACACCGAGTTCCATCTCTACAAAAAAGAGGCCCAGGGGCTGGTGAAGGAACGCTACGACGCCCTGTACGCGGGCATGGGGCTCAAGTCCCCGGACCTCGACGCCTCCTATGCCCGCTATTACACCACCATCGACATCCACAAGCTGGCTGTCGAGCGCTATGGGGCCGAGTTCGACGCCTGGCTGCGGGACGACCACGAACCCATCGATTTCGTGTGGCGGCTGGCCGAAGACAAGGACGTGGTGCTCATGGACGGCGGCGGCTTCGCCGGGCCGAACATGTCCGTGCGGGTCTCCCAGGCCAACCTGGACACCGGGGAATACGTGAAGATCGGCAAGGCCATAAGCGAGCTCCTGGCGGATTATAAAAAGGAGTGGGACGCGCGCCGTGCCTGATCGCGCCTCGGGGCGAAAATGCCCCCTGGCCGCCGGGGGGCAAGGAAAAGACGCAGAAACGCAAAAAGGCGTTGCGCCGGACGCAACGCCAAAGGGGCAGGCCATGGCGGAATGGATCGTGACCACCTTGCGGCAGCACGCCGAACTGGCGATTTTTCTGACCCTTGGGATCGGATATTGGATCGGCGGCCTCAAATTCAAGAATTTCAGCCTGGGGGCGGTGACCGGGGTTCTTCTGACCGGGGTTTTGGTCGGCCAGTTGGACATCGCCATCTCCGACAACGTGAAATCCGTCTTTTTCATCCTGTTTCTTTTCGCCATCGGCTATGGCGTGGGGCCGCAGTTCGTGCGCGGCCTGGCCGCCGACGGCGGCCCGCAGGCCCTCTTCGCCGTGGTGATCTGCCTTCTGTGCCTGGGGGTGACCTTTGCGGCCATCAAGCTCGGCGGCTTCGACCTGGGCTTCGGGGCCGGGCTTTTCGCCGGGGCCCAGACCATCTCGGCGGCCATCGGCCTGTCCACCGACGCCATCGGCAAGCTTGGGCTGCCCCCGGACACGGCCGGGACCATGCTCAAGGAGATTCCGGTGGCTTATGCCGTGTGCTATTTCTTCGGCACCCTGGGCACCGGCTGGATCCTGGCCTTCCTTGGCCCGAAGCTGATCGGCGTGGATCTTCCCCAGGCCTGCAAGGACTACGAGGCCAAAATGTCGGCCGGAACGCCCTCCGGCGGCATCCATACCGCCTGGCATTCCATCGACGTCCGGGCCTTCAGGATCGAGAAGGGTTCCGCCCTGGACGGCAAGACCGTGGCCGAGGCGGAGTCCGGGCCGCCGCAGTCGCGGATCTTCGTGGAGCGCCTGCGCCGGGACGGCCGGATCATGGACTTCGCCCCCGAGACCGTGCTCCAGGCCGGGGACGCCGTGGCCGTGTCCGGGCATCACGAGACCCTGGCCGGGACCATGGAGAAACTGGCCGTGGAGGTGGAGGACCGCGAACTGCTGTCCATCCCCATGGAGTCGCTGGACCTGGTGGTCACCAAAAAAAGCGTCAACGGCCGGACCCTGCTCGATCTGTCCCAGGAGCCCTTCGCCCGGGGGGTGTTTTTGAAAAAACTGACCCGGGGCGCGGCGGGCGTGTCCATTCCCCTTCTGGCCCAGACGAAGATCTATCGCGGGGACATCCTGCGGATCAGCGGGTCCACCGGCCATCTGGATCGGCTGGCGGCGCATCTGGGCTACGAGGATCGGCCGTCGAGCCTGACCGACATGGTGTTCGTGGGACTGGCCATCGCCCTGGGCGGCGTCCTGGGCTCCGTCACCGTCCCGATTTCGGGCATCCCCCTGACCCTGTCCTCGTCCGGCGGGGCGTTGATCCTGGGGCTGGTCGCGGGGTGGCTGCGCTCCGTGCATCCCACCTTCGGCCGCATCCCGGCCCCGTCGCTCTGGTTTATGAATTCCGTTGGGCTCAACACCTTTATCGCCGTGGTGGGCATCTCGTCCGGGCCGGAATTCATTTCCGGGCTCAAGATCGCCGGGTGGGGGCTTTTTTTCTGGGGGGTCGTGGCCACGGCCGTGCCCATGCTCCTGGCCCCGCTTATCGCCAAGCATGTCTTTAAAATCGACCCGGCCATCAACCTCGGCTGCTGCGGCGGCGCGCGCACCAGCACGGCCTCGGTGGGCATGGTCGCGGATGCGGCCAAAAGCAACATCCCCATGCTCGGCTATACGGTGCCCTACGCGGTCAGCAACACCCTTTTGACCATGTGGGGGCTGGTCATCGTCCTCCTTTTGAAAGGATGACCGTCTCCGGCCGTCGTCGTGCCGGGCAGCGGCGGCTTGCCGCTGTCGCGGCGAGGGTCGTCGGGACCGCCTCCACGTCGCCCCGCAGAAACAAATCCCCCGAAACCTCGGTTCCGGGGGATTTTTGCGAGCCGACGAAGGGAGTCCCCCTCCCTTGTGGGCCTATGCTGCGTGGTCTTTTTCCTGGCGTGGCACGGAGGCCGGGATGATTTTTAGGTCGAAGGCCGCGATGGAATAGATGACCGGCACCATGAGCAGGGTGATGAAGGTGGCTGCGGTCAGGCCGCCGATCTGGGCGTAACACAGGGGCTCCCACAGGGGGCCGCCCGAGGTGGCCAGGGGGAACAGGGCGATCACCGTGGCCCCCACGGTGATCATCACCGGCCGTAAGCGAAGGATGCCTGCGTCGAGGAGCGCCGTGCGCAGATCCTCGCCCTCTTCAAGCTTTTCTTCGATGAAATCGAATAAAACGATGACATGGCTGACGATGACCCCGATAAGGCTGATGATCCCCAAAAAGGCCATGAACCCGAAGGGCGAACCCATGGCGTAGAGCGAAGCGATGGCCCCGGCCGCGCCGTAGGGGATGGCCGAAAAGACGATGAGCGGCTTCACGGCGTTTTTGAACTGGAACAGCAAGGCCATATAGATTCCGGCCACGGAGATGGCCAGGACCACCGTGAGGTCGGCAAATCCGCTGACCTGTTTCTCATGCTCGCCGCCGATCTGGAGCCGGATGCCCGGGGGCAGCTCCTTCTGGAAGGTCTCGATCTGCGGCATGGCCGCCTCCACCACCTCCGAGGGTAGATGCCCCGGGGTGGGGAAGCAGGAGACCACGATGGTCCGGAACTGGTCGCGGCGGGCGATTTTTTCCGTGGCCGCCGTGAAGTCCAGGGTGGCCACCTGCCCCAGGGTGGCGCGCCTGCCCGGATCGGACTCGGAATAGACGTAGAGGTTGGCGATGTCCGTCAGGGTGGCCCGCTCCTTGGCCCGAAGCCGGGTGATGACCGGGATGAGCAGGCGGCCCTCGGACAGGGTGGTGGCCTCCAGGCCGTTCATGGCCGCCATGGAGGACCGGGCCACGTCCTGGTTGGTCAGCCCGGCCAGGTTGGCCTTGTCCGGGTTGATGGTGAGCTTGGCCTTCATGATCTCCGAGCCCCAGTCGTCGCGTACCCGGTAGGCCATGGGCAGGGCGCGCAAGAGAGCTTTGAGCCTCTGCGCCTGCAGGCGCAGCTCCTGCATGTCCTCGCCCAGAAGCCGGATCTGCACCGGCACCCCGACGGGCTCGCCGCTTTCAAGCTGGCGCATGTCGATGCGCGCCCCGGGGATGCGGGACTCCAGGGCGGTTTGCAAGGGCTCCTGGAGCTTCGGCGTCAGCCACTTGTCCGTGACCTCGATGAGGATCTGGGCGTAGTTGGGCTGGGACTGCTCGGGCGACACCGAAAACCAGAAACGCGGCCCGCCGCCGCCCACAAAGGTCGTCACCTGCTTGAGCACCGGGGCGGGCTTGCCGTCTTCGCCCGGATGGGCGGCCTCGTAGGCGGCCATGGTCTCCCGGATGATGTCCTCGGCCTGCCGGGCCACGGCGTCCGTGGCCTGGATGGGCGCGTCCTCGGGCAGCCAGACATCGGCGTAGAACAGGTAGGACAGATCGTTTGGGAAAAACTGGGGCTTTAAGTGCGTCTGGAGGTAGACGCCACCGGCCAGGGGCAGAAGCGACAGGAGAAGCACCCAGTAGCGGTGGTCGATGAGAAAGCCTCCCAGCCTGTAGTACATGCCGGAAAAGCCCTTGGTGCGGCGCACCTCCTCCGAGGGCTCGGGCTTGGCCGATGGTTTGAGCAGGTAGCGGCCGAGAAACGGGATGAAGCTCATGGAAACCAGGCGCGAGGCCAGAAGCGAGGCCGTGATGACCACGGGCATGGCGAACAGGTAGCGCCCCGTGTCGCCCTTGAGCAAAAGGAAGGGCAAATAGGCGATGCAGTTGGTGATGGTGGCGAAGAGGATGGCCCGGGCCAGCTTGGTGGGGCCGAGCCAGGCGGCGATGCCCGGGGGATGTCCCAGGGCCAGGTCGCGTTTGATGGCGTCGTTGGCCACCACCGGGTCGTCCACCAAAAGCCCCAGGGCCAGAATCAGCGAGGCGATGGACACCTGTTGCAGGTCCAGGTGCATGAGATGCATCATGCCGAAGGTCATGGCCAGGGTGATGGGGATGGACAGGGCCATGAGCAGGGCCGAGCGCCATTCCCAGAAGCCGATAAGCGACACCAGGACCACCAGCCAGACGGCGTCGCCAAGGGCCTCCATGAACAGCTCGACGTTCTCCTCCACCTGCCGGGGCTGGTCCGAGGTCCGGGCCATGATCAGGTCTTCCGGGAGCCTGGCCGTGACCTCGGCCAGGGCCTCGTCCACCTGTTCGGAGAAATCGCTGATTTTCTGGCCGTGGCGCATGTTTACGGCCAGGGTGATGCCGAGCGCCCGCCGCCAGGTTCCCTCTTTGTCCTTATACATGAAATAGTTGAGGTTCTCCGGCGGGGTGCGGTAGTAGCGCTCCATGTCCACCAGATCCTGGAGATAGGCCCCGGGGCCCGAGCCCGAGGCGGCGACCATGGTCCGCCCCAGCTCTTGTTCGCTGGTGAAGCGTCCGGAGGGGTCGATGACCAGGTTCTGTCCGCCGAACTCCAACACCCCGCCCGCCCCCGAGACGTTGCGGGCGGCGAGGGCCTCCTTGATGCGCCAGGGGTCCACGGCATAGGCGGACAGGCGCTCCTGGGAGTATTCCAGATAGACCGCCTCCTGCTGCACGCCCCACCGGGTGACCTTGGAAACGATGGGCACGCCTAAAAGCCGCCGCATGATCTGGTCGGTGTAGGCCTCGAGCTGGCGGTAGCTGTATTTGCTTCCGGCCACGGCCAGAAGGGCCTTCCGGGCGTCTGCCGGGTCGCGGATCACGGCCGGTTCCCAGATGTCGGGGCTTATTTCCGAGAGATGGACCTCGCTGACCGCATAGTCGTAGACCGCCTGGCGCAAGGCCTGGGGCGCGGCCGCCGTGGCCCCGTCCAGGACCACCAGGTTTGGGCCGGCGTAGACCTGGGTGTCGGAGAAAAGCCCTTTTTTCGCCAGGGATTCGGCCAGGGATTCGGCCTGCCGTCGGACCATGGCCGGGCTGGCCGAATGGGAGAAGACGAAGGCCAGGCTCACCCGGTCGGCGGCCGTCCCTTCCCGGGCCGTGCCCCGCAACTGGCCCATGACCCGGACCACCTCCCGGGAACGCAGGTCCGCCTCCACCTCGGACACGGGCGGCGAGGCCACGGTGAGCATCAGCGCCGCCGTGTCCCCGAAATCCTTCATGAAGACCACGGGCCCTGCCCCCTCGGGCAGATCCAGGACGGCGCGCATGCGAAGATCGATGTCGTCGAAGATCTCGCCCGTCTCCTCGATGTCCTCGGTGAGTTCCACGGTAATGACCGAAAGCCCCGTGCGGGAGGTGGACTGGATGCGCTTGACGTGGGTGTTTTCGGCAATGGACCGTTCCAGGCGCCGGGTGACCTGGAGCTCCACCCGCTCGGCGTCGATGCCCGGCCAGGGGCACAGCACCATGGCCACGCGCACGGCCAGATAGGGATCCTTGCGCTGGGGCATGCCCGTAAGGCCGAAGTAGCCCCACACCAGGACCAGGATGAGCAGGATGGCCGAGATGTGGGGATTCTCGACGAAATAGCGGGCCAGATTGCGCGTTTTGGCGATGCGCGCGTCGTCGCTTGAGTGCATGGTCATGGATGGCCCCCTATTTGATGACGCGCACGGGGGCGCCGTCAGAGACCATGGTGGCGCCGGTGGTGATGACCCTGGCCCCGGGCTGGGGGCCCTCGATGAGGGTCACCCGGTTGCCCACCACGTCGCCTATGGTCACCTTGTGGCCCTTGGCCGTGGTCACGCCGTCGCCCTCAAGCGCCACGTAGACCAGAAAGCCGCTTTGGTCGGCGGGGTCGCGGACCACGGCGGAGACCGGCAAAACGAGCCGCGAGAGCTGTTCCCCGGCCAGGGTGGCCGAGGCGATCATGCCGTCTTTGAGGGTCAGGTCCGGGTTTTGGATGGCCACCTCCACGTCGAAGACCCGGCTTTTGGGGTCGGCCGAGGGGGCCACCGAGAGCACGATGCCCGGAAAGACCTGGTTGCCCAGGGCCTCCACCCGGATGGGCACGGTGTCGCCGGGATGTACGTGCCGCAGCATGAAATCGGGCACGCCGAGCACGGCCTTGACCGTGGACAGGTCGGCCAGGACGAAGGCCAGGGTTCCCGTGGCCACCAGGGTTCCCTTTTCGATGGACCGGGACAGGACCAGGGCGTCCAGGGGAGAGACGAGCACCGTGTCTTTCAACTGAAGGCTGGCCTCCTCGATCTGGTGCGTGGTGCGGTCGGACGAGGCCCTGTAGAAGTCGAACTTCTCCCTGGCCTTGTCGAGTTCGCTTTTGGCCACCACCTTCTGGTTGTAGAGGGTCTGGTAGCGTTCGAAATTGATGGTGGCCTCGCGAAGCGACGCCAGTTCCTCCTCCCGGGCGGCCTGGGCCTTTTTGAGCGCGGCCTGGTAATCGTCGTCCCTAAGCGCCGCCAGGACCATGCCCCGTTTCACCGTGTCGCCTTTTTGCAGGATGCGCGGCGTACCGCCCGGGCCTTGGGCCGTGGCGATGTCCTTCACGTAGCCGCCGACCTTGAAGGCCAGTTCCACGCGCTCGTTGGGGACGAGCGTGGCCGAATAGGTCAGGGCGTCGCCCACGGGCAAGGCCTCCACGGACACGACCTCCACGGGCGTGGGCGGCTTCTCGAAGGGCGGTTTGTCCTCGGCGCAGGCCGTAAGGGCCAGAAAAAGGGCCAGGGCGAAAAGGGAGGCCATGGCCCGGCGGCCGTGGCGTGTCGCCTTCCGGGACGCCATACTCCTGTCGTCCGGGCCGGATGTGCTGTGGGGGTGATGGCGCATTCCGCTCTCCGTTTAATAGGTGGTGGTCTGCCAGGAACGCTCGGCCAGGGGCACGAGCGGCTCCTTCGGAAGGGGGGTCGCCGCCGGGGTCTTGCCGAAGGCCATGATCCGGGGCGCGGCCGGATCGAAGCCCGGCCACGTCGGGCCGCCCGCCACGACAGGACGGCCGGTCCTGGCGAACGAGGCCCAGGCGGCGCGCATGGCCCGGCCCACGTCCCGGTCGGCGTCGTCGAAGCCGAGCCACGGGCTCTCGAAGCCGAAGACCGGGAAAAGCTCCGCCCCGTGGGGAACCCCGGCCTGCTGCGGGGAGACGCCCAGGGCGTCGCCCTCGTCCTCCAGGGCGGCAAGCGCCCCAAGCGGCGGGGGGAGTCCGTAGCGGTAGACGAAGCATGGCGACCCGGAGGCGGCCTGGGCCCGGGCCAGGAACTCCGCCGGGGCCAGGAACCAGCGGACGCTGACAAGCCGTTCCAGATCCTTCCACAGTCCGGGTTCCCGTCCCGGGGCCAGGGCCAGCGCCTTTTTCGCGTCGTCTCCGAAGCGGCGGGTCGCCAGCCGGACATAGGCCTGCGTCGTGTCCGCCGGGGGATCGAGGTGGTCCAGGAACAGGGAGGATTCGTTTGCGGTCGTGCCGATGATCAGCGGCACATGGTGCTGCCTGCCCGTGGCAAAAAGCTTCAGGGGATGATCCGGCACGACAACGCCGTCCACCGTGGGCGAGCACACGATCCCGGCCACCTCCAGGCCGGCCTCGGGCCTCAGGGCCTCGGTCGCGTCCAGGATGTCCTCGACGGAGGCGGCGCGCAGGGCGGCCAGGGTGTCGGGTTCCGTGTCCGCGCCAAGCCGGGCGGCAATGCGGCGGCCGATATCCTCGGCCGGGGCGACGCCGTGGACCGCGTCCTTCAGACGGCGCAAGGCCCCGGGCGCCACGGGGCTTTGCAGGATGGCCTTGTGGAACAGCCCGGCGGCGGCCGGGCTGACCAGATGCGCCAGTACGGACGCGGCTCCGGCCGATTGGCCGAACACGGTCACGTTGTCCGGGTCGCCGCCAAAGGCCGCGATGTTGCGCCGGACCCAGGAAAGGGCCGCCTGCTGGTCGAGCAGGCCGTAGTTGCCGGAGACGCCCAGGGGCGATTCGGCGGACAGGGCCGGATGGGCCATGAACCCCAGGGCCCCCAGGCGGTAGTTCACGGTCACCAGGACCACTCCCTCGCGCGCCAAGGCCTCGCCCGCATAAAGGGAGAGCGATCCCGCCCCGGAGAGGAAGGCCCCGCCGTGGAAAAAGACCATGACCGGCAGCCGGTCGCCGACCGTGCGGGCCGGGGTGCGCACGCCAAGCGTCAGGCAGTCCTCGGCCGTGTCTCCGTCGGCGTCATTCTGGGGGCACTGGGGGCCGGGGGCGTCGCAGGCCAGGGGCCCGGTCCAGGGGCGGGCCGGTTGCGGCGGCCGCCAGCGCAAGGCCCCCACGGGCGGTGCGGCATAGGGGATGCCCTGGTAGACCCCGTCGGAGCGGCGCAGGACCGGTCCCGAATCCGTGGCGATGGTTTTGGCGGCGGCCAGGGCCGGGCCGACCACGCCGAAGGTGGCCCAGCCGAGCAGCCCGAGGGCCAGGAGCAGGACGATCCGCATGGTCCAGGGCGCGAAAGGGGAGAGACGCGGGGCGACTTGTGGCGTCATGAAACCGTCCGAGGGCGTGGCGACCGGAAAGGGCGGCCGCCCCGGGCAAGGCGCGCATCGGATGTCGGGC
This sequence comes from Desulfolutivibrio sulfodismutans DSM 3696, assembly GCF_013376455.1. Lineage (GTDB taxonomy): Bacteria > Desulfobacterota > Desulfovibrionia > Desulfovibrionales > Desulfovibrionaceae > Desulfolutivibrio > Desulfolutivibrio sulfodismutans. The sequence continues at coordinate 2,440,570 of NZ_CP045504.1, read as the reverse complement.
CGTGCGGTCATGGGCGCTCCTGTGCTCCTTTGTCGATACAGCCGCAATCCTTTCTCTCCACATCGTATCCATGCCCCGCTCATGGGAAAAAAACAAGGCTGGTTCGGCGTTTTGGTCCTATGCCCGGACCAGCTCCACCAGCCTGTCCGCCGGGCAGGGCCGGGGCAGGGTGCAGTAGGGGGCGAAGAGTTCGAAAAAATCTTTCGGCGCAAAGGCCCGCTCCGGGGCCATGACCCCCGTCCCGCTGGTCTGGCCGCGCAGGTGCATGATGGCCCCCAGGGCCAGGGGGATGCCGGTCATGGAGGCCATGTCCGGCGGCGTGGCCCGAAGCGACGCGGCCACGGTGGCGGGTTTGCCGTGGCGCGCGCCCTGGCCCAGGACGAAGAACAGCGGCAGCCTCGGCCCGTCCACCAGCCGCGACAGATGCGTCAGCAGGGCGCTGAGGAACCCCGCCTCGGCGGCGTTTTTGACCAGATCCCGCCCGGCCTCCTCCAGGGTCATCTTTCCGGCGTCGATGGCGTCGCGGTAGGAGCGGAACATGCCGATCCAGGCCGAGGGCATGACCATGCCGCAGTGGGTGCGCCGGACCTCGGGCCAGGAATAATGGAACGAGACGGGCTCGGGATGGCCCACGGTGTAGATGGTCCGTTTGCCCCGGCCGGGATAGTCGATGACCAGGTCTTCCAGGGGACGGCCGTCCACCAGCGCGCCGTCGCGGCACTCCAGGATCGTACCCGAGCACTGCTCCATCCAGTGGATCACGGCGGCGGAAAAGACCAGGGCGTCGCCGGTCTTCTCCTCGATGTTCCATCCGGCCACCAGCAGGTCGGTCTCGTCCAGGTTGGCGCGGACCATGGCCCCGAGCAGGTTGTTGAGGCCCGGGCTTGCGCCCATGCCGATGATGGCGGTTGTGCCCGCCTGCCGGGCCGTGGCGTCCAGGTCGAGCATCTTTTTGGTCGGCTCGGGGTCGTCGCAGATGTCCAGATAATCCACCCCGGCCGTAATGGCCGCCTCAAGGATGGGCAGGCCGAAGCGGAAAAAGGGGCCCACGCAGTTGAGCACCACGTCGGCCCGGCGCATGAGCTGCACGAGGCGCTCCTGGTCGGTCACGTCGATGGCCACGGCCGTGGCCGAGCCCCGGCATGTGACGGCCGCCTTCTCGGCCTCGGCCGCATCCAGGCTGGCCAGGATCAGTGCCTCCACCTCGTCGAAGGCGGAAACGGTCTGGGCGGCCAGGCTGCCCATGGCCCCGGTCCCGAGAAGCAGTACGGTCTTGCCCATGATGGTGCGTCCTTCCGGCCCGGTCGTCGTGTGCGCCGAACCGCGTTTCGAGGTTGTCGGCTGCTGGCGTGGCCCATGGCCCCCCGGTTTCCCTGGCTGCGAAATGGCGTGGACAGGTCGCCTCGGCCTCAGAGCCGGGGTCTTACTCCGTCGGCCGTTCTTTGCCCGGCCATTCGAACAGGCGCGTGAGGCGGGCCCAGAATTCTGGGCCCAGGACGAACAGGCTCACCACGAAAAGCGCCTCACCGGCAAGCAACAGATACAAGAGCGTCCTGGCGTCGGAGTCCCCCGGTGTGGCGAAAAGGAGCATCCCGATGGCGGCGTAGTAGGGGGCCAGGCTGCCCAGCAGTAGGGCGACGCCCAGGCCGTGGCGGAATTTTCCGATGGGTTTTTGCGGCGAAAGGGGCTTTTTGGAGAAGAAAAAGCCCTTGATCTTGTCTTTCACGGCCTGGATGAAGGGTTTGCCCAAAAGGGCCACGGCGGCCAGGAAGGCCAGTTCCCCGGAAGCCACGTACACCGCCCCGAGGGTGACGATTTCGGCCGTGTCCAGGGGCAAAAGGGCCACCAGTTCGATGGTGCAGATGGGGACGAGGCTGTAGATGAAAAGCCCCAGTCCCAGCCGATACTTCCAGTCCTTGCGAAGCGGCGGCGTGGCGTCGCCGTCCTGTTGCATGGCGGTCTCCCGGGTATGGCGTTTTGGTGTTGGGCAACCCCGCGAAGTATACATCATGCTTGTAACGACCGGCCAATGGTCCGTCTCGTCGGCCTCGCACCATCACAGGAGGCGACGCGGCGTCCGGACCCAGATCACTCGGGCGCGGCCTTTATGGCCCGGGTGACCGCCATGGCCAGCTCTCCCATGTCCACGGGCTTGGACACGTAGGCGTCGATCCCGGCCGACAGGAATTTTTCCCTGTCGCCGTCCATGGCATAGGCGGTCATGGCGATGATGGGGATGCCCGAGACGTGGGCGAAGTCCGGGGATTGCCGGATCATGCGGGTCGCCTCCAGGCCGTTTAACACCGGCATCTGGATGTCCATGAGGATCAGGTCGTAGTCGCCTTTTTTCAGGAGATCCAAGGCCTGCTGCCCATCCGGGGCCGTGTCCACGGTGTGCCCGGCCTTCTCCAGCAGGAGTCGGGCCAGTTGCATGCTGACCTCGTCGTCCTCGGCCAGAAGCACCCGCAAGGGCCTGTCGCTGCGGCGCGGCCGGGCGGCGGGGGCCTGGCTCGGAAGCACGGCCTCCTGAGGCAGCCGGAAGGGCAGGGAGAAGTGGATGGTGGTGCCGGACACCCCCTGGCCGCTGTTGTCGATGGTCAGTTCCCCCTCCAGGAGCGTGAGCAGCCGCCGCACGATGGACAGGCCCAGGCCCGCCCCCTGGTAGCGCCGCACATACGAGGTTTCGCCCTGGCTGAAGGGCTCGAAGATGTGTTCCAACAGCTCGTCGGCGATGCCGATGCCCGTGTCCTGGACGGTGAAAAGCAGCCGCACGCGGCCGTCGCGGCTTTCGGGCAGCAGGGACGCCTCGGCGTGGACCCGGCCGTGCTCGGTGAACTTGAGGGCGTTGCCGATAAGGTTGAACAGGATCTGGCGCAGCCGGGCCTCGTCGCCGACAAGGATCGGCGGCGTGTCGTCGGCGATGAGGAAATCCAGATCCAGCCCCTTGTCCCTGGCGGTCAGGCCGAAAAGCTCCAGAATGGATTCCTTGATGGCCAAAAGAGAAAACGGCGCCTCCTCGATGCGCATTCGGCCCGCCTCGATGCGGGACAGGTCGAGGATGTCGGAGAGAAGGCGGGTCAGGCGTTGGGCCGAGGTCGTGGCTGCCTGGAGGTATTCCCCCTGTTCCGGGGTGGGCGAGGTGGTCGTCAGGAGTTGGAGCATGCCCAGGACGCCGTTTAAGGGGGTTCTGATCTCGTGGCTCATGTTGGCCAGAAATTCCGATTTGGCGCGGTTGGCGGCCTCGGCCTGGTCCTTGGCCAGGATCAGGGCCTCCTCACTCTGCTTGCGTTCGGTGGTGTCGCGGTAGATGGACATGTTCAGGGGATGGCCGTCGCGGTCCATCCTGCGTCCGGTGACCTCCACCCAGCGGACCTCGCCGTCCTTGCGCAGGATGCGGAAGGCGTAGCGCACCTCGTCCGCCTTGCCGGACAGGCGTTCCAGGAGGCTTTGCCGCACCATGTCCCGGTCCTCGGGATGCACCAGCGACCACATCTGCCCGGGGGTAAGGGCGTAGATTTCCTCGGGCGTATAGCCGAAAAGCTCGCAGAAGGCCGGATTGACCCAGGAGAAGGCCGGGGGGATGCCCTGTTGGATGGCGATGGCGTCCAGGGACTGCTCGAACAGGCAGCGGTAGCGTTCCTCGCTTTCGCGCAGGGACTCCTCGGCCGTGATGCGGGACAGGATGGCCTGGATGCTGGTCATGAAGGCCATGATCTGGCTTACGTCCTGGGGGCCGTAGTCGGTGTCGCGGTTGGCCACGGCGGTCACGGCCACGATCTTGCCCTTTGACGACAGGGGAACCACCATCAGCCTGGACAGGGAGACGTGGCCTGCGGGACATCCCCTCTTGCCCGGGTGCGGCGCGGCGTAGTCGTTGACCACCAGCGGCTCGCGACGGCGTACGGCCTCGGCCCACAGCCCGGCCTCGGACAGGGGGAAGTGCAGGGGGGTGTCCGTGACGGTGCAGCCCTCAATGGCCTCTCCGATCCAGGACTGGATGGTCACCACGGTTTCGGCCTCGTCCACCAGGCCGTAAAAGCCCAGGGCGCTTTCGGTCATGCCCACGATTTCGTCGAGGGCCCGGGTGCAGATGGTCTGGTAATCGGCGTTGGCCAGGGAGGAGATGCTCCACAGGGCCTCAAGACGCCGGTTGGCGGCAGTCAGGGCGGCTTCGGCCCTTTTTTGCTCCGTGACGTCCCATACCGTGGAGATGATGAGGCTCTTGTCGGCGATGGGAATGTTGCGGGCGGTGATGTAGGTGGTCTTCTCTCCGGCCCGGGTGATGGGGATGTCGGCCCAGTACATGCGGGCAGGATCCTGCGAGGCGCAGTCGGCGAGCACCCGTTTCCGGGTTTCTTCCCGGAAGCCGGGGTCTTCATAGACGGCCTCCCAAAAGGCGTTCGGGGAGCTTAAGGCCTGGCGTGTGGTGCGGTAGAACCTCAAGAAATTGTCGTTTACATAGGTGAAGGTCACCTCGGGATCGATGGAGTTGACGGCGATGCCGATGGGCAGATTGTCCATGATGGAGCGGATGAAGGCCTCCTTCTCCGTGATCTGGGCCTCGGCCCGGCGGCGCTCTTCGACCTCATTCGACAGGCGTCGCGTCTTGCGGGCCACTTCGCGGCGCAGGTACCACAGCCATAGGGCGGACAGGACGAGAAGGGCCGGAACCAGGATCATGAGCAGGGAATGCACGTCCAGGGGGCGGCCGGGCAGGATGGGGCCGAACCATTTGGCGTACAGGGCCTCGTAGACGCCATTGGAAAAGACCACGGCCAGCCCCTCGTTGAGGGCGGCCAGAAGTGCGGTGTCGCCTTTTTTCACGGCGAAGCAGAATTTCTGTTCGAACTCGGACAAAGGCTTCCGGGAAACCTTGAGGCTCTCCTCGTGACTGGCGCTGACGTCCACCAGGTTTTTGAGCCCAAGCGTGCGGATGATCTGAAGCCCCACCACCTGCTGCACGATGACCGCATCGTGTTTGCCCTGGGACAGAAGCCGCATGGCCTCCTCGAAGGAGTCGGTCAGGATGAGCCTGTCCGTCAGGTGTTTTCGGACTGCGTATTCATGGGCCGTGTCCCCGCGCATGACCAGGACGTTCTTCCCGGCCAGATCGGCCTCGCTGCGGATGGAGGTTTCCCCCCGGCGCACGAAGATGGCGCCCTGCATGCGCAGGTAGGGGGCGGTGAAGTCGAAGAGTTCGGCCCGCTCCGGGGAGGAGGACATCAGGGGCAGCACGTCCAACTCGCCGTCGGCCAGGGCCTGCTTGATGACGTGCCAGGGGGCCACGGTGAAGGTCACGTCCATGTTCATGGCCGATGCCACGGCCCGCAAGAGCTCTACGGAAAATCCGTCGGCCCGGCCGTCCGGGGTGACGATGGCGAACGGCGGATAGTCCAGTTCGCTGGCGGAGCGCAGCACCCGGGGCGGCGTTGCGGCGTCGTCGGACGTGGCGGGGAGGTGGTCGGCCCGGGCGGCCGGGGGCTGGAGGGCTGAACAGGCGAGCACGAACGAAAGCATGAGCAAAACGGCGCGAACAAAGTGGCGAGGCATGCGTCGGGCTCTCCTGGCTGCCGTGGGAAGGCAGTGCGGGGACGACGCCCCGGTTGGAGGTGCGGATCGCAGGGCACGTGGCTGGCGGCAGAAACCAGGGAAGACGCGAGACGCACCCTTCGCTAAGTTATGGAAAAATTCCACCATGTCCTGATACCCCGCTGTTTTCCGAGCGTCAACCTGGACAATGCCCGCCGGTCCGAAAGGGCGGCCACATCGGCGGCAGGGCGAAGCGACGCCATCCGTCGAACTCTTCGGGAAAGCTGCCCGGAAACGGCGTCCCTTCGCGGGGTTGCGGCATGCAAAAGGGGAAGGCGCTTTACCTCGAAAGGACAAAACGATAGAGGGCTTGGGGGGTGGGCGGCCTGGCGGCGCCTTCTGCCCGGTTCCGTGCGCCGCGTCCGTATGGATGGCGGCGTCTTGATCTCTTCGTCGTCCTTCCCGCAACGGCGGTTCCCCTTTTTCAGCGAGGTGCAGCGCCAAGTGATGGTCCTCGACATCCGCACCTTGGTCCTGGTGGGGGCCGTGACCATGGCCGTGTCCACGGTCGTGTTTTTCAGCCTCTACCGTTTCCGGTTTGGGGACAAAAGTCCCCTGGCCTGGGGCATCAGCTCGGCGGCCATCACCGTGGGCTGCCTGCTTCTGGCCCTGCGCGACGCCATTCCCCCGGTCTACACCATCCTCGTGGCCAACATGTTCTTCGTGTTCGGCTACGCCATGATCTATAGCGGGGTGCGCCTGTTCATGGGCCGCACCCCGTTGTGGACCCTGGCCGCCGCCGCCCCCCTCGTCCTGGCCCCGATCCTGGCCTGGTTCGCCTTCGTCGAACCCTCCCTGGCCGTCCGATCCCTGGTGATCCGCCTGTTTTTGTCCCTGATTCCGGCGCTCATCTGGTGGGAGCTGGCCGCCCAGGGGGGGAGGTGGCGCTACGGGCGGCCCCAGCGGGTGGTGGCCGGGCTGTACGCCGTGGAGACGGTGCTCAATCTCTTTTTCGCCCTGGCCGCCCCTTTTGCCTACGACACCAACAATTTTTTCACCTCCGGCGTCGTAAGCGCCCTTTTTCTGCTTTCGTGCAACATCTATATGCTGATCCATGTGCTCGGCGTGGTGGTGCTCTACGGCGAACGCTACCGGGGCGAACTGGCCGACGCCAAAGAGGCCGCCGAGGAGGCCAGCCGGGCCAAAGGCAGGTTTCTGGCCCACATGAGCCATGAGCTGCGCACGCCCTTAAACGGCCTTATGGGCATGCTCGAACTCTCCCGGGATACCCCGTCCGACACGGAACGGCGCGAGTTCCTTGATGTCGCCGCCTTTTCCGCCCAGAGCCTTCTGACCCTCATCAACGACATCCTGGACCTCTCCCGCCTGGAGGCGGGCAAGCTGACCGTCAGCCCCGAACCCTTCGCCCTGGCCCCTGCCCTGGACGCGGTGCTGGCGCCCTTCGCCCGCATGGCCCAGGCCCAGGGCCTGGGCTTCGCCGTGCGCGTGGCTCCGGAGGATGTCCGGATCGAGGCCGACGCCATCAGGCTGCGGCAGATCGTCCTTAATCTGGTGGGCAATGCCCTCAAGTTCACGTCCAGCGGACGTATCGACGTGGACATCCGGGTGACGCCCGCCCATCCCGGCCCGGCCCGGCTGACCCTGTGCGTGGCCGACACGGGCTGCGGCATCCCTCCCGACATGCTGGAGCGCGTTTTCGAGAATTTCAGCCAGACCGCCGAGGGGGCGCAAAGGGGCGGTACGGGCCTGGGCCTGACCATCAGCCGCCAACTGGCCCGGCTCATGGGCGGGGAACTGACGGTGTCGAGCGTGGCCGGGGAAGGGTCGCGCTTTTGCCTGGACATGCCCTGCCGGGTACTGGATATGGCCGAGGCGCAACCGGAGGGGTCTCCCGCCGGGAGCGTTATGGCGGAACTGGCCTCTGTACCCAGGATGCGGGTGCTGGTGGTGGACGATTTCGAGCCCAACCGGTTGGTCATCTCTACCCGGCTGCAAAAGGCCGGGCACCATGTGGACGAAGCTGCAGACGGCGAGGCGGCGGTTTCGGCCGTGGCCGCAAACGCCTTTGATCTGGTGCTCATGGACATCGGCATGCCCGGCATGGACGGACTTTCGGCCACTCGCCGCATCCGGGCCGTTTCCGGAGCGCATCCGCCCATCGTGGCCCTGACGGCCGCCGCCCTGCCCGGCGACCGGGAACGCTGTCTGGCGGCGGGCATGGACGACTATCTGGTCAAACCGCTGCGCCTCGCCGATCTGCATCGGGTTCTGGTCCGCTTTGCGCCGTCCGGGCTCATCCCTCCGGCCGACGTGGGCCCGGCGACCCTTCCTCCCGTCGCCAGGGCGGCCTCCCGGCAGGTGCGCACGATCATCGACTGGGCCTGCGCCCTGGAATTCATGGGGGGACGCCAGGAGGATCTGGAGACCCTGTGCGGGGTGGTGGAACAGGTGTTTGTCACGGAACGCGCGGCCCTGCAGAACGACATCGCCGCAGACGGTCTGGGGGATTTGCCTCGCCGGGTCCACACGTTGCGGCCGACGTTTCTCAGCTTCGGATCGACCGGTCTGGCCGGGTTGGTCCAGGATGTCGAGGTCGCGATTCGGGAGGGCGATGCCGGTGAGGCCCGCCGACTGGCCGTGGAACTGGAGAAAGGGCTGGAGGCCTTTTTGGAGGAGCTGAAAGGCCGGGGACGACCTGCTCCAGCGGCCCCTAGTCCGTGACGGTCCTGCCCGTGCGTCCGGGCGGGGGGAATTTTTTGAGCAACTGGTAGAGCCTGGCCCGGGAAATGTCGGCCAGGCGCATGGCCTCGGCCACCTGGCCGCCCGAGGCCGCCCAGAGGCGGGCCACGTAGTCCGCTTCCAGGTATTCCCAGGCCGTCTCGCGAAACTGGCGTAGCGTGGGCAGTTCCTGACTGTCCGCAAGGCCGGGGGCGGGGCTGGTCTCCGGGCGCACGGGCCGCGTCGCCAGGGACTCCCGCTGGCGCTGGCGCAGATACCGGGCCTTATGGTCCGGGGGGAGATGGTGCGGGACCAGGATCGGGGCATCGCCTGCGTTGGCGATGGACACGCCGATGGTCGAGACCAGTTGGCGCACGTTGCCCGGCCAGTCGAGGCTGGACAGGTTCTCCAGATATTCCGTGGACAGGCCCTTGACGTCCTGGCCCTGGTCCGAACAGATCCTGGCCACGTAATGCCCGGCCAAAAGCCGCACGTCGTCGCCGCGCAGCCGAAGCGGCGGCAGGTGGATGTGCCGCTGGGCCAGTCGGTAATACAGATCTTCCCGGAAAGCGCCGCTTTTGACCATGCCCCGGATGTCCCGGTTGGTCACCGCCACCACCCGGAAGTCGCTGGCCCGCTCATGTTTCGCCCCCAGGGGCCGATATCGCTTCTCCTGGATCACCCGCAACAGGGTCCGTTGCAGTTCGCCCGGCATGTCCCCCACCTCGTCGAGAAAAAGCGTCCCTCCGTCGGCCAGGGCGATGAGGCCTTCGCGGTCCTGGCGGGCGTCGGTGAAGGCCCCCCGGATGTGCCCGAACAGGATGGACTCGGCCAGGGAGGAGGGGATGTTGGTGCAGTCCACCACCACCAAGGGCCGGTCCCGGCGGGGGCTGTTGTCGTGCAGGGCCCGGGCGAAAAGCTCCTTGCCCGTGCCCGTCTCCCCGGTGATGCACACGTTTTCCCGGCCTCGCGCCGCCTGCCCGAGCAGAAACAGGCTCTGTTTGAGGGCCGGGCTCGATCCCACGATGTCGTCCCGTTCCAGTACCAGCCGCTGCCCGGCCTCGCGCAGCTTGTCGCGGGAATCCAGGCACCGCTCCAGGGTCAGCCGGATGGTTCCCAGCACCACCGGTTTTTCCAGGTAATACCAGGCCCCGTTGTGGATGGCCCGCTCGGCGCTGTCCGGATCGCCCTGGGCGGTGATGACGATGACCTCCGGTTCGGTGGCCAGGGCCCGGAAGCGGCCGATGCCGTCGAGGCCGAAGGCGTCGGGCAGATAGACATCCAGGAACACCACGTCAGCCACCTGTTTCTCGGCCAGGGCCAGCCCCTCGGCCAGGTTTTTGGCGGCCATGGCCTGGTGCCCCAGGCGGGTGAGAAAAATGTCCATCTGGGACTGGAAGATCGGGTCGTCGTCAACGACAAGTACGCGGGCCATGTGGTTCCTTTTTGAAGACACTCGTTTCCGTCCATCCAAAATAGACGTTTCTGCAGGGGGCGTCTAGTCGGATTGGACAGCCCGGGGCAGTGAAAAGTCGTACTTGCAGAGAATTGCAGGAATGTTGCAGACAATTGTCCAGTCTGAATGGACAGAAAGAATGCCCCAATGGGGATCAGGCCCGCCATGGAGGCTCTGCAATATTTTAACATGCTGAAATAATGATGCATATTGGTAAGGCATGATTTTGGAATAGGGGGGTGCGGCCGTTCGCCGGGGGGGGCAGGGCCCGGCTTCGGTCTGGCCGCCCGGATCAAGGTCGGGGATGCGTTGCGGCGTGGGCTGGCCATTCACCTTCAACCGTCGAGGAGGCACGATGCGGTTTCTCACAGGGATCATGGCGTTGGCGGCGGTGTTCGTCCTGCTGGCCGGGGCGGCGGCTGCGGCGACGGCCGCAGACGACAGCGGGAAAAAGGCCGACATGCAGTCCATGACCCAGGAATCAAGCAACCCCGTGGGCAAGTTGTGGATGATCACCAACCAGTTCAACTTCAACCTGCAACAGTCGCCCAAGGGCCGCCTTTTTCGGGAGCCGCACCTCCAGTTCAACTGGAATTTCCAGCCGGTCATGACCTTCGACCTTTCCAGCGATCTGCGCCTGATCACCCGGCCCGTGCTGCCTGTGTACAGCAGTCCCTACGCGGCCGGTCCCCATACGGTGAAAAACGTTGCCGGCCTGGGCGACGCCGAATTCATGGCTATGCTGACCCCTGTGAGCAATTCGAAGTTTCTGTGGGGCGTGGGCCCCACGGCCGTGTTCCCCACGGCCACGGACAAACACCTGGGAGCGGGCAAATGGCAGCTCGGCGGGGCTTTGGCCGCCGTGTACATGGACGACAAATGGGTGGCGGGCATTTTCCCGCAGCAGTGGTGGTCCATCGGCGGCGATCCGGATCGCTCCGGCGTCAGCCTGACCAAGGCCCAGTACTTCCTGTGGTATTCCCCAGCCCCGACTTGGCAGGTGGGCATGTCTCCCAACATTCTCATCGACTGGTTGCAGAAAAAGAGTGAGGATGCCGTAACCCTGCCCATAGGCCTTGGCGTGGCCAAGCTGGTGATGCTGGGCGAACTCCCCGTAAAAATCGCCGTCGAGGCCGACTATTCCGTCATCCGGCCCCGGAACATGGTCGGCACGGAATGGACCTTCCGCCTGTCGATCACCCCGATCATCCCCAAGTTGTTTTAGCGCATCGCCCTCGCCGTTTACGTATTGAATGTGTCGAAGGAAATGCTCTATGAGGAGAATGGAAGTCTTTTTTGCGGACGCGTCGCGCGAAAGCGAACCGGCCCTCGAAAGAGGCAGCGGCCGATGACCACTTCAACCATCGCGGAGGAACCCATGCGCTTGAAAATCATTGTCGCCGCCGTCTGCGCCCTGTGCGTGGCTGCGGTCGCCGCAGATCACGCCACGGCCTGCACCAGCATCCGGATGAAAACCGCCGAAGGCGCGGTCTTCTACGCCCGGACCATGGAATACGCCTATCCCACGGAATCCAGCATCTCCGTCATTCCGGCCGGGACGGTTCTGCAGGGAACCCTGCCCGACGCCACCCTGGGCGGCCTCAAGTGGACGGCCAAATACGGCTTCGGGGGCATGAACTCCCACGGCCTGCCGAGCATCGTGGACGGCGTCAACGAAAAGGGCCTGATCGTCGGTGAACTGGTCTTCGTGGGATACGCCGGATACCAGCCGTACGACCCGGCCAAGGCCGGCCAGACCATCGCCCAGTACGACCTGCCCAACTGGCTGCTTTCCAATTTCGCCACCGTGGCCGAGGTCAGGGACGGCATCCAAAACGTCCGCGTCTGCCAGGGCCCCGAGGCCTCCCAGGGCGTGGATATCGGGCCCCTGCCCCTGCACTTCACCGTGCATGACGCCACGGGCGCCAGTCTGGTCATCGAATATGTGGACGGCGTCCTCAACGTCCACGACAACCCGCTTGGCGTTTTGACCAACGCCCCGCCTCTGCCCTGGATGCTGACGTACCTTTCCAACTACGTGAACCTCACCGCCGTCAACGTGCCCATGCGCAAGCTCGGCGGCTTCACCGTACACCAGTTCGGCCAGGGTTCGGGCATGCTGGGGTTGCCCGGCGACTTCACCCCGCCCAACCGCTTCCTACGCATGGTGGCCCTGACCCAGTCCGCCATCCCGGCCAAGGGCCTGGACGCGGGCCTGAACCTGGCCATGACCGTCATCGACAACGTGGACATCCCCCTGGGCAGCGTGCGCCAGGAGGACGCCAGCGGCGAAATCCTGGAATTGACCCAATGGGCGGTGGCCGTGGATACGGTACGGCTGCGCTACTACTTCCGGACCTACGACAACAAAAACTGGCATTACGTGGACATCGGCAAGGCCCTGGCCGGGGCCAAGTCCATCCTGACCTTCCCCGTGGTCACGCCCGTGGATTATCCCGAGGTCAAGGCCGTGGCCAAATAGGGGCGTCAGACATGCGGCGGCGGACGCAGCGCGTCCGCCGCCCCCCCAAGGCAAACACTCCGCCAGACGGAACCGAAATGAAAAAATGCCCGCGCCTTCTTGTCCCCATCCTGACCGTCCTGCTTGTCTGCTGCGTCCCGTCCGCCTATGCGGGGACGCCGCCGGACGTCATCTTCCGCAACGCCAAAATCGTCACCCTCGACCCCGCCCGGCCCACGGCCGGGGCCGTGGCCGTGACCGGCGGCCGGTTCACCGCCGTGGGTTCGGAAGCCGAGGTGCTGGCCCTGGCCGGGCCGGGCGTCAAGATCGTGGACCTGGGCGGCAAGCTGGTTACGCCGGGGTTCATCGACGCCCACTGTCACCCCATGGAGACCATCTACCTTTCGGAAAACTGGGTGGACTGCCGCTATCCGGGCACGCCCTCGGTGGCCAAGGCCCTGGAAAACATCGCCGCCTGGGCCGCCAGGACCAAAAAAGGGGAGTGGATCTACGTGGCCTGCGTTTCGGCCACGGAAAACAAGTTCGCGGAAAAACGCCTGCCCACCAGGGCGGAACTGGACAAGGCCGCCCCGGACAACCCCGTGGTCCTGGCCAACGGCGCGCATCAGGTGGTCATCAACAGTGCGGCCGTCCGCGTTTTGGGCATCACCCGGGGCATGCGGAAGATGCCCCACGGGGCCACTGTCGTGCTCGACGACGCGGGGGAACCCACCGGCGTGGTTCTCGACTCCCAGGCCGACATCCCCACCAATCCCAGCCTTGAGGAACTGACCCGGGCCTACGCCACGGGCATCCAGGAACTTTGGAACCGTTACGGATTCACCTCCCTCATGGCCATCACCCCGGCCGCCGCCCTGCCCGTGCTGCAAAAGACGGCCGCCGCCGGGAAAAGGCCGACCATCCGGTACACCGTGTCGGTCTGGACCTCGTCCAACAGCGCCGACATGCCGGAAAGCCTGGACGCCTTCGCCATGCCCCCCGGGACCGACCCGGACTGGTACCGTTTCGCGGCCATCAAAGACTGGGTGGACGGGGAAAACGACGCCCGCAGCGGCTACATGTGCGAACACTACCTGGGCCACGACGCAAACGACGCGCCCGGCGGGCGCGGCACCCTGGTCACGGATCAGGTCGGGCTGGACCGCTTTGCAGGCATCGCCGCGGCGAACGGGGCCATCCCCATGCTGCACTGCTCCGGGGACGAGGCTACCGCCATGGGGATGGCCGCCTACGAAAAGGTTCTCGGGTCCAAAAACAGGCCGCCCCTGGTCCGCATCGAGCATTTCGGCATGTTCCAGCTCAAGGACGCGCAGCTTGCCCGGGCCAAGGCCTTGAAGGCCCAGGGACTGCGCATCGCCGTCCAGCCCATCTGGCTTCTGGCCCTGGTGCGGGCGGACTTCGAGAACATGCCGCAGGATCTGGCCGCCTCGGGGTTCAGGTTCAAGAGCATGATCGACGCCGGGCTCGAACCCGCCGCCAGCACGGACATGACCGGGATCTACCTGGGCAACATCAGCCCCATCAAGGCCATGGCCGCAGCCGTCACCCGCACCTCGGACATGGGGGAATTCCAGCCCGAGCAGGCTGTCAGCGTGGAGGACGCCTTGCGGATGTGGACCATCTGGGCGGCGGCTTCCATGGGCGAGGCCCATGTCAAGGGAAGCATCGAGGTCGGCAAATTCGCAGACATGACGGTGCTGTCCGGGGACATCTTCACGTTGCCGCCGGAGCGTATCAAGGATACCGGTGTAGTGGCGACCATTGTCGGCGGCAACGTGGCGTATCAGGCCCAATAGACCAGAAAAACCGCACGGCGCTTCCCTCCCCGGCCGGGACCGGGGAGGCGGCTTCGAAAACACGTCCCGGCATGGACCGCGCCGCACGGCGCGAGGGAGATGCATGATGACCGGCACCGTCAGGACGTACGTTCACCGCCGCCCGGCCTTGCTCCAGGCGATGTTTATCCTGTTTTTTCTGGCCGCCTGCCCGCTCTCCGCCCGGGCCATGGAGGGCGGCGCGAGCCACTACATCCAGGGGGCCTACGGCGATTTCCTGATGGGATACGTCCCGGCGGCGGGACTCTACCTGCGCAACGACTTCATGTTCCAGTCGGCGCATTTGAGCGGCGCCATCAAGGGCGGCCGGGTCTATGGGGATCTGGACACCCGGATGTACATGAATCTGACCAAGCTCACCTATCTGACCGACGTCCCGGCCATCGGGGGCCTCATGGGCCTTGGCGTGGGCATCCCCATGATCGTCGACCTGGGCGTCCAGGGCAGCATGGCCGCCGACTTCCTGACGGGTTCGTACAAGACCAAGCAGTTCCGGGAAGGGCACATCCAGAAGGCCGGGGGCGGCAACCGGGGCGGGCTGTCGGACATCATCCTCATGCCCTTGATCATGGCCTGGAACCTGGGCGAATGCCATATCGTGCTTTCGCCCCTGGTTTTTCTGCCCACGGGCTACTACAACCCCAACGTGCTGACCAACCTGGGCATGAACTACGTGACCTTCGACGCCAACGCGGCCTTCACCTGGCTTTCGCCCAAGGGATACGAGGTGTCGTTCAACGCCGGGTATATGATGAGCACGGAAAACGAAGCCACCCAGTACCAAAGCGGCCACGAACTCCACCTCGACTGGACGGCGGCCTACCACGTCAACGAGCGCCTGGCCCTGGGCGGGGTGGGGTATCTCTACGCCCAGACCACGCCGGACACGGGTTCCGGGGCCAAGCTCGGGGCCTACATGTCCCAGGCGGCGGGCATCGGCCCGGCCGTGACCTACACCGCCACCCTGGGCAGCGCCCACGTGACGCTTTTCGCCAAGTGGCTGCACGATGTGGCGGCCAAAAACCGCCTGTCGGGCGACATGATCTACGGCTCCTTCGTCCTGGCGTTTTGACCGGGCCGTAGGCGCGTCTGGCCGCGACGCCCGGGGAAGTCTCCCTGTCGCGCCGCGGGCCACCCGGGTCTTACTCCCGTTTCACGAACACCTTCCCGCCGTCGGCCGCCAGCATCTGGGTGGCGTCTATGTTGCCGTAAAGCTGGATCAGCTTGGCCACCAGCCCGGTCCAGCCTGTCTGGTGCGCGGCCCCCAGGCCGTGGCCGTCGTCGCCGTGAAAAAACTCGTGGAAAAGCAGGTGGTCCCGCCAGTGGGGGTCGTTTTGGAACAGGTCGCTGTTCCCAAAGATCGGCCGCCTGCCGTCCTCGCCGCGCGTAAACAGGCGCACCAGTCGCCCGGAAATCTCCCGGCTGACCTCGAAGAGGTTCATCATCACCCCGGAGCCTGTGGGGCATTCGATCCGGAAGGCCTCGCCGTAATAGCGGTAATACTGCAGAAGCGCCCGGATGATGAGCTGGTTGACGGGCATCCACACGGGACCGCGCCAGTTGGAGTTGCCGCCGAACATGCCGCTGTCCGAATCCCCGGGGACGTAGGCCACCCGGTGTTCCTGGCCATGCACATGGATGCTGTAGGGATGGTCCCGGTGGTGCCGGGACATGGAGCGGATGCCGTAGGGGCTTAAGAATTCGTTTTCATCAAGCATGCGGGACAGGATGCGGCGCAGCCTGCCCTCGTCCACCAGGGACAAAAGCTCCCGGTCGGCCACGCCGTGGTGGCCTGGTCCCAGGGGATGCAGGCTGTGCGCCAGTTCCGGCATGCGCCCAAGGCGGGCGTGCAAGGCGTCCATGATGTCCGGCACGCGGTCGCGCTGCCTTTTTTCGAGGATGGTGGCGGCGCACAGGGGCAGAAGTCCGACCATGGACCGGACCTTGAGACGGCTGGCGCTGCCGTCGGGCAGGCGCAGTAGGTCGTAGTAGAACCCGTCCTCCTCGTCCCACATGCCTTCCGGGCCCAGGCGGTTCATGCCCGAGGCGATCCACAGGAAGTGCTCCAGGAACTTGTGCAGGAGGTCTTCGCAGGCGGGATCGTCGCAGGCCATTTCCAGGCTCATCTCGATCATGTTCTGGCAAAAAAGGGCCATCCAGGCCGTGCCGTCGGCCTGCTCCAGGCATCCTCCGGCGGGCAGGCCCTTGCTGCGGTCGAAGACCCCGATGTTGTCCAGGCCGAGGAACCCGCCCTCGAAGACGTTTTTGCCGAAGCGGTCCTTGCGGTTCACCCACCAGGTGAAGTTGAGCAGGAGTTTGGTGAAGGATCGCTTGAGAAAGGCCAGATCGCCCCGCCCGGTGGCGGATTGCTCTGTGCGGTAGAGAAAAAGGGCGGCCCAGGCGTGGACCGGGGGATTGACGTCGCTGAAGTTCCATTCGTAGGCCGGGAGCTGGCCGTTTGGGTGCAGGTAGTCGGCGCGCAGCATGAGCGAAAGCTGCTCCTTGGCGAAATCAATGTCCGCCAGCGACAGGGCGATGGCGTGGAAGGCCAGATCCCAGGCCGCATACCAGGGATATTCCCACTTGTCGGGCATGGAGATGATGTGTTCGTTTTTCATGTGGAACCATTCCCGATTCCGGCAGTGGCGGGTGTCGCCGCGCAGCGGATGGGCCCCGCGCTCCCGCAGCCAGACGTCCACGTCGAAGCTGTAGAACTGTTTGGTCCACAGCATCCCGGCCAGGGCCTGGCGCATGATGCGGGCCTCGTCCGGACTGGCCGTGGCCGGGATCACGTCGGCGTAGAACGCGTCCGCCTCACGGATGCGCCGGTCGAAGATGTCTGCAAACTCCCGCCCGAAGGGGGTTTCGTCCAGGCGGCTGTAGGAGGCGCACAGCCGCAGGCGGATTACGGCCGCCTCTCCCGGGGCCACCGTCAGATCGTAGTGGGCGCAGGCCTTGGTGCCCGTGCGGGCGGGATTGACGGCCTCGGCCCGGCCGTGGATCAGGAAGGCGTCGAAGGCGTCCTTGACGTAGGGGGAGGCGTTTTTTTGTCCGAAGAGACGCTCGGTGTTGGTCTCGTTTTCCGTGAAAAGCAGTTCAAAGCCGCCGTCGCACAGCAACACATGCCCGGGCAGCCGGGCCGCCTCTTCCGGGTCGGCGTGCCGGGCCAGGATGGCCTGCCGTCCCTGGGCGTCCATGGCCCGGATCTCGGGCTTGGCGCCCCCTCCCGGCCAGGACCAGGTGTTGCGGAACCACAGGGTGGGCAACAGGTGCAGCCGGGCCGCCTCCGGTCCCCGGTTGTGGACGGTGATCCGGACCAGGATGTCGTCTGGCGCGGCCTTGGCGTATTCCACGAACACGTCGAAATAGCGGCTCTCGTGAAAAACGCCGGTGTCGACAAGCTCGTATTCCGGTTCGACCCGCGACCGGGCCGCGTTGGTGCGGATCAGATCCTCGTAGGGAAAGGCCGCCTGGGGATACTTGTAGAGGTAGCGCATGTAGGAATGGGTGGGCGTGCTGTCCTGGTAATAGTAGTATTCCTTGACGTCCTCCCCATGGTTGCCCTCCTCGTTGGCCAGGCCGAAGAGCCGTTCCTTGAGGATGGGGTCGCGGCCGTTCCACAGGGCCAGGGCGAAGCACAGCACCAGCCGGTCGTCGCTGATTCCGGCCAGGCCGTCCTCGCCGTGGCGGTAGGCCCGGGACCGGGCCTGGTCGTGGGGAAAGGCGTTCCAGGCGTCGCCCGTTTCGCTGTAGTCCTCGCGCACGACGCCCCACTGGCGTTCGCTGACGTAGGGGCCGAACCGTTTCCAGGCGGCCCGGCCCTCCCGGGCCTCGGCCAGACGTTTTTCTTCGGCGTTCATGCATCCCCTCCGCGTCATGGCTGATGTTGCGGACCAAGTGCCCGGACCTTCGCCCGGGCGCACGCCGCGTTTCGTCTCCGCGAGCCTCAATCCTCCCCGTCCGGGCGGAGCGGCGGCGGGCATATGGCGCCCCTGGCCTCTTCCAGGACCAGCGTTCCCTTGGTGACCATGGCCTGGGCCACGGGCAGGAAATCGGCCATGCGCTCCGGGCTGTCCACGATCTCCACGATCACCGGCAGATCTTCGGAGAGCCGCAGAATCCTGGCCGTGTGCAGCAGGCTGTCGGCCCCAAAGCCCATGAACCCCCGCATCACCGTGGCCCCGGCCATGCCGTGGGCGCGGGCCGCTTTCAGCAGGGCCTCGTACAGGGGCATGCCGTCATGCCGCGTGGCCTCGCCGCAATAAACGCGCAACAGCTGCACGGGAACCATGGTCGACATGGCGCTCCTCCTTGTCCTAAATGATTCGGCCCAGGGCCATGCCCAGGATGCAGGCCGCAAATCCCACGATGTTTTGCCCGAGCATGTTCAGGCCGAGCCTGAGCCATTCCGAGGTCCGGGCCAGTTCGGCGCTTTCGAAGATGAACGTGGAAAAGGTGGTGAAGGCCCCCATAAATCCCACCAGGGCGATGAGGCGGAACTGGGGAGGGAGGATGCCGCGTTCTTCGGACATCACCCAGACCAGGCCGAAGAGGAAGCAGCCCAGGATGTTCACGGCGCTGGTGCCCCAGGGGAAATCCCGGCCCATCAGGCCGTAGACCGCGCCCGAGAGCCAGTATCTGGCCAGGGTGCCGCAGGCCCCGGCCAGGCAGATCAGGAGGATTTTTTGCATGGCGTCCGTCCTTCGTCGTGTCCCGGGACGTCGCCGGGCATATGATGTTGTACATCTGGAGGCGGGTATGCGGGCGACGCGGCCAGAAAAAGATCACGCGCGGGAGGAAAAGACAAGCCGTGGGCAGAGGGAAAAAGGCGGATGCGGCATCGCGCCGGTTCAGCCGCCCGGGGGCCGCCTCCTCCGCCACACCCCCAGATGCCAGGCGGCCAGCCCGGCCAGGACGAAAAAGCCGTCGCGGACGAGATACCAGGCCATGTTGCCGCCGCTGTCCTTGGCCGTGGAGAAACAGCCGCAACTGACGTCCAGGCCCCGGGACATGTTGACCGCCAGGGAGGCCCAGAAGACGGCCAGCAGGGCGGCGGACAGAAAAAGCGCGCCCTCGCGCCATTTCCCCAGGGCCAACGCCAGGGCCAGCACCGCCTCCAGCCAGGGCAGGACCACGGCCGTGAAGGGGACGGCCGCCTGGGGCAGCAGCCGGTAATCGCGGAGGATGGCCGCGAACTGGTCCGGGTGGGCGATCTTGTCCAGGCTGGCGTAGGCAAAAAGCCCGGCCAGAAAAAGCCGCAGGGCCGTAAAGAGCCAGACTTCCGCCCTGGCCGGGGGCCGGGACGGCGCGTCCCGTCTCACTGTCCCTTCTCCACCGGAAGCCCCTCGTTGTTCCACAGGGTCCAGCCGTTTTTCAGGACGTAGACGTTTTTCACGCCGCGCGCCGCAAGCTTTCCGGCCAGTTCGCCGCTTAAGGGGCAGTGTTCCCCGTCGCAATAGGCGATGACCGCATCCTTTCCGGCGAGGTCTTTCTCGATGCCGGGGAAGATGCGCTCGAAATCGTCCACCGGGACGCTCACCGCACCCTGGATATGGCCGTCGGCGAATTCAAAGCCGGTTCTGGCATCCAAAAAGACCGCCCGCTTGGACAGGGACAGCACCACCGCGTCCTTGAGGGCGATGTCCGTTTTGTCCGCAGGCAGGGTGACGGCGCTTGGCGCGGCCCCGGCCAGGGGCAGCCCGTCCGGGCGCAGGGCGTTGACGGCCAGCCCGGCCACCACGGCCATGGCCACCAAAAAAAACGACTGCATGAGCGTTTTGCGTATCACGAGCATCCTGTCCCTCACGATTCGAGAAAGGGTCTGGCGATGAAGGAGAGGCCCAGAAGGGCGATCATGCCCCCGGCCAGTTTCCGGAACCGCCCGCTGGCCTTGTGGAAGGAGCTTTTGGCCAGCATGCGCCTGACCCAGGCCGTGGAGCTTCCGGCCGCCACGATGGGCAGACAGTGCCCGATGCCGAAAAGCAGGATGAAAAGCAAGCCCGTGGCCAGCCGGTCCTGGATGGTGATGACCGCCAGGATGGGGGCGATGAAGCCGAAGGTGCAGGAGCCGGATAACATCCCGTATCCAAGCCCCAGGACAAAGGCCCCCGAGAGTCCTTGCAGGCGGATTTTCCCCATGAGGCTGCCGGACATGGAGCAGCGGGCCACCCCGAGCATATCCAGGGAGACCCAGACCAGGACCAGCCCGATGAGGATCGTCCACCAGGAGCCGACATCGCCCAGCATCCGGCCCAGAAGGGCGCATGCCACGCCCACCAGGGCGATGGTGATGAAAAGCCCCAGCGTGAAAAGGACCGCGCAAAGCGCCGCGCTGCAGCCCTTCAGCGATTCGTCCTGGCCGCCGACGTAGCCCACGATGAGCGGGATGGAGGCCAGATGGCAGGGGCTGAGCAGCACGCTGAGCATGCCCCAGAGGAAACAGCCCAGGGCGGCGATGGCCGTGCCGCTGGTCATCCACTGGTTTACGGTCAGAAAGAACTGGTCCATGGCCATCCTTGCAGAGGCGGCATCCACCGGCCTTTTCGGGGCGGCCCGGGGGGCGGCCTTCCTGGCCGCAGGCCCCTTCCGGTCCACGCGGCCTGGGCGGTCCCGGGCGTTACGCCGGTTTGATCCAGGACAAAAACTCCTTCTTCGAGGGAACCTTGCCCACGGATTTGACCACGCCGTCGATGACCACGGCCGGGGTGGAAAACACCCCGTAACTCATGATGTCCTTCAGATCCGAAACCTTCTCCACATTGGCCTCCACGCCGGATTCCCGCACCGCGTCCAGGGCCAGCTTTTCTGCGTCCTTGCATTTGGGACAGCCGGGCCCCAGCACCTTGATGTCCATACGATATCTCCTTTTTAGACGAGCAGGTTGAACAGATAGCCCACGAAAAGGATGCCCAGGCCGACGACCCCCGCGAAGGCGGCGATGAGCCGGGGTTTCAAGACCTTGCGCAGGATGACCATCTCCGGCAGCGACAGGGCGATGACCGCCATCATGAAGGCCAGAACCGTGCCCAGGGCCGCGCCCTTGCCCAACAGCGCCTCCACCACGGGTACGATGCCCGCCGCGTTGGAATACATGGGGATGCCGATAAGGACCGCCACGGGCACGGACCACCAGGCCCCCTTGCCCATGATCTGGGCCATGAACCCTTCCGGCACGTAGCCGTGGATGCCCGCCCCCACGGCGATGCCCAGGACCACATACACCCAGACCTTGCCCACGATGTCCCTGACCGCCGCAAGCCCGGCCGCGATCCGTTCGGCAAAGGGCATCCGCGTGTCCGGAATCTGGTTCGGGTCCGAGCGCATCTCCCTAACCCAGTCCTCGATCTGGTTTTCGAGGTTCAGTTTTCCGATCACCCACCCGGCGACCATGGCGATGGACAGCCCGGTGGCCAGATACAGCGCCGCGACCTTCCATCCCAGGAGGCCGTAGAGCAAGACCAGGGCGATCTCGTTGACCATGGGGGCGGCGATCAGGAAGGAAAAGGTGACCCCAAGCGGCACCCCGGCGGTGACGAAGCCGATAAAAAGCGGCACGGCCGAGCAGGAGCAAAACGGCGTGACAATGCCCAACAGGGCGGCCATCACGTTTCCGGCCGACTCCCGCCTCCCGGCCAAAACCCGCCGCGTGCGCTCCGGCGTGAAAAAGGAACGCAGGATGCCCACGCCGAAAACCACCAGGGTCAGGAGCATGAGCACCTTGGGGGTGTCGTAGAGGAAAAATTCCACGGCCTCGGCGGCGTGGCTGCCAGCGGCCAGGCCGAACACGTCCTGGGTCAGATGCCGGGCCACGGCGGCCAACTGGCCGTACACCAGCCACCACAGGACCAGCGACGGCACGAGCGCCGCCAGGTACTTCAGGAGACGCGCGTTATTTTGCGGACGGATTTCTTCCATGGGTTTCGCCTCATCGGCACAGGCGCAGGTCTTGGCATCGCATTTGTTCATTGTCGCACCACGTTCGCAACGGACTCCGCCAGCAGTTGGATGTTTCTTCCTGGAGAAGACTGTCCAGGATGTCCGATATGGACTGTTTGTCCATGAACCCCTCGCGCCGTCCGACCATCCCGCCTGCCCCCCCGTGGTCGGCCCTGGCGTGTCCCCAGGGGGGCCAGTACTTGGCGATTTCGCCAAGAAGTGGCGAAAAATTTTTTACCGGTCCCGGAGCACGTTCTCGATGCATGCAAAAAAATTCAGCACACATGGCGTCTTGAGGCGGTAATAGACCTGAAGGCCGCGTTTTTCGTCGGCCACGATGCCGACCCGCTTGAGCACCGCCAGGTGCTTGGAAACCGTGGAGATGTCGTGGCCCACAAGCTCGGTCAGTTCGCACACGCACCGCTCGCCCCTCGACAGTTCGTCCACAATCAGAAGCCGCGAGGGATGCGCCAGGGCCTTGATGACCCGGGCCCGCTCGGCAAACATTTCCGTGGTCGGCCGTGGTGTGGTGGGCAGTTCGTGCATGGGCAGCTCCTTGGCGAAGTCGCCAAACAGTTGTGAGATAATCCCGGACCCCGGGCCTGTCAACCGGGACTCCGGCATGGACTTCGGATAGGACCGGCGACCGCGCCGACCGGAGTCGCCCGGACATGGTGCGCGCCCGGGCTTGCGGGATGTTCCGGCTGGCAGGGCGTGTTTGAGAAAAAAGAAGGAGGCGCCGGGGCGGGGCGAGGCGCGATCAGCGCAAGGCGGCGTAGAAATCGCACAGGGCGGCTGTGAGGCGCTCCTCGCTCCAGACCGTCTCCATGAAGGTCCGGGAGGCCCGACCGATGCGGCGTCGTTCGTCCGGAGAGGCGACCAGTTCGCGCAGGCGGGCTTCCAGATCGTCGGCCGTGCGGGCCGCCACCCAGGGGAGCTCGTCCACGCCGAAGAATTCCCGGATGGTCGCCGTGTTCCAGTCGTCGAGCCCGGCGATGGTCGGCATGCCCTGGGACAGGGCCTCCAGCGAGGACATGCCGTAGTAGCCCTGCATGTGGTCGAAGACGATGTCGCAGGCCTGTTTGCGGGCCAGGCATTCCACATGGGGGACGTCGTCGATGAGGTCCAGGTCCAGGGGCAGCTCCCTGGCCAGCCGGGCGTGGACCGCCAAAAGCTCGTCGGTGTTTTTCAAGTCCTTGCGGGTGGGGGAGTGCCCAAGCCGCACCCGGCCGTCGGACGGGCGCGGATGCGGCAGGTATCGGGGATCGTTCTGGGGCACGAGATTGGGCTGCAGGCGGGCCCCGGGCAGCTTGAGAAGCAGGTCCGGGGTGCAGACCAGCAGGTTTTTTCGCCCCAGGTCGCGGTATTTCTTCTGGAAGAGTTCCGGATGAGCCCGGAAGACGTGGTGGCCGTGGTGGTGGTGGACGATGGCCTTGTTGGTCATGAACGGGGCGGCCGTGAGCGGCCCCAGGGGCATGTGCTCGTCGGCCAGCATGTGGAAATGGAAGACGTCGGCCGTCTCAAGGACCGTGGCCAGTTCGTCCAGGCCTGCCGCGTCGAGCAGGGGCACATGCAGGTCTTTTTCCCAGTTGTGGGTGTAGCGCGTCTGGGTGGTGACCAGCCGACAGACATGGTCCGTATGCCGGGTCAGCGCGCTTCGCAAAAGCGACCCCACCCCGGCCGGATCGTTCTCGGCGATCATCACGATGCGCATGCCTTCTCCCCTGGCGGCGCCATGGCCGGGACGGCTGGCCTGACGGGGCCGTCCCCGAGCGTCGCCCCGGGTTACGAGCGCCCGGACATGGTCGCGGACGGCTGGTCCACGGCCAGGGCGTCCCAGTCCACAAGCTCCTCGCACAGGACGCTGCGCGTCAGGCGGCTCCCCAGCACCTCGTCCCACTGCACCGGCGAGATGCCCGTTCCCGGGCATTTGACCGTGATGTCGGCCTGGGACAGGACATGTCCGGCCGGAAGGTCGCGGGCGAACACGATGCTTTTGCGCAGCTTGGCGGCCGATGACCGTTCGGTGGGGCAGACCTGCTTTTTGCGCAGGCGCAAGGCCGCCTCGGTCTCCCGGATCATGGCGCACAGGCCCGCGAAATGGCCGGGTTCGAGCGACGCCTGATGGTCGGTGCCGCGCTGGGAGCGGTCCAGGGTGAAGTGGCGCTCCACCACGCAGGCCCCCATGGCCACGGCGGCGATGCTCGGCCCCAGGCCGGTCTCGTGGCCGGAATAGCCCACGGGCAGGCTGTAGCGTTTGGCCATGGCGTTCATGACCGGGAGCCCCACAAGTTCGTCGGGGCAGGGATAGGAACTGTTGCAATGCAGGAGCACCATGCGTTCATGGTAGCGGCGCATCTCGGCCACGGCCACGTCCACGTCCTGCCAGTCGCTCATGCCCGTGGACATGATCACCGGCACCTCGGCCTCGCCCACCAGCCGCAGCAGGGGGATGTTGACCAGATCCGCCGAGCAGACCTTGAAAATTTCCATGCCCAGGTCCAGCATCTCCCGGGCGCTGACCAGATCCCAGGCCGAGGCGAAAAAGACCAGACCGAGCTTTTCGGACAGGGCCTTGAGTTCGGCCATGGCCTCAATGCCCAGTTCCAGGGCCAGGCGATGTTCGCCGTAGGTGGGGCCGAAGCTGTGTTTGCCGCCGTAGGGGGCTTCCTTGCCTGCCCGGGTGAACAGGCAGTCCATGTCGCGCTTTTGAAACTTCACCGCGTCCGCCCCGGCCGCGGCGGCGGCGTAGACCATGTCCCGGGCGATGCTCAGATCCCCTTGATGGTTGTTGCCGATTTCGGCCACGATAAAGCATGGTTCCCCGGGGCCGATGTGTCGTCCGGAAGCGATGCGGATGCCTTTTACGGTGTTCATAGGCTCACGATCTCCACCCCTCTTGTGCGGCACAAGGGCGCTAGCTGTTCACGAATCTCGGATTGTCGGCCAAAAGAGGTAATCAACACGGCCTGGCAGTCCACCAACTCCAATATTCTGGGCGACGAGACGACATAGCCGTGAAAAACCGTGCCGTGCTTCGCCACGTCGTTGTCCACCAGGGCCATGACCTTAAACGGCATGTCGCTTAAGGCCGAAATGACCACCTCGCAGGTTTCGGAAGCCCCGAACATGGCGATCTTTATGATGTTCCTGGCCCGAAGCCATTCCAGGCGCTCCCGACAGTGGCGTTTGAGCGCCGTGTAGATGTGGATGGCCTCGCTGGTGCACCGGGAAACCATCTCCTCGCGCAGACTTTCCCCCTCGGGGGTGAGGATATAGCGGTAGCTTTTGCCGTTGCGGACCTCGAAACGCAGCAGGCTGCGGTTTTGCAGCTCACGCAGGCGTTGGTTGATCACCGCGCCGCTGATGCCCAGGCGGCGGCCCAGATCGCGTTGGGAGAGATTGCTGTCCAGGGAAAGGGCGTCCAGGATGGCCAGCACCCAGGTGTCCTTGCTGGGGGCGTAGTATTGCTTGCGAAGCGGCAGAACCGTGAGATCGTTCATGGGGCGACCAAATTGCCGGGTTTTCGTCTCACATAACAGGCCTTTTCCGGCAGCACAAGCCTCACCGTCAATATCCTGTTGTTCCAATGGATGAGCGGCTGTCGAGGTGGTGGCCATGGTGTCTGCGTCCTTAACTTGATCGTTCGGTTTCCTAACATTATCGGCAGAAGTCGGGCAATCTTTACCCTGTGCAGGCATATTGCGCCCACATCGGGAAAAATCAGGAGCGACCCTGGGCGAAAATAAGCGCCGAATCGATCATGCGCACGGCCAGGATGTCCGAGATGGTCCGCCTGCGATCAGCCAGGGGTTTCAAGAGATCCAGTCCGTGGCGATCATCCCGGGGAAGTCCGTGCCGTTGCAGGGCGTGGGCCAGAAAACATCGCGCGGCCTCACGCTGGCGCGGGTTGCGATGATATTCATGCACACGCTGTGCCACAAGACTCCGGGTGAGGTCCGGGAGGTGGTCCGGCGTCGTAGCCGCCGCCCTCCCGGCCCGGGCGCCGAAGACCAGACAGGCCGCCACCATGGCCCCGCCCAGGCGGTTGGCCCCATGCATGCCCGTGGCGCATTCCCCGGCGGCGAACAGCCCGGGGACCGTGGTGCGGCCATCCGCGTCGATGATGGCCCCGCCGTTTCCGGCATGGGCCAGAAGCGCCGCCTGGAAGCGTTCCGTGCCCCCGCCAGGGGCCGACGCCTGGATGTCGGCCACACCCAACGTGTCGGCATGGTCCAGGACAAAGCGGTCCAGGGCGGCGTCGGCCAGGCCGTGGCCCAGGGGGCAGTGGTCGGCCCGGGACAGTGAGGCGGCCCGCACCGTGTCGGGGAGGGGCACGGGGTGTCCCTGGCGGTTCAGGAGGAAAGCTGCGTCGCCAAAAAGGCTCCACACCGGCCAGAAGGCCCGGCTCGGCAGCCGGGCCCACATCCATTGCAGATAGGCCGTGTTGGCCAGGGCCGCCCCGGCTGCGGCCAGGATGCCGTGCCCGGTTCCTGTGCCGCCCTGGCCCGCCTGGTTGTGGAGAAAAAGCGAGGCCGGGCCGCCCATGGCGGCCACCACGGCCCGGGCGGGCAAAACGGCAAGTCCCTCGGCGGCGTCCTCGCACAGCGCCCCCAACACCCGGGCCCCGGGCGATTCCTGCAAAAGCGACACGGCGGTCAGTCCCGGGGCCAGCCGTCCGCCCAGGGACGCCACCCGGTCGGCCATGACCCGGTAGGCATGGGCCAGGTCGCCAAAAACCGCAGCCCTCCGGGACTGGGGGCTGAAGCAGGCCGGGAAAAGACGCGGTGCGCCGGTATCGTCGCGCACGAAGGCCACGCCCAGGGCCTCCAGTTCCTGGCGGCGCTCCAGGGCCTCCTCCGCCAGAATTTTGACAAGCCCTTCGTCAACCATCCCGGGGCGGCCCAGGGCCAGGGCCTCGCGGCAAAAGTCCTGGCGTTCCCCGCTCGTGGCCGGGGCATGCAGGCCCAGGCGGTCGTGCATGTTGGCGAACGACGATCCCGAGGGGCCGCCCTGCGGCGCGGCAACCGTCACGACGCTCCCGGGCGCGGCCTCCAGGGCGGCCCGGGCGGCGGCCAGTCCGGCCAGCCCGGCGCCGAGCACCAGCACGTCGGCCGGGGGCGGCAGGGAGAGCCTGGGGGTCATGGGCGACGCCCGCCGCCGGTTGCGACCCTGGCTGGCCGGACTGGCCGGGTCGAGGGGCCTGAGCGGGCTGTCCGGGACGATCCGGGGGGCAGGCGCGTCGGACGGGCCGGGGAGGGCGAAAAGGTGCGGTTCGCCCTCTGGCGGGCGGTCTGCCCAGGCGGCCGCCCGGGGCGTTCGGTGGTGCGTCTCCTGTGCATATGGTCTGGCATGACGCCTGAAATACCCCCGCCCTGTCGCGCTTGACAAGCCGCCCGGCCAAAGGGGGGCACTGACGGTCGCCGGACCTGGGTTTGGTCTGGCTGGAAAAGGCTGTATTTTAACAAAATTGATAAATTTTACGTATCATGAGCCGTGGCGCGTGTTGACAGGGGCCGGGGGCCGGGGGCATATTGCCGGAAAATAACAATATTGTGCAAAGCGGGGCGTGCATGAAGTTCACCGGATACGACCTGGGTCCGTTCCACGACGAAATGTTCGCCGCCCCCGGCGTAGCCCGGGACGGCACGCGGCTATTGGTGGAAAAAATCGAGTCCCTGCCCGAGGGCGAGCTGTCGCGCCGCCAGCAGAAGGCCGAAAAGGCCCTCTACGACCTGGGGATCACGTTTACGGTCTACGGCCATGAGCAGGGCACGGAGAAGATCTTTCCCTTCGACGTGGTGCCGCGCGTGGTGTCGGCGAAAGACTGGGACAAGGTCGAGATCGGGCTCAAGCAGCGCATCTTCGCCCTGAACCTGTTTCTCGACGACATCTACCACGACCAGAAGATCCTGCGCGACGGGGTCATCCCGCGCGAGATCATCGAGACCGCCGAGGGCTTTCTGCCCGCCTGCATGGGTATCAACCCGCCCCGGGGCATCTGGTGCCACGTCACGGGCACGGACCTGGTGCGCGATGAAAAGGGCGTCTTTTACGTCCTGGAGGACAATCTGCGCTGTCCCTCGGGGGTGTCCTACGTGCTGGCCAACCGGCGGCTCATGAAGCGCACCCTGCCCGAGGTCTTCGCCGCCTCGCGGGTGCGGCCCGTGGACGACTATCCGGCCAGGCTTTTGGACATGCTTTTGCGCATGGCGCCGCACCCCGTGGCCCAGCCCTGCGTGGCGCTTCTCACCCCCGGCATCTACAACTCGGCCTATTTCGAGCATTCGTTCCTGGCGCTTCAGACCGGCATTGAGCTGGTGCAGAACCACGACCTGATCGTGGAAAACGACTTCGTCTACATGCGCACCACCAAGGGCCTCAAAAAGGTGGACGTCATCTACCGCCGCTTGAACGACGACTTTTTGGATCCCCTGGCGTTCCGGCCCGAGTCCCTGCTCGGGGTGCCGGGGATCATGTCCGCCTACCGGGCCGGAAACGTCTGCCTGGCCAACGCCCCGGGAACCGGCGTGGCCGACGACAAGGTGGTCTACGCCTTCGTCCCGGAGATCATCCGCTACTATCTGGGCGAGACGCCGTTTCTGCCCAACGTGCCCACCTACCTGTGCTGGCGCGACGCCGACCGGGCCTTCGTCCTGGACAATCTGGAGACCATGGTGGTCAAGGCCGCCAACGAATCCGGGGGCTACGGCATGCTCGTCGGCCCCGGCTCGACCCGGGCCGAGCGCGAGGAGTTCACACGGCGCATCCAGGACCGGCCCAGGAATTACATCGCCCAGCCCGCGCTCATGCTCTCCCGGGCTCCGGTTATCGTGGGGGACCACTTCGAGGGCCGCCATGTGGACCTTCGGCCCTACATCCTGCATGGCGGCGACGTACAGGTCATCCCCGGGGGGCTGACCCGGGTGGCCCTGAAAAAAGGGTCGCTGGTGGTCAATTCCTCCCAGGGCGGGGGCAGCAAGGACACCTGGGTGCTCAAACACTAACCGAGGAAAGGTGATCCATGCTCGCGCGCGTGGCCAACGCCGTCTATTGGATGAGCCGGTATCTGGAACGGGCCGGGAATCTGGCCCGGTTCGTGGAGGTCAACTGGCACCTGACCCTGGATCTGCCCGGGGCCGGCGCCGGGGAATGGCGGCCCCTGGTCATCGCCAGCGGCGACCATACCCTTTTCGAGGAGCGGTACGGGGCCTACGACGCGGCCACCGTGACCACCTTTCTGTGCTTCGAACGGGGCTACGCCAACTCCATCGCCTCCTGCCTGTGGGCCGCCCGGGAAAACGCCCGGGCCATCCGCGAGGTCATTCCCTACGAGATGTGGGAGCAGATCAACATCTACTACCACCTGGTGCATGACGCGGCCAAAAATCCGCTGGCCGTCGTGGACAACCCCTCGGAGTTCTGCCAGGAGATCAAGGTCCGCGATTTCATCCTGGAGGGCATCTCCCGGGACGCCATGATCCACGACGAGGCCTGGCACTTCTCGCGCCTGGGGCGGCAACTGGAGCGTTGCGACAAGACCTCGCGCATTCTCGACGTCAACTGCCACCTGCTCTTGCCGGGCTTAAGCGGCGCGCCCCAGAGCTTCGACTCCATCCACTGGTCGGCGCTTTTGCGGGCCACCAGCGCGCTCAACGCCTACCGTCGCCTCCGGGGCCGCATCTCTCCGGCCAGGGTGGCGGAGTTTTTGCTTTTCGACCACGACTTCCCGCGCTCCATCATCTACGGCCTGGGCAGCGCCCAGCGCGCCCTGCACGACATCACCGGCACCCGGGTGGGGCATTTTTCGCGCGGCAGCGAGCGGCTGTTGGGGCAATTGTGTTCGGATCTGTCCTACTTGACCATCGAGGACGTTTTCGAGCAAGGTCTGCACCAGTTCACGGATCGCCTGCAGACCCGCATGAACACCATCGACACGCAGCTCGGGCGGGAGTTTTTCGGATACCACGACCCCACGCCCCTCCAACAGGTGGACCAATGACCTTTTGCCTTGGCATTACCGTGGAAGAGGGCCTGGTGGGCATCTCCGACACCCGCATCGTGGCGGGCAACGAGATGACCACGGGCCAGAAGCTCAGCACCTACGAGATCGACGGCGGGGTGCTCTTTTTCATGACCTCGGGCCTGCGCTCGGTGCGCGACAAGGTGGTCACCTACTTCGAGGAGGCCCTGGAGACCTGCCCGCCGCCCAACAAGCTGTACAAGGCCGTGAACATCTTCGCCGACGTCATCCGGCGGGTGGCCAGGGAGGACAAGGACTTTCTCGACGAGTCCGGCCTTCAGTTCAACATCCATGTGATCATGGGCGGCCAGCTCTCGGGCGACGCCACCCACAAGCTGTACCTCGTCTATCCCCAGGGCAACTGGGTGGAGATCAACGCGGGCACGCCGTACCACATCATCGGCGAGACCGGCTACGGCAAGCCCGTGCTGGACCGCACCCTCAAATATGCCGACTCCATCCACTTCGCCCTCAAGGTGGGCTGCCTGGCCTTCGACTCCACCCGCATCAGCGCCGCCGGGGTGGACTTCCCCCTGGACGTGGTGGTCTATTCCAAGGGCTCCTTCGTCCTGGTGGAGCACCGCTTCGAGCAGTCCGACCTGGCCCACATCTCCACCTGGTGGCAAGAGCGGCTGCGCGAGAGCGTGCGGGCCCTGCCCTCGGAATGGATCGAGGCCATCGCGGCCGAGCTGTCTCCCACGACCCGCAAGCTTGTTTCCAGCAAGCTGGAGGATGAGGCCGGTGCTGTTTAGGGGCGAGCACGAAACCAGCTACCGCTACAGCCGCCCGGTCTTTCTCGAGCCGCACCTGGTGCGGCTTGCGCCCCTGGACAGCGCCTCCCAGCGCCTCGGTTTTTTTTCCCTGGAGGTCTCCCCGCCGCCAGCCGGGCGGTGCGACATCCTCGACGCCAGCGGCAATCCCGCCACCCGGCTGTGGTTCGACGGCCTGCACGAGTCCCTGACGGTCTGCACCCGGTTCGAGGCCCGGACGCTTCGCGCCAATCCCTTCGACTATCTGCTGGACCCTGCGGCCGCGCATCTGCCGGTGCAGTTGTCCGAACACGAACGGGAGGCCCTTGGGCCGTATCTGGCGGCACAGGGCTGCCCGGCCTGCGGTGGCCTGGGCATGGAGCTTGCGGCGGCCTGCGGGGGGCTTCCCGTGGACTTTCTCAACTGCCTGACGGACTGGCTGTACCGTAACGTGCGGGTGGAGGTGCGCGAGGCGCCGGGGGTATGGGAACCGGCCCGGACGCTTGCGCTTTCGCGCGGGGCCTGCCGGGACGTGACCCTGGTCTTTCTGGAAGTCTGTCGGCAGGCAGGGCTGCCGGCCCGGTTCGTGTCCGGCTATCAGGCCGGGGATGCGGACCAAAAGGATCGTGATCTGCATGCCTGGCCCGAGGCCTATCTGCCCGGGGCCGGGTGGCGCGGCTACGATCCCACCTTGGGGCTGGCTGCGGCCGACGCGCATCTGGCCCTGGCCGCAGCCCACCATCCTGAACTGTGCATGCCCCTGTCCGGAACCTTCCGGGGCGCCGGGGTCGCCGCCTCGCTGTCCCACCGCATCCGCCTGGAAACCGAGGCCTGAACCGGCGCGGCCTACCGTCGCCCTTTGCCCAGGGCCACATCCCACATCACCCCCCCGATCTCCTCGGGCCGCAGGGACCGCGTCGAGCCGGCCCCGGCCATGGGCGTGGGCCACAACACCCAATCCGTGGCGGCGTAGCCCATGTCCCTGGGCTGGTGCAGGGCGGGCAGGCAGCCCACATGGTCGCCGTAGGCGCACAGGGCCGCCGGGCGGTCCAGGCCGCACAGGCCGTCGGCCATGGTTCCGAACATGGCGTCGGTATGGCGCAGGTGGTGCAGATAGATGTCCATAGGCCTGTCCGCCACGTCCTTTGCCCCGGGCTCATGGGCCAGGCGCCCGGGCTTCCAGGGGCCGTGGGCCTCCATGGTGATGACGAAGACGAAGGCCGGTTCCCGGCTGGCCGCCAGCCAGTCCAGGACAAACCGGGACAGGGCCGCGTCGCTGACGAAGGGGCCGCAGCGGGAGTCCCCGGGGAAGAACTCCTGGCCGTACAGGGTCTCGAAGCCGAGGTTGGGCAGCACCCGGTTTCGTTGGAAGAAGCTGAGGAAGAAGGGGTGGATGCAGGCCGTGCGGTAGCCCAGGGCGCGCAGCCGCCAGGCCAGGGAGTCCACCCGGTGGCGGCTGGCCGTGAAATAGGGATTGAAGGCGTCAGTTCCAAGAGTTTCCAGCGCAAGGCCCGTGAGTACGGAAAATTCCGTGCGCATGGTATAGGCCCCGTGGGTCTGGACCTGGAACAGTCCGCCCGTGCCTTCGGCCCGCAGCCGGTCGTAGTGCGGCAGGAGCTCGGCCGGGGCGTCCGGCATGTGGCGGCGCACGTCGAAGAAGGATTCGGCCTGGATCAGGACCAGATGCGGCAGGTTCGCGGTCGCGGCCGGGACGGCCGCAGGCGTGGCCTGGAAACGCGGGATGCCCGGATTGCCTCCCTGGCCGCGCTGGTGGACATGCCACAGGCCGTGCAGGAAAAAGGAACACAACAGGCCGTATCGGGAAAAATCCGCGTTGGCGGAAAGGCTCGGCGGATACCGTTTGAGCAGCCTAAGGGCCGCGTCCCGCCTGGCTGGAAAAAACAGCGTGGCCAAAAGGGCGCAGACGGCCAGCCCCGCCGCGATCCCCAGGACCGCCGCCAGTCGCGCGGAAAAATCCACGGGAGGCTCGACACCCCACAAAACGGCCATCACGACGGCGGCCACGGCCCCGGCCGCAAGCACCGGGGCGGGAAACAGATAGGGCACGTAAAATCCGGGATGGCGCATGACCTGCAAGGTCAGGGCGGCGTCGAGAAAGACGATGGGCTCGCGAAACAGCCGGTGCTTGAGGCGGTTGACCACGGACAACAGCACCGTGCCACCGGCCATAAGGATCAGGCTGAACGCCGGACGTCCCGAGACGGCCAAAAATCCCAGATAGCCCATGCCCGACACAATGATCACCGGGCCGTCGATGACCGCGTCCAGGGGCTTGCTCCGATGGGCCACGGCGTCCACGCGGTGGACCAGAAGGCTCGCGGCCACGGCGGCCAGCAGCCCCATGAGGCCGAGGATCATGGAGCGTCCCTGCCGCGCGGGGATTCGGCATCCGGAATCACGGTGAAGGCGAAAAATTTGCGTAGGATGGCGTCCCCTAGGCGGGCCGGAAGCAGGTTCAGGAGGCTGATGCCCAGGGCCAGCAGGGCCGGGAAGGCGATGACCGGGCTTCCCCGCTCCATCCCCCGCCGGATGCGCCGGGCGGCTCTGGCTGCGTCCCAGGCCAGGGGTTTGTCGCCCATGTAGCGTCGGCTCATGGGCGAATCCACGAATCCCGGCGAGATCACGCTGACCCGCACCCCGTAGGGGGCAAGCCAGGCCCGCAGGGAGTCGCCGTAGATCCGGGCGGCGGCCTTGCTGGCGCTGTAGGCCGGGGAGGAGGGCATGCCGCACCAGCCTCCCAGGGAGGCCACCACGGCCAGCCGCCCCTGGCGGCGCAGGCGCATGCGCTCGGCCAGGGCGGAGAGCGTTACGGCGGCGGCCTCGGCGTTGACCGCAAACAGGCGGCGCACATCCTCCACGGGTTCGGCCTCGCCACGCGGGCCGATGGAGCTCGACACCCCGGCGTTGGCGATGACCACGTCCACGGGGCAGGCGTCGTCCATGGCGCAGATCCAGTCGTGCAGGGCCTCGATCCGGCGCACGTCCAGGGACTTAGCGACGACCTCGGCCCCGGCCTCCCGGCACCGCTGGGCCAGGGCCGACAGGGTCTCCTGGTTGCGGCCGGTGAGACTTAAGCGCACTCCCGGCGCGGCGAATTCCAAGGCCAGGGCCTGGCCGATGCCCCCCGTGGCCCCGGTGAGCAGGATGTGGCGCGGACGCCGGGCAGGCGCGGTCATGGGCGGCCCGCCGGGTGTTGTGATGTGGTTTCGGGGGCCAAAACCAGGGTCATGTGCGAAAAGCCTCCGTCGTGTTGCAACTGGCGGTACCGGGGCACGTCGTAGTGCCTGGCGACCGTAAATCCGTGGCGCAGGTAGAAGCGCATGGCCCGGGCATTGTCGTTCCACACATGCAGGCTGATCCGGGGCAGGCCGTTGTCCTTTGCCATAAGCGTGGCGCATTCCAGGAGATCCCCGGCCGTGCCCGTACCCCGAAGCGCCTCGTCCACCCACAGGGTGTTGATATACAGGCTCTGGGCGTCGGCCGTGCGCAACATGCCGTCGAGCATCTCCAGGCGCTTATGCGCCACCAGTCGCTGCAAAATATCGGGATAGCCGTGCCGGTTCCAAGGATAGGCCAAAAGCAGCCCCGCCAATCGGCCGTCGTGCTCAAGGAGCAGGGCATTCTCGTAGCTGAAGGGGTTGCCCGGTTCCATGACCAGGGTGGCCAGCAGGCGATTGACGGAAACCGCCAGGGAGACCCGGTGCAACAGGAAATCGGCCACTCCCGCCGAAACCTCCCGGATGATGCGGGCTATGGCCGAGGCGTCTTCGGGGTCTGCCTGGCGCAGGGAAAGGGGCATGGGCGTTCCTCCCGGTTGATCGGCCCGAAGCGAACCATGCGAAGGCGCCGGGCGCAGGACTCCGGCGAAGGGGCGTCCGGAAATCGATGGCCGTTCGCCGCGCAATCTTAGGCGACAAGCCCCAGACGGCGCAAGGAACCCTCCACCGCCAGCTCGATGCCCCAATCGGTGTAGAAGTTGCCCAGAACCAGGGCCTTGTGCAGCAAAATCTTGACGAAATCGCGCAAAAGCCGGGGATCGGGATGGTGCGGGTCGGTCCAGAACTCATCCAGGGTCGAATCCGTCTGGGTGGCGGCCAGGCCGGGCATGGCGTAGGGCGCGCGGCCCAGGGAAAAGACCGGACGGTCCAGGGCCAGGGCCTCCAGGCCCATGGTGCTGTTGACCAGGGCCACCCCGAGGCACTGGTCACGCTCCATGAGCAGACGGCCCTGCCCGCCGTCGAGAAAGACCACCCGGTCCCGGATGCCCGTGGCCCGGGCGAAGCTGTTCACGAAACGGTCCAGGTTGATCAGTCCGTTGTCCAGGGGATGGTTTTTCACCACGAGCGTCATGTCCCTGGGCGCGCTGGCGGCAAAGGACGACAACACCTGCATGATGGAGTCGCGCACCCCGAAATGGGAATAGGAACGCACCTGGATGTCGGCGTCGAGTTGGAGCGGGAAAAGAAAATAGGGCCGTCCGGAGTCCAAAAGGGCCGTTTGGGCGGCCAGGGCCCGGGCCTGACGTCTGCGGCGGGTGGCATAGCGCGGCAGCCACCCCGTGAGCTCCCAGCCGATGGTGTAGGGGCGGTGGGTGCGGTAGCGCGGGAAAAGCCCCCACAAAAGAAAGTTCCCCACATGGTGGCGGATGGTGTCCCTGACCCGGATCTTCATGCTGTCCGGGACGTTAGGGTAGGCAGGCGGGTCCGGGAGCAACCCGGCCTCGCGCCGCACCGCCTCGGGGGTGGCGGGGAGCCGGGAGCGGGTGTTGACCCCGTCGCGTTCCAGGGTGATGTGATTGGGGCGCAGGTAGCCTTCTTCCAGCACATGCACGGCAATGCCCCGGGACCGGGCGATGCAGATGGCGTCGCGGTTCATGGGCCGTTTGTCGCCCATAAGCAGGATGTCGGTCACGGCGTGGCGATCCATGGCCTCGGCGACCCATTGGGGCCAGTCGCCCCGGGAGCCCCGATACAGGCAGGTGCAAGGCCTTGGCCAGTGGAACACGTCCCCGCCGCAGATGTTCACCTTGAGGATGCGTGCCCCCGTGTCCCGGATGGCCAGGCCCAAGCGGCGAAAAAAACGGCTTTGCGGACCTTGCAGAAACAGGAAGGATCGACTGTGCGGATCGGTTGCTCGGATTCCATCCACGGGGTGGCTAGTCCTGGCCGTCCAGCCCGGCGTCATTGTCCCTGTCCTCGGCCATGGCCGCAGCCGTCTGGCGCACCAGGGGCAGTTCCTTGGCCACCAGGTCGAGAGCCTGGCGAACCTGGGCCTTGGTGTGGGAGCAGGAGAGAAAAAAACGCAGCCTGGCGGCCTTCTCCTCCACCACCGGGAAGATGATGGGGATGACGTACACCCCCTGGTGGAAGAGCCGGGCGGCCAGCATGGCCGTTTCCACGGAACCGCCGACCATGATGGGGACGACCGCGTATCCCTGGGCCCGGCCGGTGTCCAGCCCCTTTTGCCTGGCGTAGTCCAGGAAAAAACGGCTGGTCTCCTGAAGCCTGCGCACCCGTTCGGGCTCGCGGAGCATCACGGCCACGGCCTCGCGGCTGGCGGCGGCCAGGGGGGGAGACATGCCCACGCTGTAGAGAAAGCCGGGGGCCAGATATTTCAGGCATTCCACAAGCTCGGCCCGGCCCGCCACATAGCCGCCGCAACCGCACAGGGTCTTGCTCAAGGTGCCCATCCAGATGTCCACCACGCCCGGGTCCATGCCGTAATGTTCGGCAAGACCCCGGCCCGTGGGGCCCAAAACCCCCAGCGCATGGGCCTCGTCCACCATCAGGAAGCAGCCGTATTTCTTTTTGAGCTCCGCCAGACGGGGCAGGTCGGGGATGTCCCCGTCCATGCTAAAAAGCCCCTCGGTGACGATCAGGGCCCGGTGGTAGCGATGGCGCTCCGCAGCCAGGAGTTCCTCCAGGGCGTCCAGGTCGTTGTGCGAAAAGGGCAGGCGCACGGCCCCGGAGATCTGAGCCCCCTGGATGATGGAGTTGTGGGAAAGGCTGTCGTAGAACACCACGTCGCGTTTTTTGAACAGTTGGTAGATGGTCCAGACGTTGGTGGCGTGTCCGCTGACAAAGACCACGCAGTCCTGTGCGCCGTGCAGATCGGCCAGGGCCCGTTCGAGTTCGCGGTGGGGGGGGCGCTCCCCGGAGGTGGGACGGCTGCCCGAGGAACTGCTGCCGTATTTTTCCAGGGCGGCCCTGGCGGCGGCGTTGAGGGCTTCGGAGCCGTTTATGCCCAGGTAGTCGTAAGTGGAGAAATTGAGGCAGGTCTTGCCGCCGATGACCGTGGTGTCCCGGGCCACGCCCTCGTGGCACAGGAAATACAGGGAATCGATGCCCCATTGCTTGGCCACGGCTTTGTGAATGGCGATTTTTTTCACATCCGCGAACTGGCTGAAATCGCAGGCCGAGTCCTCGGTCCCGGAAGGCGCGGGAGCGTGTCCCGTGGCGCGGCCGGGCTCACGCTGGGCGAGCTTTTCGCGCATCTTCTGAATCAGGGACAGCCGGTCCTTTTCGGCCAGGCCGGGGGATCTGTTATCGTCGAATGTCATGCCATCTTCCATGGATCAGTTGGGCCGGGAGTGGGAAGCCTCGCCTTCCAGCAGCCGTCTGGCGTCTCCCGCAGATATGCTGACGCCGTGAACGTCCCGGAGAAGCCGGGAAACGGCCTCGGCCTGCGCCTCTTTGGAACCGGCCGGTTGTTCGAACTGGCGGTGGATCATCTCCGCCAGGGTGAGGATGCTTGCCGTCTTGTCCAGGCTAAGCGACGAGATGTCAACCCCGAAGGCCTCCTCAGTGGCCAGGCCCAGCTCCACATACATGAGGGAGTCCATGCCGAGTTCGCCCATGGGTTTGTCGTGGCGGATCTTCGAGACCGGCACCCGCAGGATGCGGGCGAAATGTTGGGATAAAAGCGTGGCCAGATGCACCACGGCGTCCTTGGGCGAAAGCCCCCGCAGTACCTCGCGGATGTCTACCTGCTCCAGGGCGGCCTGTTCCGAGGAGCCCTCGGAGATGACGTAGCGGTACATGGGGGAGGCGACGTACGGCAGCCGGGACAGCTTTTTGAAGCTCACCCGGAAGACGTGCAGCGAACTTTGGTCGTGGCGGGCGTATTTGGCCATGTGGTCCATGGCTGTTTCGGCCCGCAGTTCCTGGGCCCCGGTGAGGGTTTTGAGGGACTGCAACACCTCGGGGCGGCTGGTGAGCATGCCCACGTCGGAGATGGGGCCCCATCCGAAGGTCACGGCAGGGAGGCCCAGGCTGCGCCGGTAGGCGGCCAGATTTTCGAGCATGGTGTTGGCGGCCACGTAGTTTCCCTGGCCGGGATTGCCCAGGACCGTGGTGGCCGAGGAAAACATGATGAAAAAGTCCAGGGGGATGTCCCTGGTCAGACGGTGCAGGTTGTAGCCGCCAAGGGCCTTGGCCCGCAGTACGGCGCGGATGTCGGCCGAGGTGAGGTTGGCGATGGTGGCGTCGCGCAGCACCCCGGCGCAATGCACCACGCCCCGCAAGGGAGGCAGGCCGGACAGGGCGGCCTTAAGGGCGTCGGCCAGGCTGTCGGCGTCGGCCACGTCCGCCTTGACCACCGTCATCCGGACGCCTGCGGCCTCCAGGCGCGATACGGCGGCCTTTTGGGCGTCCGCAACGGCGCCGCTGCGGCCGACAACCACCAGGTGTTTGCCCCCCAGAGCAGCCAGCCGGTCGCACACGGCCAATCCGAGTCCGCCGAGTCCTCCGGTGACCAGATAGCAGGCGTTCGCTTCCAGGGGGCCGAGTTCGGCGGGCGGCAATGGCCGGACGCCTGCGGCCAGCTCGTCGATGGCCACCACCAGCTTGCCCATGTGGCGTGACTGCTGCATGCGGCGGAAGGCCTCGGCTATGGCCGCCCGGGGTGTGACGGAGTGGGGCAGGGGCCACAAGCCTTTTTTCTCGAAATGTTCAAGCATCTCCAGGAACAGGCGGCGGCACAGCAGGGGATTGACCTGCATCACCTGGTCCACGTCAATCCCGAAAAAGCTGATGTTGTTGCGCAAAAGGCGCATGCGCAGGGGGGTATTGGTGTAGAAATCCACCTTGCCAAGCTCCAGGAACCGGCCCAGGGGGCGAAGCAGCCCCAGGCTCTTTTGCAGGGCCTCGCCGGAGATGGAGTTGAGCACCACATCCACGCCCTGGCCGTCGGTGAGTTCCCGGACGCGTTCCTCGAAATCCAGGCTGCGCGAATCGAGCACATGGGGCACGCCAAGGCCGGACAGCAGGGCGCGTTTTTGCGGGGAGCCGGCCGTGGCGAAGATTTCCGCGCCCGTCAGTATGGCGATCTGGATGGCCGCCAGCCCCACGCCGCCTGCCGCGCCGTGGATGAGCACCCGCTCGCCCGGGGCCAGCCTGGCCAGGTGGGTCAGGGCGTACCAGGCCGTGAAATGGGCCACGGGGATGGTGGCGGCGGCGGTGTGGGTCATGCCCCGGGGCAGAGGGAAAACGGCCGTGGCCTCGGCCAGCACATGGGAGTCGTAGGCCCTGCCGCTGAGGCAGCATACCGCGTCTCCCGGGGCCATCCCGGTGACGTCCTGGCCTACGGCCAGGACGGTTCCGGAGCATTCCAGGCCCAGGGTGGGGCCGGACGCGCCGTTTTCCAGGGCCTCTTCGGGGATGCGGCCCAGGGTGAACATGATGTCGCGGTAGTTGACCCCGGCGGCCCTGTTGGCGATGAGCACCTGGCCCTTGCCGGGCCGGGGGGGCACGGCGGGCCGCCAGGTCGCAGCGTCGAGCCGTCCCTGTTCGGTCATCTCCAGGGTCACGGCCTGGGGGGGCTGCGTGGCTGCTGGGACGGCCATGGCCGCCGTTTCCAAGGGGGCCAGCCGCAGGCAGAAGCGTCCCTGGCTGTTGACGGCCACCTCCTTGTCGTCCTGGCCGGGCGCGACCAGATCCCTGACCGGGCACAGGATCTCCCGTACGGCGGCATCGAGGGGAAGTCCGCCGTCGGGGTCGGCGTGCAGATCCACCAGCCGGGGCGAAAGCCCGGGCATTTCGTTGATCAAAACCCGGCCAAGGCCCGCCAGGGCCCCCTGGGACGGCACGGGCCGCGAGGTCTGCCCCGGCAGGGGCAGGGCGCCGCCGGTCACCAGGCACAGTCCGGCGGGAATCTTGGCCTTGCGCCATCCCCGGGCCAGGGCCACGGCGCTGGCCACGCGGCGGTTTTGGATGTCGTCGAGGGTCTCCGGGTCCGGTTCCTGGCGGATGTCGAACCCGGCAAGGTGGACGATTTCCAGGCTGGCCCCTGTCTCTCCCATGGCCTGGAACAGCTTTTTCCAGTGCTCCCGGGATTCCGGATCAAGGGTGAAGCCGTCCTGCGGCGTGCCCTGAAATGCCGGGCCGGACGTCACCCGCACGGGCTCGGAACCGGTGGCCCGCAGGGCTGCGCCAAGGGCCTCGGACACGATCCGGGCCTCGGGGGCGCTGGCCGTGTCTTCGAAAAAGATCCACCGCTTGCGGGCGGGGCGAATGTGTTGCGCGGCCTGTGTCGGCGCTTTCCGGGCGGCCAGAAGCAGCACGTCGCTGTCGTCCCCGCCCAGGTAGCGGTGCGGGGGCAAAAATCCGGCGGCCGCCAGGCAGTGCGCCCATTCCGCGCTATCCATCAGGTGCGAGACGGGGCGGCCGTTGCGGGATTCCTCCCGCCACCAGTCGGGGGCCAGCCCGAACAGCAGATCGGCCACGGGATGGGGCGGGGTGTCCACGACCACGATCATGCCCCCCGGGCGCAGCAGGTCGTACAGGCGGATCAAGGCCTGGGGGACGTCCGTCAGACGATACAGGGCATGGCCGAAAAAGATCAGGTCGAAACCGCCTCCCGCCATGGCCTCCGGCAGGGAGGCCTCGGGGTCGTCCGGGGCGAACACGCAGGCCTGGACGTTGGGAGAGGCCAGGAAGCGGGCCGAAAGCTGCTCCACGAAATGCTCATCGCGGTCGGCCAGCACATACTCCGCCACACCCGGGGCCAGCCGGGGAATGAGCGTCTGGGCCAGTCCGCCGGGTCCGGCCTCGGCCTCAAGGATGCGCAGGCCATTTCCCCGGGGTGTGGCGCTCAGGATGGCGTCGAGCAGGATGGCGGCTGCGGCGTGACCGTCCTGGTGGCGGGGGCAGGCGGAAAAAAGATTCTCCATGGCGCTGCCGGGGCGCAGGGTCAGGAGCGGGGCCGCCAACAGCCTGCCGCGCAGGATGTCGCCAAGATCCTTGCCGATCTGCCCCAGAAGCGCCAGTTCGTCGACATGCTCGGGAAATTCCGCCAGGGCCGTGCGCCACAGCTCAGCGGCGGGCGGCAGATCCTCTGCGGCCAGTCGGAAGTGTTCCCCCCGGGCGGTGGCCATGTCCATCTGTACGAGGAAGTGCAGGGCATAGGCCAGATACGGCTCCATCCCTTCCGGCACGCCGCCCAGACGGGCCAGTTCGGCCACGGTGAATTCCCGGCGGCGGCCCGCCAGGGAGCGCAGGGCCTCCATGGTCTGGGAAAGGACCAGGGCCGTGAAAAAGGGCAGGGCCTCCTGGCGGCGGCGCAGGGAACCTTCGCTCCGGGCCAGGGCGTCGATTCCCGGGGCGGCCAGGGCATCGACTTCGGCCTGGGCGGGCACGGCCGAGGCCGAGACGTCCAGGGGGTGGCGGGAGGGCACGACGGCCGTGGCATAGACATGCTGCTGGCTCTGGAGGCTGTCCCGGGTCCGGACCCGGGCGAAACGGCAGTCGTTTAGCCGGGCCAGTTCCCGGCCCTGGGCGTCGAAAAGCTGGAAGGAGGCCGCCAGGGCGCGTTTGCTTTGGTGGGCCATCTCGGCCACGGCATGGGTGGCCACGCCGGGCGTGAGCATCTGC
This sequence comes from Desulfolutivibrio sulfodismutans DSM 3696, assembly GCF_013376455.1. Classification (GTDB taxonomy): domain Bacteria; phylum Desulfobacterota; class Desulfovibrionia; order Desulfovibrionales; family Desulfovibrionaceae; genus Desulfolutivibrio; species Desulfolutivibrio sulfodismutans. Next base: position 2,398,933 of record NZ_CP045504.1, on the reverse strand, counting down.
ATACGGCCGACGCGGATGGGCAGATAGATGAAGGTCTCCAGGCTGCCGTCCTGCCAGGACACCAGGGACAAGAGCATCTGGAAAGCGCCGTCGATGAGGCTCGGGTGCAGGATGGCGCCGGGAAAGATGGCCTTCGGCTCAAGGGCCAGGCGGGCCATGGCCATATCCCCGTCCCTCCAGACCTGGCGCATGGGCCGAAAGGCCGGGCCGAAGTGCAGGCCCGAGTCCACGGCCTTGGCATAGAGCCCGGCCACGTCTTCCTCCGCACCCCGGGCAGGGGGGAGGGTGGCGGGGGCAAAGGCCTTGTGCAGCCGGGGAACGATGCGGCCGCTGGCGTGCTGCACCATGCCCGCAGGCTGGAGGAGTTCCCGGCTTTCGATGATGAAATCGCCGCCTTCGGCGCTTAAGCTGAACCGCACCACGCGGCCTTTGCCCTGGATAAAGGTCATGGGATGGCGCAACTCGACGTTCTCCATCTCCACGGCCCCCGGGCCGTAGGCCTCCAGGGCGGCGGCCAGGGCCATCTCCAGGTAGGCGGCCCCGGGCAGCACCACCTCGCTGCCCACCACATGGTCCGCCAAAAAGGGCACGAGATGCGTGTCCAGGGTGTTTTCCCAGACGGGCAGGCCACGCCGGACACGGCGGCCGAGCAGGGGATGCGCCGCAGGCTTGGCCCCGAACAGATCCAGGCATTCCGGGGTGGCTTCCGCCATGCAGGGTTCCCGGTCGAAGGGATAGGCGGGAAGATCCACAAAGGACGGCCTGTACGGAAAGATCGCCGGGAGATGCACCCGCCCGCCGTGGACATGCACCTGCTTCCACAGGGTGTGCACCACCTGGCCGTCGTGGGTGTCGCGCTTGATGGAGGGCAGGTAGACGGTGGTGGCGGAGCGTTCCAGGAAGCAGTTTTTCAGAAACGGCTGGAGCAGGGCGTCCGGGCCGATTTCGATAAAGATTCGAGCCCCGGCGTCCAGGGCCGCCAGGGCGGCGTCGCGAAAGCGAACCGGCCTGCGCAGGTTGGTCCACCAATAGTCCGCGCCAAGGTTCCCGCCCGGGCATTCCCGGCCATGGACCGTGGAATAAAATGCCACGTCCCCGGCCTCTGGCTGCACCCCGGAGAGCCCGGCCAGGAGCCGGTCCTTGATGGCCTCCATGGCCTGGCTGTGAAAGGGGTGCCCCAGCTTCAGGCCGCGAAAGACCGCCCGCCGTTTTTTGAGGGCCGCCCGAACCGAGTCCAGGGCCGTGGCCGAACCCGTCAAGGTCACGTAGCGGGCGCTGTTGACCGCCGCGATCTCGAGTTCGCCCGCGACGACCTCCGGCAGGGCCTGGGCGTCTTTCTCGCCGAGTTGGGCCACGGCCATGTCGCCCAGGCCGTGGGATTCCCGTTGCAGCCTGCTGCGTTCCACAACGACCCGGCTGGCCTGTTCCATGGTCAGGGCGCCGCAGGCCCAGGCGGCGGCCACCTCGCCGATGCTGTGCCCGAAGACCATGTCCGGGGCGACCCCCCTGGCCCGCAAGGACTGGGTCAAGCCGACCTGGATGGCGAAAAGCAGGGGTTGCACCACGTCGATGCGTGCCGCATCCCAGCCCGCGTCCTTGGACAGGAACAGCTCCTTCGGGGACCAGCCCAGAAGGGGGGCCATGGCGGCGTCCACCTCGTCCAGGGCCCGGGCCGCATGCCGGTCGGCGGAAAAAAGGGCCTTTCCCATGCCCGCCCAATTGCCCCCGTTGCCGGAATAGACAAAGGCCGTGCGAATCACGCCGCCCAAAATGTCGCCTTTGACCACGCGGCGATCCTTGACCGGGGCCTCTTCGCTTGCGGCGACAAGGCGCAGGGCCCCTATGACTCCGGAAACGGCGGCGTCCTCGATCACCATGCGGTGGTTGAGATGGTCCCGGCACAGGGCGGCCTGGGCGACGATAGCGCACTGTTCGTCCGGGGCAGCCTCCTCCAGGCGCGCGGCGTACATCCCGGCCAGCCGTCGCAGGCTGCCCTGGCTGTGGGCGGAGAGCAGAAGCGGCCCGGGGGCGGCGTCGCGGCCGGGGGGGGCGGGGGCGGCGTCCGGCGCGGCCTCCAGCAGGGCATGGGCGTTGGCCCCTCCGAAGCCGAAGGAGTTGACCCCCACCATGGCCGGTCCCGGCGTCCGGGGCAGGGGGGTGGGCGTGGTCACGAAGGAGATGCCCAGGGATTGGCAGTCGATGTCCGGATTGGGTTCGTCAAGGTGCAGGCTGGGCGGTGCGGTGCGGTGCTTGAGGACGAGCATGGCCTTGAGCAGTCCGGCGATGCCCGAGGCTGGTTCCAGGTGTCCCAGGCTGCTTTTGACGGACCCTACCAGCAGGGGAGGGGCCGAGGGCCTAAGGGCGGTGAACACCTCGCCGATGGAATGGGCCTCCACCGGATCGCCGGCGGCGGTCCCGGTGCCGTGGGCCTCCATGTAGCAGAGGTTGCGCAGGTCGAGCTCCGGGTCGCTGTACAGGGAATGCAACAGGGACATCTGCGCCGCTTTGTTGGGAAAGGCGATGCCGATAGTCTTGCCGTCGGTGTTGATCCCGGTCTTGGCGATCACCGCATGGATGCGGTCGCCGTCCGCCAGGGCGGCGTCCAGGGGCTTGAGCAAAAGCAGGCCGCCGCCCTCGGCCCGGACGTAGCCGTTGGCGTCCTTGCCGAAGACTTTGCAGCGGCCGTCCTTGGACAGCATGTGGGCCTTGGAGAAGCCCACGAAGGGCAGGGGGCTGCACAGCATGTGCACCCCGCCCACGATGGCCATGCCGGCCTGGCCCGTGACCAGGGTCTGGCAGGCCTGGTGCAGGGCCACCAGGGAGGCGGAGCAGGCCGTGTCGATGGTCATGCTCGGCCCGTGGATGTCCAGGAGATAGGAAATGCGGTTGGACAGAAGACCCAGGGTGTTGCCGATCATCGAATAGGGGCCGATGACGCAGGGGTCGTCGGCCCGCTGCATGCTGGCGTCCAGGGAGGAGGAGCCGATGAATACGGCGGTGTTCGTTCCGGCGATGCTGGAGGGGGGGACATGGGCGTTTTCCAGAACCTCCCAGGCCATCTCCAAAAGCAGCCGCTGCTGGGGGTCCATGTATTCGGCTTCCTTTTTCGAGATGCCGAAAAAAGAAAAGTCGAAGTCGCCGATATTGTCCAGCACGCCGGCGGCCAGGGTGCAGGAGCGGCCAGGGGCGTTGCGCAGGGGATGCAGAAAACCCGGGACGTCGAATCGGTCGGCAGGGATCTCGGTCACGGCATCGCGGCCGGAGGCGAGTACGTCCCACAACGAGTCCAGGGACGCCACTCCTCCAGGAAGACGGCAGGCCGCGCCGATGATGGCGATTTTTTTTATGCTCATTGTTTTGTTGTTCTTCGCATCAGAAGCGATTTGGCATGTACCCTTTCAGCGAGAGAATGGAAAATATCCTCATTTATATGAAAAAAACAAAAAAAATTTTCTAACCCGGAGAAGTCGCTGGGGACAAACATGCCGTCCGCCACGATCATCTGGGAGAAAGATTGAGCAGCCGCACGACGTGGGTGAAGAGTTTCCGAGGAAATGCCGTGTTCCTTTTCGTACGTCCGGTGGAATATTCTGTAAAAAAACGTTCGAATTGAGTAAAATGCCCTGTTTCGCCACGAAGGTAAACCGGGTGAAGCCCAAAAAAACCGGCGAGCAGTTCGTCCAGGGAAAGTCTTCTGGGGCGGCAGACTCCGGGTGGGGAATCGGTGGTCAATCCCCATCCGGCATAAAATGGAGCGCCATGACAAAATACGTCCTTCCCGCGCAGTAACGCGTCAATACCCGCCCACGACGTGCGGACGTGGACGGCATTCACCTGGGTGAGGAGAGAATGCATGGATACGGAAATCGCGATTTCGTCGAAATAGGGGCTCCCCTGTCTGGCGCGCATACCCAACCAAAGATCCTTTAATATATGAGGGTGCGGTTTGTAAATAATATAGGCGGCTGATTCTTTTTCACGCACAGCTTTCAGAAAATGCCTGTCTGCGTCAACGTGCGGGTCTTCTCCAAACACCAGCACCACTCGGCCGACAGCGGCCGGACGCTGCCACTGCCCGCTTTCTTGCGGCCAGAAGGTCAGTCCCCGGTCCACGATCCATCCCCTCAGACGCCGGGCCTGGTCGAGGGTTTCATCGGAAAACCGGGCCGTGGCCAGCATATCCTCAATGCGAGAGCCGGGACCGTCGACCATGGCGCACAGGGGGGCTTCGGGGCCGTCCGCAAGCCCCGCGCCCGGGAAAAAGCCGTCGCGCACCCGCAGCGTCGTCTCCGGGGCATCTGAAGGCGCGGCGTGTTCCGGGACCGCCAGGGCTGCGTCCGGGGACATGGGCGCGCCGGGCCGGTAAAAACGGACCTGGCTGCCCTGAAAAAGCCGCACGACGCCGGGCCGTTGTTCCCGGGTGAAGCCCTGGGCATGCACCACGGCGGGAAAGCGTTCCCGTTGTCGGCGTTGCAGGGCCATCCATTCGAGCACCCGCTCCGGCGGGCAGGGTTCCCCGGTTTCAGGGTCCACATAGCGCGGGTAATCCACCAGGGCGGCGTGGACCAACTGCAACAAGGGGATGGGGCGGCGGCGCGGGGGCGGGGCAAGGGCGTCGCGGGTCAGGCCCCATCCGGCGTAGAAGGGCATGCCGAAGGTGGACACGGGACGCCCCCACATGAGGCCCTCGAAGCCCACCTGGGACGTCACCGTGTAGACGGCGGCGGCCCGCTTAAGCAGGCCCACCGGATGCACGTTCCCGGAAAAGACCCGCACCCGGTCCAGGCGGGCCAGGGCGTCCAGGTCGAAATGCCCTTTTTTGCGGCCGGAGACCACCTCGGGATGGACTTTGAGCACCACCGTCTTGTCCGGATGTTCGGCCAGCGCCGCCTCAAGCATGCGGGAAAAACTCCCGGGTCCGGCCAGGCCGTGGCCAATGGAGCCGTCGCCGAAGGTCTGGTCGATGGCCAGGACAAAAGGCTCGGGAAGCTCGCCCCCGTATTCCCTGGCATGGTTGTATTTGGAGACCCGGCCCGCCCGCCACAACTCGACGAGGCGCTGCGCCCGGGCCAGTTCCTCCGGGGTGCAGGGAAGGGTCGCCAGGGTTTCCAGGCGGGAGGGATTGCGGGCGTCGTAGTAGACGCCCTGGTCGTCGAGGCTGATGGAGAGGGGGGGGTGGCCGCGTCCCGGCGAAACGGAGCGCAGGAAGCCGTCTTCCACATGCAACACCGGCAGGCCGCGCCGGGCCGCGAAGCGTTCGGCGGCCAGCCCCGAGACCTTGCGGCCCCAGGCCAGTACCCAGGCCCCGGGGACCGCGCCCAGGCCAAACCGCACTCGTACCAGGGGCACGCCAAGCACCGTGGGCAGATTGGGCATGGTGGCCACGAACCGGCTCAGGGCCAGGGCGGCCGGGGCTGTCGCCAGGGGCAGGCGGGCGCGCTCAGGCATCCGTGGCCCCCGCGTCAGGCGCGCCTTCCGGGGTCCCCGGGGGCGCGGCGAAAAGGCGGGCGTGGGAGGCCTCGGCCCTACGTGACAGCTCCGCCAGCTTGTCCTGGGCGTTTTGCAACATGGCCGCCCGCAGCCCGTCGTCCCCGGCCAGCCGGGTGATGGCCGCAACCCAGGCGGCAGGCTGCATGGGAACCACCAGGCCGTCTTTTTCGTGCTCCACCACGTCCGCGCAGGCCGAGCCTGCGGCGTAGACGCCCACGGCCCCGCTGCGGGTGATGTCGCAGAACTTGGTATAGGAGCGGGCGGCGTTGAAGGCCGAATCGAGCTGGGGGGCCAAGCCCACGTGGCGTCCCGGCGTGGCGGCGAAGATCCGGTAGGCGGGCCAGGGCATGGGATGGACCACCGTGACCCGGGGCAGGGGTTTGAACAGCGTGGCCACGGCCCGCTTCCCCACGATTTCCAGAGCCAGCCGGGGGTTTTTGGCCAAGACCTCGGCCATGACCGGGAAAAGCCAGCGGATGTCCGGGTTGTGGGAGGCCGTGCCGTGGTAAAAAATCCGCCGCGTGTCCGCATCCGGGGATGCGGCCCCGGCCGGGAGGGGCGCGGGCAGGACCAGGCGCGGCCCCCAGGCGGCGTATTTCTCCATGAGGGCCGGGGTGGACACCCAGAATTCCGCCTTCTGGGACAAGAGCCAGTCCCGCCGCCGGGCGGCCAGCCGCCACAGCTTGAACCGGTAATGCAGGGGCGCGCCCCGGGAGGCGGCGGTATCGAACAGGTCGTCGTCCATGAAAAACGCCAGCCGGGACAGGCGGGGCCGCGCCGCAGTCAGAAGGCGCACCCAGCCCCCGGGGACATACCGGGCCAGCACCACCATGGCCCCATCCAGTTCGGCCGGACCTGGGAGATCGGCGAAGCTGCGGCGGGTGACGGGGCAGGGCAGATGCGCCAGGGCCGGAAAGAGGAAATAGGCCGAAGAGGGGTTGTCGCATTCCTCCACCACAATGGCCCGGGTCGGAGGCGTCGCGGGATGCCCGGTCATGGCCGGTTGAGCCATGGTTTGCGCACCAGGGGGGCGATGTTGAGGGAGAAGTCCGGGTGGGAATAACTGCAATTGGGGTTGTAGAAGGGGTCGTGGCGCATGACGTGTTTCCAGTGGGCCCGCATGTGGCGGACCTCGCGGCGGGCCTGGGCCTTGCGCTCGGGAGAGGCGCTGTCGTCGCCCCGGCTGTAGGATTCGTGGTGGTACAATTCGGCGTAGGGGGTCCAGACCACCCGCAACCCGGCCTTGCGCACGCGCAGGCAATAGTCCACGTCGTTGAAGGCCACGGGCAGATTGACGGCGTCGAGGCCCTTCATGCGGTCGTACACGTCCTTCCAGGTGAGCAGGCAGGCGGCGGTGACCGCCGAGAGTTCCTGGGCCAGGATGGCCCGGTCGCAGTAACCGGGATCGTCCCCTTCAAGGCAGGCGTGCAGATGGTTGGCGCATCCCCCCGGACCCACGACATCCCCGGCGTGTTGGATGCGGCCGTCGGTATAATAGAGCTTGGCCCCCACCACGCCCACCCCGGGTTGCACCAGATGCCCGAGCATTTCCGTAAGCCAGCCTGGGCCGATGACCTCCGTGTCGTTGTTGAGCAGGCACAGGGCGTCCCCGGTGCAGTGGGCGGCGGCGTGGTTGTTGATGGCCGAATAGTTGAACGGCAGATCGTAGCGCAGCACCTTGACCTGGGGATGGCCGTTTATGCGTGCCAGGTAGTCCAGGGTCTCGGGATCGCGGCTCGAATTGTCCACGATGCGGATCTCGAAGCGGCGATAGTCGGTTTTCTCCAGCAGGCTGGTCAGGCAGGTCCGCAGCACCGCCAGGCAGTCGCGGGTGGGGATGATGATGGACACCCGGGGGGCTTTGGCGGCAGGTGATAGCGGACCCGGCAATGGCCCCTGGCCGTGGGTTCCACCTGGGCCGCCACCTGCAGGCGTTCCAGGTGGGCCGCCACCTGGGACGGGCTGGAGCCGTTTGGGTTGCCCGGATCGCCGGGGGGCGGCAGATGGAACAGCGGGGCAGGCACATGGGCCACGGCGTAGCGCGGAATCCGCTCCCCGGCCCGCAACAGCAGGCCATGCATGTCGAAGACGTCCGGATCAAGGCCCAGGGCGGCCAGGAGGTCGCCCCGGATGGCCGCGGCGTGGCCGATGTAGTTGGTCGAGCGCAAAAGCTCCGGGGACCAGTCGGGCTTAAACGCCGGATCGCGGCGCGCCCCGCCCGTGTCGAGAATGTCGTGGTCGGTGTAGATCAGGCGCACCCGCGTGTCGTCGAAGGCCGTCCGGGCCATCCAGTACAGGGCGTGGGGGGCCAGAGCCGCGCCGGGCGGCAGAAAGACGAACCATGTCCGGCGGTCCCCGCCCGCCAGGGCGGGCGCGGCGTCGCGGATTTCATGGTGCGGATAGAGCTGGCGGCGCAGGGAGGCCAGCGTGGCCCGGCGGGCCGCAGGGGCATGGCCGCCCTGCACATGGACCACGAACCGGGGGGGGCGGCGCAGGCGCGCCGTGTCCCGAAGGATGGCCTCCCGGTCCTTTTCCGTCAGCAGGTCGAACTCCCTGATCCACCGGTCGTACGGGATGACCGGGGAGAGGGTCCGCAGCCTACCGGCAATGCGATAGGCCTCCTGAAGCCGCAGAATCGCCGTTTTGGAATGCAGCCCGGCGCGTTTGCGGCGGGCCCGGGGATACTTGTAAAACATGGCGACAATGCGCTGGTACATGCGCCGTACCCGCTCCACCTCTCCCACGGGTTTGAAGCTGAATTCGCCGAGGGTGAACTCCCCCTCGCCCTGCATGGGCTCGAGGACCAGCCGCGTCACGCCGCCCGGGAGGCAGAGCACCTCGTTGATGGTGCCCTTAAGGGAGACCGGCAGTTCGAAGCGCACGGGTTCCCGTTTCCCGGCCTCGGCATGCAGGAAGGCTGTCCAGGCGCCGCTACGCCGCAGGAGCCGTCCTTGGAGATGAATCCACCCCTCGGGCAGGGTCCGGCCCGGCGGTCGCAGTTCCAGACGCGGCGTCTCCCCCAGGGAACGCCACACCGTATCTCCCGGAGCATGCGCCACGTGGGACAGGGGAACCAGAGTCACCGGGACAGGGTGCTGTTTGGAAAGGTTGGTGCGAGGAAGCATTGCGGCGTGTCTATCCTCTGTATATGCGTTCGAATCGGGGGAAAACCAGTTTCGTCTTGGAATTGTAATCCGGAGCGCAAAGCAGGGCAAGCGGGGCGGAGGGGCGCAGCAGCCGACAGGGCCCGTGTGGCGCCCCTCCGAGGCCACGGTACGGCTTCCTGAGTCGTGTCCTCGAAGGCGCGGCGCACGAAGTTTGAAAGCAACAAGTTAAAATGCTTATTTTTTTTCTTAAAAATTGGCGGCGTATGCTTGGGGTGCGAAACACAAGGGAGCGTTCACGGGACGGACGTGTCGCGGCGCCGGGAGAAAAAAGCCGTGAGCTTTTTCAGCAGCCCGGGGAGTTTTTTTTTCTGGTCCTGAAGGGACGGGAACCGGGTGTACTGAAATTTTTCAATATAAAGATCGATATAAAGGGCGACGTACTCGCTGAAGGTGAAGGATTTGTCCATAAGCTGGAATTCTGTTGTCTCATCGCACCAGGAGAGGTTGTAATGCCGCATGATGGATGGATGGATGGGGATTTGATGCGTGGCGAAGGGATCGCTGCGGAAGTCTTTCAGAAGCGGCATGTCGAGGTGGGTGAAAATGGCGTTCGCCAACTCAAGAAAGACAGGCCGCGCCGGGTGGTTGATCAGGTGGAAGAGCTGCGTGTCACGGAAGTGTGTTTCCACGAACTCGGCTATATTGAAAATGGAACCGGCCTCGGCCGAGTGCAAATACGCGATTTGTGAAGTGCAGGAACGGTCCATGTCGAGGCAGGACGGGATATCCGTCTCCAGATATGCGTCCAGGATTTTTTTCTTGTCCCGCAGGGACACGATGAGCTCGTTGAGCACTGTGCAGGGCCAGGGGATGAGCGCCGTGGTCCCCCTGGGGCACAGCCAGAAGGGATTTTGATATTCGTAGGTGGGCCAGTAGATCGTGGATGTGATGTACGGAATTTTGATGGCCACCCCGCCGGGCGGCATCTGGCGGAGGAGGGTTGGAAAGTCGTAGTGCGCAATGTCGTGATAGATGAGGACGTTGCAGGTTTTGATCGCCTCCTGCAGGGCTGTCGGGGGGGCCAGCCCCGGCTTGCCGTCCTGGATTTCATAATTCGGAATGAACGTACACTCAAAATCCTTCTTGAACGCATCGGACGACAGGAGCAGCTGCTTGAGCACCAAGCCCTGGCACGTTTGGGACAAAACGATTTTTTTCATATCAACAAAGCGTACCCATCACGTCCGCAACGAGACCGGCAATCGCAAAGGCGCTAGTTCCAGGCGCCGGTTGCCGTGAAGGACCGGATATAGCCCAGAGTGTTCAGGGACGGGCTGGTGACGGACGTAATGATGCTCAAGAATTTCATGATCTCGGTCGCTGGCGCGTTGGAGACGTAGAGCACATCCTTGTCTTTGATGGGGAAGGATTGGGCGGCGAAGAACGTCGCAGGATCCCGGAGGTTGACCGAGTAAATGACCGGGACGGTGTTTTCCGGGGTGACAATGGTCGGCGGCGTGGGCCATTTGAGGCTGTCCATAGGCTCGAGCCGGAATATGAACACCCCCTGGGCGTCGGCGCGGCCGTCCTGGACGCCGCCGGAACGGGCCAGGGCCTGGGCCAGGGTGAGCCCCGTGGCCTCGAATTCCACCTCGGCGTTTTTGCCCGTGGCCCCCAGGGCGATAAAACTGTTGGGCTGGTAAAGGGCCGTGAGAATGTCCCCGGGCTCCAATACGAGATTTTCCTTGTTGTCGGAGATGATGGCCTTCAAGGGGATGGAGTGGACCTTCTCCGCGCGGGTCAGCTGGATCATCACCTTGTTGACCGGCTGCTTGACGCCTCCGGCGGTGGCCAGGATATCCAGTATCCGTTCGCGTTTGGGAGTCAGCGGCACGATGATGCTGTTGGTCACTTCGCCGACGACAGTCACCGTGGACGTGGTGTTTTTGGCCAGACGGACCAGCACCTGGGGGTCGTTGGCCTTGCCCTGCAGGCGTCTGTAAATTTCCTCTTCAATCTGCCGCAAGGTCAGCCCGCGCACGGGAACATATCCGGCGAAGGGCACGGAGATAGACCCGTCGCTGTTGACCTGTTGTTCCGGGAAGCGCATGGGGGCCATGGCCGTCTGGGCGGTCGCGAGTTCAGATCCGGGGTTGTTGAAAAGCGTTCCCGGCGGGCTTTCCCACACGGTCACTTCGAGGATATCGCCGGGGCCGACGCTGTAATTTCCCAGGGTATTCCCGGAGAACACTGCGGAAAACATGGTTTTTTGCAGGCTGTCCCGCAGTTGGCGGGCAATCGAGGCGTTGACCTCGACGATGCTGATGCCGGTCGTATTTTTGTCGGATTCCGGGTACTTGTCGATGGTGGCCCGGGTAGGTCCGGAGCCGGGGAGTCCGCAGCCGGAGGCCAGCAGAGAGAAGATCAGCACCACGGCCCATGCGGCGTATTTTGTAGGCAAGGCCTTTCCAGGCATCGTCATTCCCCTCGTAGGCGTCAGTGGCGCAACTGGTTTGTTGCCCGGATGAAGCGTGTTTGTCGTGCGGCGTGGGCTGGCCCTTCCCCTCCAAGGGGGCGTTGCCGCGTGTTCCGTGTCGCCGGTGGACGTGGCGGTTGCCCATATTTCGGATATCTTGGGCACACACGCAGAACACGACGCCGTATCCGCCGCTGCGACTATCTATACGACTTCCCGGGGCCTGTCCAGATTGTCGGGCCGGTGCTGGCTTTTGCCCGACCAGCCCGGGCGATTCCGCATGGGGCGGTTCCTTCCCGGGATGGGTCGGCGAGGCGGGGGTGACGGGCGGGGGTGGACCTTCCGCGTCCGGTTCCTTATGCTGGAGCGGTGTCCGGGCCCTGCCCCGGGGCGGGCGGGATATCCCGAGAAGTCGGCCAGGGTGCGGGCAGGCGGCCCCGTTTTCCCAACCCCCGGATCCTGTCCGCGAAGGAACAACGAAAGCCATGACCCCCACTTTGTCCGGCCTTGAAATCCTGGGCTTTGAGAAGCGTTCGGCCTGCGCCCTGCCGCTGTATCTGGCCTCGGTTCCGGCCGGGTTTCCCTCGCCGGCCGAGGATTACATCGACAAGAAGCTCGACCTCAACGAGCACCTCGTCAAGCATCCGGCGGCCACCTTTTTCGTGCGCGTCCACGGCCATTCCATGACCGACGCGGGCATCTCCCCGGGCGACATCCTGGTGGTGGACCGGGCCGTTGCGGCCGCAAGCGGCAACATCGTCATCGCCGCCCTGGACGGCGAGCTCACGGTCAAACGCCTGAAGGCGTCCCAGGGCCGCCTGTTGCTCGTGCCGGAAAACACCGACTTCGCCCCCACGGAGGTCGCCCCGGAGCAGAGCTTCGAGATCTGGGGCGTGGTCACCTACATCATCCACAAGGCCGTGTCCCGTCCGTAACCCCGTCTGTCCCCAAAGGCCCCCATGCCCACCTTCGCCCTGGTCGACTGCAACGCCTTCTACGTCTCCTGCGAGCGGGTCTTCAGCCCGGCCCTGGCCGACCGGCCGGTGGTGGTGCTTTCCAACAACGACGGCTGCATCGTGGCCCGTTCGGCCGAGGCCAAGGCCCTGGGCATCGGCATGGGCCAGCCCGCCTACCAATGCGCGGAGCTTTTGAAACGCCACGAGGTGGCGGTTTTTTCCTCCAACTACGCCCTCTACGGCGACATGTCCGCCCGGGTCATGGACACCCTGGCCCGGTTCGCCCCGGCCATGGAGGTCTATTCTATCGACGAGGCCTTCCTGGACCTGACCGGCCTGCCGGAGGCCGTGGCCCTGGCCCGGGGCATGCGGGACACGGTGCGGCGTTTTACGGGCATCCCGGTGTCCGTGGGGCTTGGTCCCACCAAGACCCTGGCCAAGGTCGCCAACCGGCTGGCCAAAAAAGACCCGGCCCTGGGCGGCGTTTTGGACCTGTGCGGCCATGCCGACCTGGAGCGGGTTCTTCGGGGCGTAGACGTGGAGGAGGTGTGGGGGATCGGGCGTCGCCATGGGGCCTGGCTGCGCGGCCTGGGGGTGCGTTCGGCCCTGGACTTTTCCCGGCTGCCCCGGGAGCTGGTGCGCCGCAGGATGACCGTGATCGGCCTGCAGACCCTGCTTGAGCTTCAGGGGGTGTCCTGCCTGGACCTGGACGCGGCCCCGGCCCCGCCCAGGTCCGTGGTGGCCTCGCGGTCCTTCGGCCGCCCGGTGACGGATGCCGGGGAGATGCGCGAGGCCGTGGCCTTCCATGCCGCCCGGGCCGCCGAGCGGCTGCGGGGCAAAGGGTGCGTGGCCGGGAATATCCTGGTCTTCGTGCAGACCAACCGGTTTGTCGCCGGGGAGCCCCAGTACGCCGTGTCCGACACGGCGGCCTTTGCCGTGCCCACGGCCGCCACCCCGGAGATCATCCGGCTGGGGCAGGCGGTCCTGGGCCGCATCTTCCGGCCGGGCTTCCGCTACAAGAAAACCGGGGTCATGCTTTTTGGCCTCGAACCGGCCGCAAACTGTCGCGGCAGCCTCCTGGAGAACCCCCGGGAGACGGCCCGCGCCCGGGCGCTCATGTGCGTCGTGGACGGCATCAACGCCCGGCATGGCCGCGACGCCCTGACCTTTGCGGCCAGCGGCCTCGCCCGGCCCTGGCGCATGAAGCAGGGCCGCCGGTCGCCGCGCTACACCACGGTCTGGGACGAGATCCCCGTGGTGCGCGCGGACTGACGGCCCGGGCATCCGTTTCCTTACAGCCGCGACATGGCCGTATAGCCCCGCCTGCCGCCTCCCCTGGCCCACAGCACCGCGCCCAGAAGGAGCATGGCGAAGAGCAGGTGGGTCCAGTCCACCACCAGCACCGTCCATTCCCCCAGGTAGACCCCGGACAGGTTTTTCATCATGCGCACCGCGCCGGTCGCGATCAGCGCCGCATACAGCACCGCCCGGACGAGGCCCGAGGCGGTCAGGGGATGGTCGCGCCGCCAGGCCAGGACATAGATGGCGGCGAAGCGGAAGGCGAAATACAGGAACACGGCCGCCAGGGCGTAATGCAGCATGTGCGTGAACACAAAATTGCCCAGCCAGGCGAAGCCCGGGATGTCGGCGATATAGTAGCGGCTGAAGATGGGCATCTGGGCCACGCCGGTCAGCCCCAGCCCGAAGACCGTCACCGCGAAGGCCTTTTTTTCCCAGGCGGCGATGGGGGAACTAGCCATGTTTGTGCTCCTTTCCGTCCGAATTGCGTTTGGCGACGCGCAACACCGCCCCGGCCACGGCCGCGAGGGGGGCCACCACGGCGGCGGCCGCCAGCGACGTCTCAAAGGACATGGCGTCGGTCACGGGGGCAAGGGTGGGGCGGCCGGGGCCCGGGGGCGAGGCGGCCTGGATGAGCTCGAAGGGCACGGGGGAGACGTAGATGGTGCCGGTTCCGCCGTTTTCCGTCTCACCGTAGATGAAGCCGCCTATGGATTTGGCCAGGGCGTGGGCCTTTTCCACGATCTCCTGCCGGGGCCCGATGCTCTGGACCTCGTTGGGGCAGGCCTCGATGCAGGCCGGAAGGCCGCCTGCGGCCATGCGGTCGTAGCAGCGGTCGCACTTGTACATGACCCCGTTCCCGGCCAGGGATGGCAGAAGGTCCAGGTAGAGCCCGACCCCGGTCTGGCGCTGGGGGACCGACCAGGGGCAGACGGTCTTGCACTTGGCCCCGCCCAGGCAGATGTCCGTGTTGATGCGCACGGAGCCGTTTTGGGCCTTGCTGGCCGCGCCCCAGGGACACAGGTTGGCGCAGGGGGGCTTTATGCAGTGCATGCAGCGCCTGGGCATGTGGATGTCCTGGGCCTTTCCCTGGTAGTCCACGCTGGCCGACTGGATGAATAGCCAGTTGTACGGGGTCAGGCGGTCGTCCACGTCGCGCTTGTCCGACCAGTCCTCCACCTTGACCCGGCCCGGATACATGGTCGGGTAGGGTTTTTTCGGCTCGGGATAGCGGTCGGCGTTGGCCTCGCGGCAGGCCTGGACGCAGGCCCCGCAGCCGATACACTTGGAGAGGTCGAACAGGGTGGCCAAAACCGTCCCCTGGGCGACCGGTTTTTCAGCGGCCATCCCCGGCACGGCGGCGGAGGCCGTGGCTGCGGCGGCCAGTCCGAGGGTTTTCAAGAAGGCGCGTCGTTTCACGTCGGTTTCCTTATGCGGTTTGAGGATGCGTCCTCACGGGGCCTTGGCGGCGTCCCGGCGAGACAGGAAGGGGGAGAGCCGTCAGCACCCCGATCCGAAGTGCTGGCTGGTGAGTTGGAAATGGCCCGTCACGTCCAGGCCGATGTCCACCCGGCCGATGTCCCGGGACACCAGGGCGTCGATGCACAGCCGGAAGCGGCCGTGGGGGACCGTGAGGTCGGTATGGGCCGGTTCATCCAGAACCAGGCCGAGCTTGGGGCCGAATCAGCCGGGGGTGGCGATGACCCGGACATGGCGGGTCTCGTCGCCGGGAAAAAGGCTTTCCAGTTCCTTTACGGCGCGTGGGCTGATGCGTATGGGGCCGTCGCCCGCTTCCCGGGCGTCGCAAAACTGCGGGGCGTGGCCGGGGGCCTGGTTTTCGTGCGGTCTGGACATGGGCAATCCCCTGTGCATAAAAGAATAAGGTCCGGATGTGTGCTGGCCACCCCTTCCTATCCCCATAGGCGGGAAAGGCATTGACCGGGATCAACGTGAGAGGGCATTTTACGACCATGACGGATGCATCGCTGCTTTTGACCCTCAAGTCCCTGGATTTTTTCCGGGAGCTGCCGTCCGAACAGCTCACGGCCCTGGCCACGGGGGCCGTGGCCAAAACCTATGCCGCGAAAACCCGGGTGGCCTCGGAGCGCGACGCCGTACGCGGGTTTTTCCTGGTGCTCACGGGCCGGGTGAAGCTTTTCAAACTGGGGGACGACGGCAAGGAACAGACGCTGTACGTGTTTGGGCCCGGGGAGCCCTTCTGCCTGGGGGCGCTTTTCGGGGAGGCGCTTTTTCCGGCCCACGCCGAGACCCTCACCCGCAGCCGCCTGGTGTTTTTTTCCGGACAGGTGTTGGAAGATATGGCCCGGCGCGATCCGTCCATCCTGTTCCATTTTTTGCGGGTGGTGTCGGAGCGGCTCAAGGAGGCCATGGAGATGATCGAATCCCTGTCGCTTAGGGGCCTGCCCGGGCGCATCGCCGGTTTTTTGCTGCATGCCCGGGAAGAGCACCGGGACGGGCGGCGTCTGGTGGCCCTGGGGATCAGCCAGCGGGAGTTGGCCAAGATCGTGGGGGCCACGCCCGAGGCCGTGTCCCGGGTTTTGGGGCGTTTGTCCCGGCAGGGGGTGGTGCGGTCAACCGGCCGGGAGATCGAGATACTGGATCGCGAGGGCCTGGCGGCCGTGGCCGGCAGGTGAGATAACGCGGCGGGATGTATGAACGTATGGCGACGATCATCCGTAGACATTGCCATACGATGTATACCGTGTCGTATTTGAAACCATGGAGGGGTTGATGATGAAATGGCGCCGTGAAGCGGTATGCGTTTTTGTGGCCATGTGTCTTTTCCCGACGCTTCTGTTGGCCAGCCCGACAACACCGGAGCAGGCCAGGCAGATGGTGACCGGATGGCTGACGCTTGACCACAGCCCGTTGCGCACGGACATGGGAAAGACGGCCATGTCCGTGTCGCGCTATGACGGCGCGGACGGTCAGGCCGCCTATTACATCGTTTATACCAATCCCAAAGGATTCGTCATCGTCCCGGCGGACGACGAGGTGGAGCCGATCATCGGTTTCTCCCCGGACGGGGCGTATGATCCTTCTCCCAAAAATCCCCTTGGGGCGTTGGTGTCCCAGGACGTTCCCGGGCGCGTGGCCTTCGTGCGCCAGGAAGCGACGAAAAATCAGGAAGCCAGCACGTCCGGGGCCACGGCCCAGGGAAAATGGGCCAGGTTTCTGGGCGCCGCAACCACGGAAGGCGCGGCGAAAGGCGGTGTCCCCACCATCTCCGACGTCTGGGTGGAGCCGCTGCTGGAAAGCACCTGGAGTCAAAGCACGGCTGGCGGGGTGAACACTTACAACATCTACACCCCGAACAACTATGTCTGCGGCTGCGTAGCCACGGCCATGGCCCAACTCATGCGGTTTCACCAGCACCCCGCCACCGGGGTTGGAACGGATTCTTATACAATTTACATCGATTCCGTCGAGACCACGCGGGCGCTTCGCGGCGGAGACGGCAGCGGCGGGGACTATTCCTGGTCGGACATGGTGCTGTCCCCGGACGCCTCGACCACCACGGCCCAGCGCCAGGCCATCGGGGCCCTGACCGCCGACGCGGGCGTGTCCGTGAACATGGACTACACTTCCGGAAGTTCAGGGACGGACACGCTGAAAGCCGCGAACGCGCTCAGGAACACGTTCTCCTACAGTAATGCCATGGCAGGATATAATTCCGGTTCCAACCTGCCGACAACCAACCGCAACGCCATGTCCAATCCCAACCTGGACGCCGGATATCCGGTGCTTTTCGGCATCACCGGCGACGGGGGGCATGCCATCGTCGGCGACGGCTATGGCTATGATTCCTCCACGTTATACCATCACCTGAATATGGGATGGGCCGGAAGCGACGATCTCTGGTACAATCTGCCGACCATCGACACCACGTATTACAACTTCAATTCCGTCTACAAGTGCATCTACAATGTCTATGTCACGGGAACCGGCGAAATCATCAGCGGCCGGGTCACGAATGCTTCGGGTACGCCCATTGCCGGGGCCACGGTCACCGCCACCCGCACCGGCGGCGGAACATACACCGGCACCACCGACGCCAAGGGCATCTACGCCCTGAGCAAGGTTCCGTCCGCCTCGACCTACACCATCAATGTCGCCAAAGCCGGATACACGTTTACCTCCCAGCAGGCGACCACGGCCACGTCCACCAACTACAGCATCACCACCGGCAACGTCTGGGGCGTGGATTTCACGGGAACCAGCAGCGGTTCGGGGGACAATGCCGGATCGAATCTGCTGCTTCTGTCCGAGTAACGCGAAGCGGGGAGACGGCGGACGGCTGGCGGAGCCCAGGTCGGGAGGTCATGGAGATGATCGAATCCCTGTCGCTTAGGGGCCTGCCCGGGCGCATCGCCGGTTTTTTGCTGCATGCCCGGGAAGAGCACCGGGATGGGCGGCGCCTGGTGGCCCTGGGGATCAGCCAGCGGGAGTTGGCCAAGATCGTGGGGGCCACGCCCGAGGCCGTTTCCCGGGTTTTGGGGCGTTTGTCCCGACAGGGGGTGGTGCGGTCAACCGGCCGGGAGGTCGAGATACTGGATCGTGAGGGCCTGGCGGCCGTGGCCGGCCGGGGAGGGGATGCGGCGGGGTGAAGTCGCAGGGGGTATGGAAACGTGCCGCAGCATTCTGCCAGATTTACGCAAAATGAGAAGATTAAGGAGGGGGTGGCAAGAAATTCAGATGGATGAATGCCTATGCACTCACCTGCGGCCGCGCATTTTTCACCACATCCATTGACAGATGTGGCCTGTTGAAATATTTGATATTCTCTTCTTGATAGTCGTCAAATAATCATCTGTTTTTTAGTGGATTTTTTTGTTGTCCGGCAATGGGTTTGCCTGGCGAGGGGCCTGTAGGCGTTCTTGTCAGGGGTTCGTTGTGGGCCGTCTTGCGTTTTTCACAACGCTGTCCGGTGATGCTGTTTTGCAAAGGGCATGCAAATACAGCGGAGGAGGCGTTTGAAAGTATGGCAAGATTCTCTGTTGATATTTCCATATGTTGCATGGAGTGGCGTATTTAAAACCATGGAGGGGTTAACGATGAAGAGAGGCCGTGGAGCGGTATGTTTTTTTGTGGCGCTGTGTCTTTTTCCAGCGCTTCTGCTGGCCAGCCCGACAACCCCGGAGCAGGCCAGCCAGGTGGTGGCCGGATGGTTGTCTCTCGAAGCCGGGCCCATGAAAACGGATATGGGAAAGACGGCCATGTCCGTGTCGCGCTATGATGGCCCGGACGGGCAGGCTGCCTATTACATCGTCTCTACCAATCCCAAAGGGTTCGTCATCGTCCCGGCGGACGACGAGGTGGAGCCGATCATCGGTTTCTCCCCGGACGGGGTGTACGACCCGTCGCCGAAAACTCCCCTCGGTGCCCTGGTGTCGCAGGACGTTCCCGGGCGCGTGGCCTTCGTGCGCCAGGAGGAGTTGAAAAAACAGGAAGCACTCACAGCCGGGGTCGCGGCCAAGGCTCGTTGGGACACGCTTTCCCGGGCCGCCTCCCAGAAAAACGCTGTCGAGACCGGCACGGCCAGCATCTCCGATGTCTGGGTGGCCCCCCTCGTGCAAAGCACCTGGGACCAGGACACCGCAGGCGGCGTGAACACCTACAACATCTACACCCCGAACAACTATGTCTGCGGCTGCGTGGCCACGGCCATGGCCCAGCTCATGCGGTTTCACCAGCATCCCACGACAGGGGTCGGCACGGCCTCGTTTGACATCTCCGTCTGCGGCAGCGCCGCCACCCGGGCCTTGCGTGGCGGCAACGGCAGCGGCGGGGCCTATTCCTGGTCGGATATGGTGCTGTCCCCCGGCGCCTCCACCACCACGGCCCAGCGCCAGGCCATCGGCGCCCTGACCGCCGACGCGGGGGTGTCCGTGAACATGGACTATTGTTCCGACGCATCTGGAACAGACACGCTGTATGCCGCCAGCGCCTTCAGGAACACCTTCGGCTACAGTAACGCCATGAGGGGCCTCAATAACTATAGCAACCTGCCGACCGCCAATCGCAACGCCATGGTCAATCCCAACCTGGACGCCGGGTATCCGGTGCTTTTCGGCATAACGGGGGACGGGGGCCATGCCATTGTCGGCGACGGCTACGGGTATGATTCCTCGACCATGTACCATCATTTGAACATGGGATGGTCGGGCAGCAACAATTTGTGGTACAATCTGCCGACCATCGACACCACGTATTACAACTTCAATTCCGTCTACAAGTGCGTCTACAATGTCTACAAGACCGGAACCGGCGAAATCATCAGCGGCCGGGTCACGAATTCCACGGGCACGCCCATTGCCGGGGCGACAGTCACCGCCACTCGTTCCGGCGGCGGAACCTACACCGACACCACCGACGCCAAGGGCATCTACGCCCTGAGCAAAGTTCCGTCGGCCTCCAACTACACCATAAGCGTGTCCAAGGCCGGATACACCTTCACCTCCAAGTCGGCGACCACGGGCACATCAACCAACGACACCATCACCACCGGCAACGTCTGGGGCGTAAATTTCACTGGGAGCGGCAGCGGTTCGGGCGGCGGCGTAAATCTCATGCCCCTGGACATCCCTACGGTCGTTGGCGGCGGTTCGAGCGGCGGATTCAACGAGCAGTTCACCGGCACTCTGGGCAACTGGACGCAGTATAACGGCCCGTGGAGCATTTCCTCGGGAGCGGCTACGGTTTCTTCTCCTGTCATGAACAAGTTCAACCTTCTTCAATATACAAGTGTCAACTTCCAGAATTTTGACTATTCTGTGAGAATGAAAAGAAGTGTCGTGGATGAATGGGCCAATGTTATATTATTAAGGGCCACGCCGACGCCACTTGATGAGGATGGGTTGTTTAATTCTGGATATTATTTTGGATTTACGACTGATGGGTATTTCAATGTTTCCAGAATGGACAATGGATCATGGAATTCTTATACTGGTTGGCTGACATCAGCTGCCATAAAAGGAAACGACTGGAATGTGCTTCGCGTCACCGCATCAGGTTCTAGTTTGAAATTTTACATGAACGAAACATTGCTTTATTCGGTGACGGATTCGACGTACAGTACTGGAAAGGTTGGTTTTGGTTTTTATGCGGGTGCTGCTGGTACGTTCATGGCGGATTACGCCACGTTGTCCCCCTTGGATGCCGTAAAGGGGGATGTGTCGACAGCATCTCCGACGATCTATCAGGGCGGAAGTTCCACGGGCCGCCAATAGACGACTTCTGGTCATACGACGTAAAATGCCCCGGGGGCGGCTGTTCCCCGGGGCATTTGCGTCCACCATGCGGGGGAAATTAAATGCTTATGTCCCGGCGCAGTCTTTTTTCCAACTCCACGATGCAGAAAATCACCACAGACGCCGCCGCGATTTTACCCCATGCCCCAAGGCCGATGGGGGCGCTGCCGAACAGCGCGTTCATGACCGGCGCGTAGGTGTAGAGCAGTTGCAGGGCCGCCATGAGCCCCACCCCGCCGATCACGTAGGGATTGCTGAAAAAGCCGATGGCGAAGGGTGAACGGAAAAACGATCTGGCGTTAAAGAGGTAGACCGCCTCGGCCATGACGAACACGTTGACGGCCACGGTGCGCGCCGACTCGGGGCTCGATCCCAGGGCCAGCTCCCATTCGAACAGCCCGAAGGAGGCCACCAGGAGCGCCACCCCCACCAACAGGATGCGCCCGGCCAGATAGGCCCCCAGGATAGGCCTGTCCGGGGCGCGCGGCGGGCGATCCATGATTCCGGGCTCCCTGGGCTCGAAGGCCAGCATGAGCCCCAGGCTTCCGGCCGTGGTCATGTTGATCCACAGGATCTGCACCGGCAGGATGGGCAGGGCCGTGCCGAAGACGAAGGCGGCCAGGATCACCAGCCCCTCGCCCAGGTTGGTGGGCAGGGTCCAGACGATGAACTTGATCAGGTTGTCGAAGACCCCCCGGCCTTCCTCCACGGCGGCGGCGATGGTGGCGAAGTTGTCGTCGGTGAGCACCATGTCCGCCGCCTCTTTGGCCGCGTCCGTGCCGGAGCGGCCCATGGCCACGCCGATGTCGGCCTGTTTGAGGGCCGGGGCGTCGTTGACGCCGTCGCCGGTCATGG
Organism: Desulfolutivibrio sulfodismutans DSM 3696; assembly: GCF_013376455.1. Taxonomy (GTDB): domain Bacteria; phylum Desulfobacterota; class Desulfovibrionia; order Desulfovibrionales; family Desulfovibrionaceae; genus Desulfolutivibrio; species Desulfolutivibrio sulfodismutans. The sequence continues at coordinate 2,377,479 of NZ_CP045504.1, read as the reverse complement.
CCGCCACCTCGCCCCGGGCCTGGAGGGCCATGACCAGACGCAGTTTTTGTTCCGGCGACACCCGGGCGAAGACCGAGGTCTCCTGCACACGCCCAATCAGCTCCTCGTCGCCGATGGCCGCCAGTTGCGCCCCGGTGAGGGCCTTGCAGGCCGGATCGTCCCGGCACACGTCAACGCCCAGCCCCAGCATGTTGCCCACGGCCACGGCGGTCACGGCATGGTCGCCGGTGATCATCTTCACCCGCACCCCGGCCTTCCGGAAGGCGGCCACGGCGGCGACGGCCTCGGGCCGGGGCGGATCGAGCATGCCCTGGAATCCCAAAAATACCCCCCCCGAGGCCACATCCCCATGTCCGACCTGGCGGCCGTCCCCGGGCATGGCCTTTTCGGCCAGGGCCAGGACGCGCAGCCCCTTGGCGGCCATGGCGTCCACCACCCGCAGCATGGCCTCCCGGTCCAGGGGGCCGGGGGCGCCGTCCGGACCCAGGACCGTGTCGCAGCGGGCCAGAATTTGTTCGGCCGATCCTTTGAGGAAGGCCGCGCGGGCCTCGTCGACCTGGTGCAGGGTGGCCATGTACTGGTGCTCGGACTCAAACGGCAGGGTGTCCAGGCGCAAATATCCGGCCCGGGCCGCGTCGGCCCAAAACCCCCCCTTGGCGGCGGCCACGACAAGCGCCGCCTCGGTGGGATCGCCCTGGATGGCGGGACGGTCGCCGCCGGATTCCACGGTCGCGTCGTTGCACAACAGTCCGGCCAACAGGCACCGGGACAGGGCGCGGTTGTCCGGCCCGGCGTTTTGGGGAACGATGTCCCCGGCCAGGGAATAGCCTGCGCCGGTGACCTCGGCGTAGTGTTCTCCGGCGAAGATTTCGCGCACGGTCATCTGGTTTTCGGTCAGGGTGCCGGTCTTGTCCGAGCACACCACCGTGACCCCGCCCAGGGTCTCCACGGCCGGGAGCCTGCGGATGACCGCCTTGCGAGCGGCCATGCGCGACACGCCCACGGCCAGGATGATGGTCATGGCGGCCGGGAGCCCCTCGGGGATGGCCCCCACGGCCAGGGCCACGGCGGCCATGAACATGTGCGAGGCGGGTTCGCCGCGCAGGATGCCGATGAAAAAGGTCACGGCGGCCAGGGCCAGGATGACCACCAACAGCAGGTGGCTGAATTTTGCGATTTTGCGGGTCAGGGGGGTTTCCAGTTCGTCGGCGGCCTCCACGAGACCGGCGATGCGCCCCAGCTCCGTGCTGCCGCCGGTGGCCGTGACCACGCCCAGGCCCTGGCCGTAGGCCACCAGGGTTCCGGCATAGGCCATGCCCGTGCGCTCGGCCAGAACCGCGCTGCGGGCCACGGCGGCCGGGCTTTTCTCCACGGGCAGGGACTCGCCGGTCAGGGATGACTCGTCCACCCGCAGTTCCCGGGACCAGACGATGCGCACGTCGGCGGGCGCCTTGTCGCCCGAGCGCAGGATGATCACGTCCCCGGGCACAAGCTGCGCCGCGTCCACCCGGGAGGTCTTGCCGCCGCGCACCAGGGTGGCCTCGGCCTTCATGGTGGCGGACAGGGCGGCCAGCGCCTTGACGGCCTTGGCCTCCTGCACGTAGCCCACCACGGCGTTGACCAGCACCACGCCGCAGATGACCCAGGCGTCCACCCATTCGCCGAGTACGGCGGTGACGACGGCGGCCACGATGAGGATGTAGACCAGGGGTTGGTGGAACTGGAGCAGGAGGCGTTCCAGGGCGGTCTTGCCGGGCCTGCCGGTCAGGACGTTGGCCCCGAATTCGGCCAGACGGCGTTTGGCCTCCAGGATGTCCAGGCCGGTGTCCGGGTCCGTGCCGAGCAGGTCCATGACCTCTTCGGGGGACAGGTGATGCCAGTGCTTGTCGAGCAGGGAGTCCATGCGTACCTCACCGTCTGTCCGGCGCGTCGTCGAGGGGACGCGCGCTTTGCGTAAAACGCGGCGGCGCTTTCGGCAGGACGCCTTGCAACGTGATGCCTGTGTCGCCTGCGCCCGGGGTCATGCCGGGCGATCCCCTGACGGCGCGGCAGCCATCACCCGGGATCGTACCGGGCCCTCCACGAGCTGGTAGGCCGTCGGCCGGATGCGGATGATCCGGGCCTCGGGCCGGGTGAGGATGCCGCCGAGATGCCCGTGGCGTTCGGCCAGCAGGCGTTTGGCGGCGTCATCCTCCGCCGGATCGGGGAAGGGGGTGTGTCGACCGGTCACGGTCACGGCGGTCAGGGACTCGCGGCCCAGGGCCGGGAGCAACTCCCGGTTGTCCACAAGCAGGCTCACCTCGGGATTGCCTAGGACGTTTCTCCATTTGCGGGTGTCCGGCAGGGTGGCCATGCAGATGTGGCCGTCCGGAGTCATGACGTAGGCCATCAGCGAGCAATGGGGCGCGGCGGCGTCTGCCGTGGCCAGGACGCCCAGGTCGCGCGAGGCCAGAAAGGCCAGGATCGTGTCCAGCATGGAGGCTCCTTGCATGTGGGGGAGAGGATTGCAGTGCTGGCTTGGGATTGGAAGCCATGATATCAGGAGTGCCTGGTGGTGTGAACCTTTTTCGGTTCCTTGCGGATCGGCGGTTCCGGTCCAAGGGCGTCTCTCAAAGGTGGAAGAACATGGAGCAGGGCAGCAACAGGGAAAGGATGACGCCCTCCGGGCAGCTTGCGGGCGGGACGAGCGGGCGTACCGCCCCGTCGCTTTCCCGGCGCAGCCTGGCCATGGCGGCGGCCTGCGCCCCGGCCGGGCTGGTCGTCGGGGCCTTTGCCGACAGCCTGGCGTCTCCGGGCCCGGCGCAGACCATGTGGATTTACGGCGCGGCCGCAGCCTTTGCCACGGGATATGTGGTGTGGCGCAGCATGGTCGCCGCCCGGCCCGGCCTTTTTCGCGGGGCCGTGGCCGGGGCGGCGGTGGGCGTTGCGGCCCCGGCCGTGTGTTCGGTCTTCATCTCGGCGGTGGAGGGGGTGCAGGGCATCCTGGCCGGGATGCCTGCCGGGCCGGGGCTGTTGTTCAAAAGCCTGGCCATCGCGGCGGGCATGGGCGCGTTCAGCCTTTTTTACGCCGGATGGGCGACGGTCCCCGCCGGGGCGCTCTTGGGGGCCGTGCTTGGCGCGCTCCAGAGGCGTTCGTCCCGCCTGGCCCCGGGGCCTACTCCCGGGGCGCGACCATGATCCGGTCGGCGTCTTTTTCCTGAAAATACAGGCGCAGCCCGTCGCTGGTGGCGCAGACCACGGGATTGTGCCTCGCCAGGCGCATGACCTGTCCGGCGGTGACGTTTTGCAGGACAAGCCGCGTGCCGGGGCGGATGCCCAGGGACTCGAAGGTCTGCCGGGCGTTTTCCCCGGCCAGGATCTCCGTGACCGTGAACTCCTCGCCCACGCCCACCCCGCAAAACTGGACCAGCCCGCTTGGGGTTTGCCCCAAAAGCTTGGAGGCCATGCCCTCGCCCAGGCGCACCCGGGACTTGCCGTCCGCCAGGGCGTTGTAGGCCATGGGCGGCAGGCGGCGCACGAAGGTGATGCGGTCGTTTTCCCGCAGCCCCAACGCCGCCATGGACTCGGCGACCCGGTCCTGGCCGATGATGCCCTCCACATGGCCGGTCTCGCCCGGGGAACATTCCAGAAGCGGCAGGCGGCGGTCATCGTCCAGGTGCACCACCATCTTGGCCGCCCAGGAACCGCTCAACACCGCCTCGCCCGCGGGGCCGCGCACCTTGACCGGCGAAACGCTCACGGCGTCGCCCAGGCGGGTGAGCGTGGTGCCCACGAACACTCCCAAACGGGCCATGCGTTCGCCGAAACCCCGGCCCACGACTTTATAAACGGCCATGGAAATCCCCAATGGGGCCTTGGTCAGGGGGGTCAACATGCCGCCTCCTCGGTGGAATGACTCGAAAGCTCCGCCCGTTTCGCGCCGGAAAGCGGACGCCCGGCGGCTGCGGCCGCATAGCCCAGGATGCCCACGGTGCTGACGTTATGCAAGAGCGCCGAAGCCAGGGGGGAAAGGCCCGATCCGGCCAGAAGCAGAATCAGCGAATTGAGCCCGATGGTGGAATAAAAGCAGCGCTTGACGATGGTGTTGGTGCGCATGGCCGCTTCCTTGGCCACGGGCAGGGCGAAGAGGCTCTCGCTCAAAAGCAGCACCTGGGCCGCCTCCCGGGCCAGATCCGCCCCTTTCGGCATGCAGATGCCCACATGCGCGGTCATAAGCGCGGGCGCGTCGTTGACCCCGTCGCCCACGTAGGCCAGGGTGCGGCCCGATTCCTTGAGCTTGGCCACCATGGCCGCCTTGTCCTCGGGCTTGAGTTCGAAATGGACCTCGTCGATCTGGGGCAGTTGCCGGGCCAGGGCGTTGGCCGTCTCCCGGTGATCGCCGGTCAAGACCACCACCCGGCTGATGCCTGCGGCCTTGAGCGCGTCAAGCACCGCCCCGGCCTCGGGCCGGGGGTCGTCGCGAAGCGCGATCAAGCCCACGAGGCTTCCCTCCCGGGCCACGTACAAAAGCGACTTACCCTGGCTGCGCAGGGCATGGGCCGTGTCGTCCATGTCCTGGCAAGGCACGCCCTCGTCCTCGGCGATGAAATGATGGCTGCCGACAAGCACGTTTTGGCCGTCGATGGCCGCCGACACGCCGTGGGCCACGATGAAGTCCACCCGGCTGATCGGCGGCAGGGGAAGATTCCTGGCCTTGGCCTCGCGCACCACGGCCCGGGCCACGGGATGGTCGTAATGCTCCTCGGCCCCGGCCGCCAGGCATAAAAGCTCCTCCGGGGTCAGGCCGTTTGCGGGGAACAGGTCCGTGACCGCGATGTCGCCCGTGGTCAGGGTGCCGGTCTTGTCAAAAACGATGGTGTCCACGTCGTAGAGGGCGTCCAGGGCGGAAGCGCCCTTTAAGAGCACCCCGGCCTTGCCTGCGGCGTACATGCCCGAGCGCACAGCCACGGGGCTGGCCAGCTTGACGGCGCAGGAGAAATCCACGGTAAGCACCGAGGCCGCCTGGTTCATGTCCCGGGAGGTCAAAAGCTTGATCCCGGCCAGGGACAGGGTCAGGGGAACCAGCTTGTCGGCCAGTTCGGAACTCTTGGTCTGGGTTTTGGACTTGCTGCGTAGCGACTGCTCGATGAACCGGCTGATGCGGGCCAGGGAGGTCTCGGAGCCCACCCGGTCCACGGCGATGAGCAGCCGCCCCTCCTCGACCACGGAACCGGAGATGACCTCGTCGCCGGGTTTTTTATGCACGGGCACGGACTCGCCGGAGATGGAGCTCTGGTTGACCGAGGCCTCGCCTTCGGACACCACCCCGTCGATGGGGACGAGCTCCCCGGCCCCGCAGACCACCACGTCGCCCACCTGGACCTTTGCGGCCGGAATCTCGCTCTCCACGCCGCCCCGCACCACCCACAGGGTCTCGGCCTGGGGGCGCAAAAGCCCTTTGAGCAGGGCCGTGGAGCGTTTTTCCGTGCTGTCTTCGAGGTAGCGGCCCAGGGCCAGAAGCGTGGTGATGGCCCCGGCCGTGAAATAATGGCCGCGCAATAGCGACAGGGCGATGGCCGCCCCGTCCAGCACCTCGACCTTGAGCCCCCGGGTGAGCAGGGCGTGGACCCCCTCGGCGATGGTCGGCAGTCCCAGGGCCCAGCCCACGGCGGCCCTGGCCGGATAAGTCAGGGTTCCGGCGGCCAGGGTCATGAGGGCCTTGGACCCCACGTCGCCCAGGGTCATGCGCGACTCGGCCGGACGTCCGCCGCGCCAGGCCTCGGCCGGGATGTCCCGCAGGCGTGCGGCCAGGCGGTCCCAGGTGTCGGCCCGGCCGTCATGGGCCACCACCAGGGCCCTGCCCCGGACATTGACCCGGGCCTCGTCCACCCCGGGCACGGCCTCCACCAGGGCCTGGAAATAGGCGCCGTCAAATCCGGGATCGTCAAAAATCGGGGAGGTGAACCGGACCCGGCGGGGCAGGACGTGGGCCGCCCGGAAGCGGCCCACGTCCGTCCCGACGGCAATGCGTTCGGGAGTTTTTGTCATGCGCGATGTCCCCGGCAATCGGTGCTGCGTTGGTACAGGCTCCAATGCCAGTAGGAAAAGCCCACAAGCGCCAGTCCGGAGGCCAGATGCACATTGCGCACCGCCTGTCCGGACTGGCCGCCCATGCGTTCCATGAAGCCCGTGGCCAGAAGCGTGCCCAGGGAGACGGCCATGCCGACCTTGGCCAGTTCACGCTTGGCGCGTATGTTTTCAGGTTTTGTCCGCATCGCCTTTCATGCTCATTTCGGCTTTCACATCGTGGATTTGTTCCTTGACCTCTTCGATGCCGCCCTGGACCGCCGTCCAGACGGTCACCACGCCCTTGACCAGGGCCCGCTGCACCTTCTGGTTGGTCAGGATGTAGGTCAGGCCCGCGCCGAGCAGGGCGCCCTTGATGTAGCCGGGATCGGAGACGGCGAACCAGCCCTGGGTGAGGGAGCCGGCAGCCGGATATCCTGTCGCTGTGGGATATCCGCCGTCAGGGGGATATTTCGGGGTATGGGACATGCGTGTACGCTCCTTTTATGCGGCTGCAACCGGCCGGAGACGACGGACGGCAGGCGGCTGGCCGCGTCAGACCATGCCTTGTGCGTCCGAAAACGCCGGATTGGCGTTTCCGGTCGCGGCGCTACGCCTTGGCCGGTTTTGCGGTCTCCGTTTTGGCGGCGGCCTTGGTTACGGTCTTGGCCGCGCTCTTGACGGCCGACTTGGCCTTTTCGGCGGCCAATCCGGCCACGCCGTCGTAGAGGTACTTGGCGCCCACGCCCACCACGGCCATGGCCGCCAGGCCCAGGATGTTCGAGCGGAAAAACGTTCCGGCCACGGCCCCGGCGGCGGTGGCCAGACCGCTGCCCAGGGCCTCTTTGAGGATGTGTCCGGCGGCGGCCTCGCGGGTCATGTCGCCGGATTTGACCTGGCGCAGATCCTTGGCGGCGGCCGCCGTGCCGCCGATGATGGCCCCGGCCGCGCCCATGGCGGTGATGGCGCCCACGGGCAGGGCGGTCTGACGCAGGGGATAGGTTTGTTCTTTCTGCTGGATATGCATGGCGAGGTTCCTTTTTTTGCGGGTTGGTTGCGGCGCGGCCCGAAGGCCCGCCGATGGTTGCGGGAATCCGGCTATTCGCCGCCCTTGGCCGCGCCGAAGACGGCCGAGAAGGTGTCGCCCAGGGCGGACTTCACGGCGCTGTTGGTGAGAAGAAACGTCACGGCCGCGCCCACCACGGCCCCTTTCCAGAAATGGGCCCCGGTGGAGGTCAAAAAGGCGGCGATCTTGGAAGGATCGGCCTTGCCCTGCATGATGTCGTTGCACAACTCGATCATCTGCCCGTAGCGGTATTCCAGGTGCTTGGGGTCTTCGCTGGGAGAACCGGCCGCGCCGGAGAACCCGCCGAAGCCGGGAAAGCCGAAAAAGCCGGGCTGGGCCTGCTGCTCCTGTTGCTCGTGTCCGCCATGGCCGTGGCAATGGCTCTTTTTGTCCTCGCCCTCTTCATGCTCGTGGGACGCGGCGGCCTCCGGCCCGGGGGCGTATTGCGCGCCCGGCTGGGGGGCATACTGCGGTCCCTGTGGGGCGGCATATTGCGGTCCCTGAGGGGTGGCGTACTGCTGGCCGTATTGCGCGCCCGGCTGGGCGGCGTACTGCGGTCCCTGGGGAGCGGCGTACTGTGCGCCGAACTGCGGCGCATACTGGGGGCCTTGGGGAGCGGCGTACTGCTGACCGTACTGGGGCGCATACTGCGGTCCCTGCGGAGCGGCGTACTGCGGTCCTTGGGGGGCGGCATACTGTGCGCCCTGCTGGGTGGCGTACTGCGGTCCTTGCGGCGCAGCGTACTGCGCCCCGGGGACGGCCTCGGGTTTGCCCGGGGCCTGCGGGGCCTCATGGTCGCCGCAGGAGCAGACATGCCCGACCGGCGCGATCGTCGCAGCCTGGGGTTTTGGAGCCTCGGGCTGGCCCGGGGCAGGCTGGAAATATCCCTTGGCGTAGCCGCTGGGGCCTTGGGCCGCATAGCCGCCGGGGCCCTGGGCGGCGTAACCCTGAGGGGCCTCGGGGGCAGGTGTGGCCGCCTTCTGGACAGGGCTCTGGGCCGGTTTTTGGCCCATGTACTGGTACTTGTTTTGGCCCTCGTCAGTCGTGGCGCCGGATTCGGCGCAGGGCTCGGCGACGGCCGCAGTCATGGTCTGGCCTTCCATCGGTGCTCCAAGCGGACCCATGGGGGCGGCTGGACTGCCGTAACCGGCATAACCGGCCTCGCCGCCGCCTTGCTCCGCCCCGGGGGCGTATCCGGCCTGGACGCCTGCGGGCATGGGCATGCCGGAGGCGGCGTAGGCCGGGACGAACCCTTCCTGATACGGTGTGTTTTCCATTCTCGATCTCCTCTACGCGTTGGGTGTCAGGCCGAAGGCCGCAGACAGCTCGTCCGCCAAGGCCGCCGCTTCCTGCGGATCGTCCTCGGTGAAAACGCCCTCCACGAGCCTGGGGTCAATGCGGTCCGGGTCGTATTCCAGGACCAGGGACCGGGCCAGAACGTTGAGCCGGGCGCGAAACGCGCCGTTGCCCTTGTCGGCCAGGGCCGCCAGGGCCATGGCCTTGGGGTGGGACCGGACGGCCGGGTCGAGTTTGAGCCGGATGCGTCCGGGCACATGATGCGCCACGGTGATGAACCGGCGCAGTTCCAACATCTCTTGGATATTCATGGCTGTGTGCGCTCCGCCGCCGCTTGGTCTACCGCCCTGGCCTGGCCTGGACTGGGCTGGACAGGTCCGGGAAGGACGGCGCATTCCATGCAAGTGAAAGTAGGTTCCATTCTCATTTATTGCTTCGAACGCACGAGGAGGTCATCCGTCGTGGCCGGTGTCGCCGCGGCCGGATCGGCCGCCACCGCCAGGGTGGGCGGGCGATGGGCCAGAAGCCGGGAGGAATTGGCCAAAACCCCCAGGGTGTGCACGATATGGATGAGCCCGGCGGCCACCGGCGACAAAAGCCCCAGGGCCCCGGCCAGGGCCCCGCCCAGGTTGGTGGAGGTGGCGATCCAGAAGTTCTGGCGGGCCACGCGCAGGGTCTGGCGGCTTAAGTCCCGCACGTAGAGGATGTCGGCCAGATCGTCTTTCACCAACGCGATGTCCGCGGCCTCGATGGCCACGTCCGAGCCCCCGGCGCTCATGGCGATGCCGATGTCGGCCTCGGCCAGGGCCAGGGCGTCGTTGATGCCGTCGCCGACCATGATCACCCGGCGGCCGCCGTCCTGCAGTTCGCGCACGATGTCCGCCTTCTGCTCGGGCAGGACGCTGTGGCGGCACAGGTCGATGTGAAGCGTCCGGCACAGGGTGAGGGCGGTGTTCTCCGTGTCCCCGGTGACCAGGGCCACCTGGGAGACGCCGGTGCGGGTAAGCTCGGCCACGGTCGTTTCCGCGTCGGGCCGAAGTTCGTTGGCGAACCCCAAGGCGGCCAGCACCGCGTCGTTTTTGGCCAGGTAGATGACCGTCAGGCCCCGGTCGGAAAGGGGCCGGACCCGGGCCTGCACCTGGTCCGTCATGATGCCCGCCTCGTCGATGTAGCGGGCGTTGCCCAGGCGGATCACGTCGTGGCCGATTAAGGCCTTGACCCCTTTGCCCAGGGTGAAGTCGCATTCGATGTGCGACAGGGGGTCGATGCCCCGGGAGACCGCCTCGTGTCTGATGGCCAGGGCCAGGGGGTGGTGGTTGTGCATTTCCGCCGAATAGGCCCACAGCAAAAGCTCGTCCTCGGAGAGGTCGGAGAAGTTCAGGATCTCCTCGATGCGCGGCTGGTTGGTGGTCAGGGTGCCGGTCTTGTCGAAGCAGACCACCTCGGCCTTGCCGACCTCCTCCAGGTAGCGGCCGCCCTTGATGAGGATGCCGCGTTTGGCCGCTGCGGCCAGGGCGCTGCTGACGGCGGTCGAGGCCGACAGCACCGTGGCGCAGGGGCAGGCCATGACCAGAAGCACGGTGAAGGCCCGCCACAGGCTGCCGGTCACGACCAGGGTGCCCAGGGTGGACCACATGCCGATTTTCAAGAGTCGGCGGGCCAGGTCGTCGGCCGTGGACTCGATGTCGGCCTTGTTTTCCAGGGAGTCTTCCACCAGGCGCATGATTCGGGCCAGATAGGTGGCGTCGCCCACGCACTCGGCCCGGACATGGAGGATGCCCTGGCGCACGTAGGCCCCGGCGAACACCTTGTCGCCCGCCACGCGGTGTTCGGGTTCGGCCCGGCCGGTGATGGGGGATTCGTCCACCAGGGCCTCGCCCGAGACCACCAGCCCGTCCACGGAGATCTTTTCGCCCGTGTGCAGGACCACGATGTCGCGCGGCTTGACCGCCGACACCGGCACCTCCACCTCCACCTCTCCGGCCAGGATGAAGGTGTTTTTGGCCGTGAGATCCAAAATGGCCGAGATGGAGCGCCGGGAACGCTCGGCGATGTAGGCCTTGAGGGTCTCCGCGCCGCTGTGGATCCACAAAATCTCCAGGGCCGTGACCGCCTGTCCGGCGGCGGCCGCAGCCACGCACCCGGCGGCCAGAAAGCCCTCCATGGTGAAGCGTTTTTGCCGGGCGTGGCGCACCGACTCGCGCAGAAGCGGCGCGGCCGCGATCAGGGCCGTAAGCCCCAGGGGGGAGATCAGGGTCTGGGCCACGGCGGCCTTGAGCAGCACCTCCTTGACGAAGACGTAGCTCATGACCCCGGTCAGGGACAAAAAACGCACCAATTGGCGGCCCACGCCGGAGGTTTTTTTCTCCGGGCAGGCGCAGGCGCAGGCCGGGAGGGTTGGGGCCGCGTCTACGGCCCGCAACGGACGTTTCGGCGCGGGCAGGACGGCCCGCACGGCGGCCAGGACGGCCTCCTGGGCCGTTTGGGCCGGGTCGTAACGCACCACCAGGCAGGCGCAGGCCGGGTTGCTGCGGGTGTCGAGAACGCCCGGGATGTCGGCGCAGGCGGAGGCGGCTGTGGACAGAAGCGATGCCGGGCGCAGTCTCAGGCGCAGACGTCCGGGCAGGGCGTGGGTGATGCGAAGGGTGGCGGTGGCGTGCATGGCGCTTGAAAAAATCCTGAGGATGCAGGGTTTAGGGGCGTTTGGAGGGAACAGGCGAGGGGCGTCGGGCTGGGTCTTCCGGGACGGTCGGCGCCGCAAAGTCGAATACAATAATGATTTCCATTCTCATGATGAAAGCCCACTATCCCATAATCCCGGGTCGCGCAAGGGGTTTATCCCGCCTTGGGGCTGATCGGACTGCCTCCGTACCGCCCGGGGCCTTTTCCGTTGAAGTGCGGCCGCCCGGGCATTTTCATGCTCGGTTCCCCTGCTTTCCCAAGAATGTCACAGAGCACCCTCTTGACGACAGTCCATGTTTTATGCGCCATACCCAGGCCGGACACAGAAGCGCCCGCTTGCGGCGAAAGGGGAGACCTCATGCGCCATCGTTTGAAAACCATGACCCGCCAGGCCGGAAAACCACTGGATGCCCTGGAGTATACCGGCGACGCCCCGGCCGTGGCGACCACGATCGCCACCATGGTGTACGGGCCGCAGGGGGTGGCGATGACCGGCACGGACAGCGGGGAAACGCTCCCGTCCCTGCCGGTCAAAGACGGCGAAAAGATGTGGATCGACGTGGCCGGGCTGCACCAGCCCGAGGCCATACGCCGGGTGGGCGGGCTTTTCGGCGTGCATCCGCTCATCCTGGAAGACGTCGTGCAGGTGGGGCAGCGCCCCAAGCTCGAGGACATGGAGGATTACCTGTTCCTCGTAACCAAGGCCTGGCAGTACGATCCCCAGGCCAAGACCCTGGGCGAAAGCCAGATCAGCTTCGTTCTGGGGCGGCAGGCCCTGGCCACCTTCCGCGAGGGGGACGTGCCCGCCTTCGACGCGGTGCGGGCCCGCATTGCCGCAGGCCGGGGGCGGGTGCGGGGCATGGGCGCGGATTATCTGCTCTATGCCCTGCTCGACGCCGTGGTGGACGAGCATTTCGTGTGCCTGGAGAAGGTGGGCGAGGACATCGAGGATCTGGGGGACAAGCTTCTGGCTAATCCCGAACCGGCGGATCTGGAGGTCATCCACAAGCTCAAGCGCGAAACCATCTACCTGCGCAAAAGCATCTGGCCCCTGCGCGAGGTGATTTCCCGGCTGGCCGAGAGGGAGAGCGAGCTGCTCTCCCCCCAGACGCGGCTGTACTACCGCGACCTCTACGAGCACGTGATCCAGGTCATGGACACGGTAGAGGGCCTTTTGGACATCGTGGGCGGCATGGTGGACATCTATCTGTCCACCATCAGCTTCCGTTTAAACGCCATCATGAAGGTCTTGACGCTCATCTCCACGCTTTTTATGCCCATGACCTTTGTGGCCGGGGTCTACGGCATGAATTTCGAGTTCATGCCCGAGCTCAAGTGGCCCCTGGGCTATCCCATGGCCATCGGGATCATGCTGTGCATGTCCGGCGGGCTTTTTGGCTTGTTCAAGTGGAAGAAGTGGATCTGATCACTTCCCTCCCCCCTGTACCTGCGGGATAAGCGCGCCGTAACCCTCCTTCTCCATCTCCTTAAGGGGGATGAAGCGCAGCGCCGCCGAATTGATGCAATACCGCTGGCCCGAGGGGCGGGGGCCGTCGTCGAACACATGCCCCAGGTGGGAGTCGGCCAGGGAGCTTCGGACCTCGGTGCGGGCCATGCCGTGGCTGGCGTCCGACCGGGCGGCCACGGCCCCCGTGGCGATGGGCCGGGTGAAGCTCGGCCAGCCGGTGCCGGAATCGAACTTGTCGGCGGAGCTGAAAAGCGGCTCCCCGGACACCACGTCCACGTAGATTCCCGGCCGCTTCTCGTTCCAGTAGGGATTGCCGAAGGCCGGTTCGGTGCCTGCCTTGCGGGTGACCTCAAAGGCCAGGGGCGACAGGCGCTTTTCCAGTTCGGCGTCGTCTGGCCGGACGTAGCCGACGGACGGCGCGGCCGTTTTCGGGGCGGGTGTGTCCGGCGCAGTCGGCGCGACCGGAGTGGCCGTCGCGCCCGTCGCGTCCGTCGCGTCTGGGCCCCAGAGCGAGTCCAGGTAGGGTCCGCGCCCGGAATAGCGGTGGTAATTGCCGTAGCTCACGGCATGCTTGGCGTAATAGTCCTGGTGCTCCTCTTCGGCCGGATAAAACGGGGCCACGGGCAAAATGGGCACGTCCAGGGGCTTTTTGAAGCGGCCCGAGGCGGCCATGGCGTCGCGGACGTTTTCGGCGATCCGCTTCTGGTTTTCGTCGGCGTAATAGATCGCCGTGCGGTATTGCGACCCCCGGTCGGCGAACTGTCCGCCCGGGTCCGTGGGGTCGATGTTTTTGAAGAAGATGCGAACCAGATCCTCGTAGGAGATCTTCGCCGGGTCGTAGACCACGCGAACCGCCTCCGTGTGGCCGGTTTTCCCCGTGGACACGGCGGCGTAGGTCGGGGCGGGGTCGTGGCCGCCGGTATAGCCGGAGACGGCCTCAATGACGCCGGGCTTTTTCTCCATGGCCGCCTCAAGGCACCAGAAACAGCCTCCGGCGAAGACGGCGCTTTCGGTCTTTTCAGTGGGTTGCATAGGGGTATCCGTTTGGGCTTGTGAGGTTTGGGTTGCGAGAAGGGCCAGGGCGGCCATAAGAAGGCCAATCAAAAGGCGTGTTTTTCGCATGGGTCTGTCCCCAAAAATGGTACGTTGAGAAGACGTGGCCGGGACGGCATGTCCAAAAAACAGACTGGATTGCTAGGAGAATAGGGCGCCAGGGGAGAAAGTCAAAGGGCTGATCGCGGAAAAGGGCCAAAAGGGCGTCCCAGGCCCCTCTGGGGAGGTCGAGGTCGGCCACGGGGTGGGGGACGACGGGAAAACAGGGACGGCGGGGACTGGGCGGGGGGGCGATCAGGTGCACAGCCGGGAGCGGAGCGTCTCCAGCACCTCCAAGGTCACGGCCAGCTTGTCTGCGGGGATGCCCGCCAGGGCCTCCCGATGCACGCGTTCGGCCATGGCGTGCATGGTGTCGTGGTGCTCCAGGATCTTTGCGGTCAGGCGTACGAGGTTGCGACGCCGGTCCTGGGGCGAAGGCTCGCGGCGCACCCAGCCCAGCTTTTCCAGCCGGTCCAAAAGGCGCACCACCGTGGGGCTCTCCACAAAGATGCGGTCGGCGATCTCCCGCTGCGACAAGGGACGCTCCGCCGTGGCCAGGGTGAAGATCACGCTCCAGGAGGCGCTGGACAGGCCCATGGGCCGGAACTGTTCGTCGATCTTCGCCCGCCAGCCGCGGGCCACCTCGTGCAGGGTGAGGGCGAAGTGCTCATCCGGGGTGTGGGCGGTGCAGACCGGAAGGTCGATGATGTCGCCTTTCCCGGCGGTCGTCTGGCCGCACGGGGGGCCGGGCAGGGGCGTGCCCGGGCCGCCGCCCGCCGCGCTCACGATGCCCCCGCATTGTCGGAGGTCTGCGGGCGGCTTCGGCGGAAAAGGCCGCCGAGCTGCATGATGAGCTTGAAAAAGACCGGGATGAAAAAGGGCGCGATGAACGTGGCCCCGAGCATGCCGCCGATGACCCCGGTGCCGATGGCGTGGCGGCTGGCCGCACCTGCGCCGGAGCTGATGGCCAGGGGCAGGCAGCCCAGGACGAAGGCCAGGGAGGTCATGATGATGGGCCTAAAGCGCAGTTTCGCCGCCTCAACGGCTGCATCGGCCAGGGACATGCCCTGCTTCATGCGCAGGACCGCGAACTCCACGATGAGGATGGCGTTTTTGGCCGCCAGGCCGATGAGCGTCACCAGGGCGACCTGGAAATAGATGTCGTTGGACAGCCCGCGTCCCCAGGTGGCCAGGATGGCCCCGAACAGGGCGAAGGGCACGGCCAGGATGACGGCCAGGGGCAGGGACCAGCGTTCGTACTGGGCGGCCAGGATGAGAAAGACCATGACGATGGCCAGGGCGAACACCAGGGTGGACGTTCCGGCCATGGCCCGCTCCTGGTAGGACGAGCCGGTCCAGGCCAGGGCGTAGTCCGAGGGCAGGGCCTCCTTGGCGGCGGCCTCCATGGCGTCCAGGGCCTGGCCCGAGCTGTAGCCCGGGGCCGGGTCGCCCATGAGCTTGGCCGCCGGGAACACGTTGTAGCGCTCCATGACCTCCGGGCCGCTGGACTGCTCCACCGTGACCAGGGCCGTAAGCGGAATCATCTCGCCCTTCTGGGTGCGCACGAAGATGTCGCGCAGATCCTCGGGGCGGTCCCGGAAGTTGGCCTCGGATTGCAGCATGACCCGGAAGGTGCGGCCGTATTTGTTGAAATCGTTGACGTAGTAAGATCCGAACGTGGACTGCATGACCGAAAAGACATCGTCCACGGAAACGCCCATGGCCTTGGCCTTCTGGCGGTCCAGGGTCACCTTGATCTGGGGCACGTTGGCCCCGAAGGTGGTGGACACCCGGCCAAGCTCCGGGCGCTTGCCCGCTGCGGCGATGACCTTTTCGGTCATGGCCGCCAGATCCTTGGACGTGCCTTCGCCCCGGCTCTGCACAAAGGCCTCGAACCCGCCGGTGCTGCTCATGCCCGAGATGGGCGGCGGGTTGAACGCCAGGGCCAGGCCCTTGGGCTGGGTCATGCCCCGGCCGAAGACCCGCTTGACCAGGTCAAACGAGCTTTGGCCCGGCTTCGTGCGCTCGCTCCAGTCCTTCATGGGCAGAAACGTGGTGCCGTAATTGGACCGGCTGGCGCCGCTTATCAGGTCGTATCCGGCGAAGGTCATGACCTCCTTGATGTCGGGATCGGCCATGTGCATGGCGTCCAGGGCGTCGGTGACGGCCAAGGTGTTGCCCAGGGACGCGCCGTCGGGCAGCACGGTCAGGGCCAGGATGTAGCCCTGGTCCTCGTCGGGCAGAAGGCCGCTGGGGACGTGGGAAAAAAGCCAGTACGTCCCGCCGCACAGGACCGCGAAAAGGATCAGGGCCACGGAGGTCCGGCGGATGAGGAAGCGCACCCCGGTGGTGTAGCCGTCGGTGATGCGGTCAAACAGGGTGTTGAAGGCCCGAAAGACCCGGTTGGGCTCCTGGTGGCCGGGTTTGAGCAAAAGGGCGCACAAGGACGGGGTGAGCGTCAGGGCCACCAGCCCCGAGATGGTCACGGACACGGCGATGGTGATGGCGAACTGCTTGTACATTTCGCCGGTCAGGCCCCCCAGGAAGGCCACGGGCACGAACACGGCGCACAAGACCAGCACGATGGCGATGACCGGCCCCGTGACCTGCTCCATGGCCCGGGCCGTGGCCTCTTTGGGCCCAAGCCCCCGGGTGCGCATGATGCGCTCCACGTTTTCCAAAACCACGATGGCGTCGTCCACCACGATGCCGATGGCCAGCACCATGCCGAAGAGCGTCAGGGTGTTGATGGTGAACCCCAGGGCGTACATGCCGGCAAAGGTGCCGATGATGGATACCGGCACGGCCAGGCAGGGGATGAGCGTGGCCCTGAAATTCTGCAAGAAGAGGTAGACCACCAAAAAGACCAGGATCATGGCCTCAACCAGGGTATGCACCACCTCGGTGATGGACACCCGCACGAAGGTGGTGGTGTCATAGGGGATGGCGTAGGCGACGCCCTCGGGAAAGCGCGTGGACAACTCGTCCATCTTGGCCTTGACCCGGTCGGCGGTGTCCAGGGCGTTGGCCCCGGGGGCCAGGAACACGCCCAGAGGCACGGCCGGTTTGCCGAAACGCTTGCCCGTGAAGCCGTAGTCCTTGGCCCCAAGCTCCACCCGGGCGATGTCCTTGACGCGCAGCACGGAGCCGTCGGGTTCGGCGCGCACGATGATGTTCTCGAATTCCTCGGCTGTGGTCAGGCGTCCCTGGGTGGTGACCATGTAGTTGATGTCCACATGCTCCAGCACCGGTTCCTGGCCGATGCGCCCGGCCGCGAACTGGGCGTTCTGCTCGGAGATGGCCGCAGCCACGTCGCCCGGGGTCAGGCGCAACTGGGCCAGCTTGTCGGGCCGCAGCCAGACCCGCATGGAATAGTCCTTGGCCCCGAATATCTGGGCGTCGCCCACGCCCGGGAGGCGCTTGAGCTCGTCGAGCACGTTCACCAGGGCGTAGTTGCTGAGGTAGATGGCGTCGTAGCGGCCGGAGGGGGAGTCCATGGACATGACCATGAGCATGCTGGAGGACTGCTTGGTGACGGTGACGCCCTGGCGGCGCACCTCCTCGGGCAGGCTGGTCAGGGCGGACTGGACCCGGTTGTTGACGTTGATGGTGGCCTGGTCGGGGTTGGTGCCCACGGCGAAGGTCACGGAGATGGTCATGGAGCCGTCGCCGGCGCTGGTGGACTTCATGTACAGCATGTCGTCCACGCCGTTGATCTGCTGCTCCAGGGGGGCGGCCACGGTGGCCGCGATGACCTCGGGGCTGGCCCCGGGATAGTTGGTGGCCACGGCCACTTCGGGCGGGATGATGTCCGGGTACTGGGCGATGGGCAACACCTTCAAGGCCACCAGCCCGGCCAGGGTGATGACCAGGGAGATGACTGTGGAGAAGATGGGGCGATTTAAGAAAAAACGCGAAATCATTGTGCGGCCTCCGCCTTGGGCGCCGGGGCGGCCTGGGCCTCGCCCGCCTTGGCCGGGGCCTGGGGCGCTGCCGCCTGGGGCGCTGCGGCCGGGGCGTCCCCGCGCAGGGTCACTGTCATGCCCGGGCGGACCTTGATGATGCCTTCTGAAATCACCCGGTCGCCCGCCTCCAGACCCTTTTCCACGAGATAGCCGTTGCCCTCGGTGCGGCCAAGGACCACGGGGCGGGGGGACACCACGCCCTTGTCATCCACCACCCAGACCATGGTTCCCTGCTGGGTGGTCAGGACCGCGCCCTGGGGCACGAGCAGCGCGTCCTTGAGGGCCGCCCCGTCCAGGCGCACCCGCACGAACTGCCCGGGCATGACCGTGCCCTCGGGATTGGGAAATTCGGCCCGGAACTTGACCACGCCGGTGGTGGTGTCCACCTGGGTGTCGGTGAAGTTGATGCGGCCGGGGCTCGGCAGCACGCGGCCGTCGGACATGACCAGCCTGGCCTGGAAATCCCATCCGTCGGCGAAGGCGATCCGCCCCTTTTCGCGCAGGCTGCGGAACTCCATGGTCTCCGGGCCGGGGATGGAGAAATTGACATAGATGGGATCGACCCGGGAGATGGTGGTCAGAAGGCTGGATTCGGCCGAGGCCACCACCAGGCTGCCCTCGGAACGGGCCTCCTTGCTGGTCAGGCCGGAGATGGGGGCCTCCACCTTGGTGTAGCCCAGGTTGATCCTGGCCTCCTTGACGGCCGCCTTGGCCGAGTCCACATCGGCCGTGCCCGTCTCAAAGGCGGTCATGGCGTCGTCGCGGTCTTTCTGGCTGACCACGTCGCCCTTGAAAAGCTGTTCCATGCGGGCCAGGTCGCGCTTGGCCTGGGACAGCTTGGCCTCGGCCTGGGCCAGACGGCCCTGGGCCTGTTCCAGGGTGGCCTGGAAGGGGGCCGGGTCGATCTCAAACAGCAGATCGCCCTGCTTGACCGGGCCGCCTTCCACATAGGCCCGGCGCAGGAGGATGCCGCCCACCCGGGCCCGGACTTCGACCTCCCGGGAACCGGCCGTCTGCCCCATGTATTCCATTCCCAAGGGCAGATCCCCCCGGGTCATGGTCACGGTCGCCACCTCTGGGGGCGGCATGCCCCCTCCGGCATGCTCCTGGGCGGTGCTGTCGTTGCCGCAGCCGGCCAGAAGGAACAGAGACACGGAAAACAGGACACAGGCGGCGCCGATGGCGCGGAACGTGGGAGCAGTCATGGGGAAACCTCGGGGATCACCAGGGGTGAGCGGATACATGCAGCCTCAATAATGAGCTTGCTACCTGTTTACAGCGAGAAAGGCGGTATCTATGCATGGATGGCGGTCCTGTCAAGAGCCGAGGCTGTGGCCGCATCGGGCCGCAGGCGACAGCCACCGGGTCTGACCGGACGCGCCCCGGCGCGGCCAGGCCCGGTAAAGCGGGAATCAGTCGGCGGGCTTGGCCAGGGGTTTGACCCAGGAGACCAGGACGGCCCCGTCGGCCTCCAGGCGCACCTTGGCCGTGCCGGTGCGCAGCTCGGAGCCCGCCAGCCCGGCATATTCATAGACCGGGACGGTCATGGTGCCGTCGGCGGCCACGGTGGCCACGTTCATGATCCACCGCACGTTTTGGGAGGGAAAGTCCGGATCAGTCCACAAAAATCGTCCCGATCCCAGGGGCGTCTCCACCAGGCCGCGTCCGGAAAAGGCCACCGAAGGGACCAACTCGCGGGAGAAGCGGATCAGGGTGTAGGAGCTGACCGAGACATCGGACTGGGGGTCTTGGGCCAGGATCTCGATGCGGCCGTCGCCGTCCAGGTCGCCTGCGGCCTGGGGCCAGTAGAAGCCGAAGTCCCGGCAGAAAAAGACCGTGGGGTCGCCGCCCGCCCCCTGGGTCGGCCCCTGCCAGAGGGCCTTGCCCGAGGCGTCGGTCAGGGCGGCCTGGGCGTCGCCGCCCAAAAGCGACGGCACGTCGCGCAAGACCAGGGTGGCGGCGCCCTCATGCCCGGTCGGCTTCAGGGGGAAGGTCCGGACCATCTCCTTCGGGCACAGGACCAGTTCCCGATTGCGCGGGTCGGCCAGATAGGCGGCCTCGCCCCGCACCACCTTGTCCGGAACCCAGCCCGTGCGGCCGTCCTCGGTGCGCACGTTGCTAAAGCCGCCCTGGCGCGACAGCACCGTGACGATCTCCCCCCGGGACACCCCGCCCAGGGAGGCGGCCTTGGCGCTGGCGGAGGCCCGCAGGTCGTGCCCGTCGTCGTCGATGACGAAACGGCCCTGTTCGGCGGCCGGACTGGCTGCGGGTCCGCCCAAAAGTGCGGCAAGGGCCAGGGCCACGGCGAAAAGCAACATGCTGCGGGTCAGGGGCATGGAGGGCTCCTCAGATGGTTTCCACGGCCGCAAACGACGGCTCGTGCAGGGGCAGGATGATGTCCGCGCCGTCGCGGACCTTTTTTACGATGTCATAGGCTGCATAGGCGTTGACGTGGGTTCCCGGGGGGATGACCTCCATCTCCATGGCCCGCACCTCCTTGGGAGGATAAAAATTCTCAAGTATGGTGCAAAAGCCGGTGATGGCCGCCGTGCCCCTTTTCGTGTCCACAAAGACCGTCAGTCCCCCCTCGGTATGGGCCGGGGTGTGCATGACCCGGATGCCGGGCAGGATTTCCCGGTCGCCGGTGACCACCTCGATCTGCCCGTTCTCCTCCACATCCAGGATGTAGTCCTCCAGATACCGGAAATCCAGGGGATGGGGATTGTGGACGTGCTCAAGTTCCTTCTCGTGCACGTAAAACCGGGCGTTCACGCACGCGGCGTCGTTTTCGCAATGGTCGTTGTGCAGGTGGGTGTGGATGACCACGTCGATGTCTTCCGGGGTCAGGCCGAAGCGGGCCAATCCCTCCGCGAAGGTGTAGATCTTTCCCCCGATGGCCTTCTCCCGGTCGTCGGTGATCACGGGCATCATCTCGCCCGTGTCCACCAGGACTTTTTTGTCCCCGCCCTCCAGGTACCAGCAATAAATGGGGATGACATACGGCGTGCCGTATCCCTGCTGGTAGGTCATCATGCCCTTGTCGAAACGCTTGGTGCCCATGACGATGGGGTGGATTTTCCAGGTGGCCATGGCGTCGTCCTTGTCGCGTCCCCGCCCGGCCGGGATGGCCGGGGCGGACGTGTGAGGCAAGGTCTAGCGTAAAGCCCGGGGTGCGGCAAGAAAAGGGGCGTACACGGGGAGCCTGAACCTAAAGAACCCGTGGCGCGCGGCCGATACGATACGCAAAGGCGTGCTGCGCCGGAGAACCGGAAAAACGGGAGACGAGCTCATGTCCTCGATAGTCAAGATATCCGATATGCCCCAGACCCAGACATCCATCCGACAGAACCAGCTGCTCATGGACTTCATGCAGACGAGCAATGATGCGCGCAACGCCGAACAGGACGCAGCCCTGGCCATGGCCACCACCAAGGAATCCCTTCTGGAAAATTCGCTCAAGGGAAGCCTGCTGGTGAGAACCGGTTAGGTTCACGGGGCCGGGCCTGGATGGGACGGCCGGTCTGCGGCGGCGCGGCCCGCTTGTGTGCGGTCTGCCCCGTGGTGCGGGCCAGGGGCGGATGGCGAAGGGCCCCTTGCCCGGCGCGTGCCGGGTGACCGGCCGGGCGACGGCTGCGGGGCTGTTCGGGAATCCGGACAAAAATCCACGCGGGGCGACTTCGCAAAAATACAGGGGACGACCGTCCAGGCGGCCGTCCCCTGTCGCGTTTCCTCAAAACAGCTCCCTGCCGTGCGTCTGCATGCGCCGGGCAAGCGCCCGGGACGTCTACTTCAGGGGCGGTTGGCCGACGCGGGCCAGATTCTCCATGACCGCAGCCATGGCCGCCTTCTGTTCGGGGGTGGTCAGGGCCGGGGTGATCTGCTCGGCCATGCGGGCCATCTGCAACACCTTGTCGGCCACCAGGACCTGACGCACCTCGTCGGGAAGCCGCGCGGCCCGTTCCTCAAGGGCCGCCATGCGCGTCTCCACCCCGGCCAGGGCTGTGATCTTGTTGTCCAGTCCGGCCACCTTGGCGTCCATGCCGAAATAGGCCGCCCCGGCCATCAAAATGGCCAGAAGGGCCAGGGCCACACCGGCTCGGGCCGCCCCGGCGGTCTCGCGCTCCACGGTCTTGGGGTTGTCCGCTTCCTTGCCTACCTCGTCGCCATATAATGCGTGAATGCGTTTTTCCATGCCAAGCATAGGGCTATCCTCCATATAGAAACCTTTGATGATGACACAATACCGTAACGCACCACGCAGCGCAATGAAAACCGTGCGGGGGGCGCCGCCCCCCGCGCCCCCCGCCAGGGGGTTAAACCCCCTGGACCCCGTAACGTGCGGCTCCCTGGACGACGCACCGCGTCGTCCAGGGAGCCGCAAAGTTCCGGTTCCATGGGCTTCGACTCCTGGCCGGAGGCCTGTGCCCCTGCCGGAATACCCGCGTTTCCGGGTGAGGCCCGTTGCCGCTTCGCGGCAACGGGCCTCACCCGGCGACGGGGGGTCCGGGGGGACAATCGTCCCCCCGGGCGGGGTGCGGGGCGGCAGCCCCGATTACCTGTTTGCTTTGGCCCAGGAGTCTTTGAGGGCCACGGAGCGGTTGAAGACGGGGGTCTCGGGGGTGGAGTCGCGGTCTTTGCAGAAGTAGCCCAGGCGTTCGAACTGGAAGATGTCGCCGGGGGCGGCCTGGGCCAGGCTGGGTTCGAGCCTGGCGCCGGTGACGGTTTTCAGGGAGTCGGGGTTTAAGAAGGTCAGGAAGTCGGCCTTGCCGTCGGCCGGGGTTTCGGTGGTGAAGAGGCGGTCGTAAAGGCGGACCTCGGCGGGGATGGCGTGGGCGGCGCTGACCCAGTGCAGGGTGCCGCGCACCTTGCGTCCGTCCGTGGACCAGCCGCCCTTGGTGGCCGGGTCGTGGATGCAGCGGATGGTTGCGACCTCGCCGGTTATGGGGTCCACGTCGAAGCCGGTGCAGGTCACGTAGTAGGCGTGGCGCAGGCGCACCTCGGCCCCGGGGGCCAGCCGGTACCATTTTTTCGGGGCCTCGACCTGGAAGTCGTCGCGTTCGACGTAGAGTTCGCGGGTAAAGGGCACGGGTCGGCTGCCCATGGCCGGGTCTTCGGGGTGGTAGGGGAAGTCGATGTGTTCGACCGCGCCTTCGGGGTAGTTTTCGATGATGAGCTTGACGGGGTTTAGCACGCCCATGACGCGGCGGGCGCTGCGGTTTAAGTCTTCGCGCAGGCAGTGTTCCAGGAGGGCCATGTCCACCAGGTTGTCGGCCTTGGAGATGCCGATGCGGTCACAGAAGTCGCGCATGGCCGAAGGCGTGTAGCCCCGGCGGCGCACGCCGCACAGGGTGGGCATGCGGGGGTCGTCCCAGCCGGAGACGTGCCCTTGCGTGACGAGTTGGATGAGCTTGCGTTTGCTTAAGACGGTATAGCCCAGGTTCAGGCGGGCGAATTCGATCTGCTGCGGGTGGCAGGGGGCGGGGATGTTGTCCAGCACCCAGTCGTAGAGGGGGCGGTTGTTTTCGAATTCGAGGGAGCACAGGGAATGGGTGACGCCTTCCAAAGCGTCGGAGATGCAGTGGGTGTAGTCGTACATGGGGTAGAGGCACCAGGCGTCGCCGGTGCGGTGGTGATGCACGTGCTTGATGCGGTACAAGGTGGGATCGCGCAGGACCACGTTGGGGCTTGCCATATCGATCTTGGCCCGCAGGACGCGGGCCCCGTCGGGGAATTCGCCCGCCCGCATGCGCCGGAAGAGGTCGAGGTTTTCGGCGGGGGAGCGGTCGCGGTAGGGGCTGTTTTTGCCGGGTTCGGTGAGGGTTCCCCGGTAGGCGCGGATCTCCTCGGCCGTCAGGTCGTCCACATAGGCCTTGCCGTTTTCGATGAGGTGCTCGGCGAAGGCGTAGAGCTTTTCGAAGTAGTCCGAGGCGTAAAAGAGCCGGTCGTCCCAGGAGAAACCCAGCCAGCGCACGTCTTCCTGGATGGATTCGACGTATTCCACCTCTTCCTTGCTGGGGTTGGTGTCGTCGAAGCGCAGGTTGCACTGGCCGCCGAATTCCTTGGCGATGCCGAAGTTGAGGCAGATGGACTTGGCGTGTCCGATATGCAGGTAGCCGTTGGGCTCGGGGGGGAAGCGGGTCTGGACGCGCCCGGCCCATTTGCCGGTGCGGTTGTCCTCGTCGATGATGGTGCGGATGAAGTCCCGGGAAGGTGCGGGCGCGCCTTTTGTGTCGGTGCCGGTGGCGGTCATGGGGAATCCTCGG
The DNA here is from genome assembly GCF_013376455.1 of Desulfolutivibrio sulfodismutans DSM 3696. Classification (GTDB taxonomy): domain Bacteria; phylum Desulfobacterota; class Desulfovibrionia; order Desulfovibrionales; family Desulfovibrionaceae; genus Desulfolutivibrio; species Desulfolutivibrio sulfodismutans. Next base: position 2,353,602 of record NZ_CP045504.1, on the reverse strand, counting down.
TGTTGTCTTTGGGGGGCGGGGGGATGTCCCCGCCTGTCGCGGCAATGGGCCGCAATGGGGCAAAAAGGATAGAAGAACTTGGGGCTGCGGTCAAACGGGCAGACGGCGGGGTACTGGCTGAATCCGGCCGGGGGTCTTTGAAAACGGAGGATGTGTGGATGCAAAAGGGGCCGGAGACGATTCCGGCCCCTTTGGCTACGCTTTTATTCCTGAAGCTGACGAAGCAGTTGCCTTGCCCCGGCCGCCAGGAATCCGGAGCGGGTCATCCCTTCGCGCTTGGCTCTCCGGTCAATGTCCGTGAGCAGTTTTTGGTTGATCGAGACACTGATGCGGACCGGGATCGGTTCCGGATCGTTTCCCGGGACCGGGACCAGGGCCAGGAATCCCCCTGGAGGGACGGCAACGCCGGACAACGGCGACGGCACGGGGACGTCCTCCCCGTTGGAGCGCAAAAGCCCCAGGTATCCATCCATGGCGTCCACGGCCATGGTCATGGCCTCGACCTCGGTGTCGCCCTCGGTGAAGCATCCCGGAAGGTCGGGGAACGAGACCACGAAGCCCCCTTTTTCGTTTCGCTCAAAAAGCGCGGGGTAAGCGTTCATGTTCGATGCTCCTTTTTCTCTTTTTCATCCGGCCAAAGGCGGCGGACGCTTTCGCCCCCGCCTCACCTCAGTGTTATCCCCGCTTGCCTCTCCATTTTCTTTACGAGGTCTACGCTGAGGTCTTTCGCGGGATGTTTGACGGTCACCTTGCCGGGCTTGTCTGGGTGTTCAAAGTGGTGGTGGTCACCTTTCGCGTTTTTCAGAACCCACCCGGCCGCCTTGAGCCTCTTGATGATTTCCGTACTGCTCGGCATGTCCTTCTTCCCGTTCGGCGTTGACATTAAAATGTGTAATTTTTACGTAGTTGTCAATAAAAAATACATAAAAAATATATAAAAGTCCGCCCTTTCGAGCGGCCTTGAGGGTGAGTCGGGCCGTTTCGACCATGGCCTCCCGCGATGCCTTGCACGCGACGCGGCGAATCTCCATGCTTTCGTAGGTCTTGGTTTTGGCTGAACCGGGCCCGATGCGTTCCATGGTTTCCGCCGACGGGGCGTCTCCCGGCGGCGGCCTGGCGGCCGACAAAATTGTCCAGAAAGGCAGACGATTTTGTCGGCGAAAGGGGGAAGGGCCTGCGCAATGGCAGCAATTCCAGGACATTGACAAATTGGTAAAATTCTTGCTAACCTTCCCGCAACGCGACGCTCAAGTGACTTACGCATGACGAATCCTCTCTCAGATCCGACCGACCCGGCTTTCCTGGCCCCCGGCGGGGGCGAATCCGGCGCAGTGTTTCGCACGCTCTTTGAAGGTTCTCCCAACGCCGTGGCCCTGCGCGACCAGACGGGCCGGGTGCTGCTGGTCAACCAGGCCTTCGGGCGCATCTTCGGCTATGCGGCGGCCGAGAGCATCGGGGCGGACCTGGCCGAACTCATCATGCCCGGGGAACGGGCGGCCGACGATCCGGCGGAATGGATCGAATGCAAGGCCGACGAACACCGGGAGACCCTGCGCAGGCGGCGCGACGGCTCCCTGGTGCATGTGACCATGGTCTGCATCCCGGCCGACGGCAGGCGGGACAGCCTGCCGGGCGACGTCTTCATCATCTACCGCGACATCACCCTCCGCAAACAGACCGAGGAGCTTTTGCGCGGGGCCGAGCGCAAGTTCCGTTCGATTTTTGAAAACGCCGTGGAAGGCATCTTCCAGACCACCCCGGCCGGGCGCTATCTGGACGTCAACCCCTCTTTGGCCCGCATCTACGGTTTTGATACGCCCGGCGAGCTCATTGAACATTTCAAGGACATTAAAAACCAGCTGTACGTGGACCCGGGCCGCCGCGACGACTTCGTGCGCATCATGGACGAATACAACGAGGTGTGGAACTTCGAGTCGCGCATCCGCAAAAAAGGCGGCGAGATCATCTGGATCAGCGAGAACGCCCGGGCCATCTTTGACGAGGAAGGGGACATCGACCACTACGAGGGCACCGTGGTGGACGTCACCGAGCGCAAGCGGGCCGAGGAGGCCCTGGAGGCCCAGCGGGCCTATTTCCGGCAGCTTTTTGAGAATTCGCCCCAGGCCATCATCCTCATCGACAGCAACCGCAACGTCCTGGACGCCAACAAGGGCTTCGAGGAACTCTTCGGCTACCGGGCCGCCGACATGAAGGGCTTCGGGATGCGCACCTTCATCGTGCCCGAGGATCTTTTGGCCGAATGCGAGAATTTTCGGGCCGCGATCCTGTCCGGCAACACCGTGCAGCGTGAAACATACCGGCGGCATCGCGACGGCAGGCTCATCCCCGTGTCCATGATCGGCTTTCAGGTCAAAAGCGGCGAGGCCGCCGGGGGCGTCGTCTACATCTATCAGGATATTTCCGAGCGAAAGGCCTTCGAGGAGCAGATCACCCACCAGGCCTTCCACGATTCCCTCACCCATCTGCCCAACCGCAGCCTTTTCGCCGAGCGCCTGCAGCGGGCCCTGGCCCGGAGCAGACGCCGGGGCGACTACCAGTATGCCGTGCTCATGATCGACCTGGACAAGTTCAAGGCGGTCAACGACAGCATGGGGCATGCCGCCGGGGACATGCTTTTGGTGGAGATCGCCGCGCGGCTCAAATCCTGTATGCGCTCCGTGGACACCGTGGCCCGCCTGGGCGGGGACGAGTTTGCGGTGATTCTGGAGGAATTTAAAATCAAGCGCGAGGTGCTCACCGTGGCCGAGCGCATCCAGGAGACCCTGCGGCGGCCCTGCACCATCTGCGGCAACGAGGTGTACCCCGGGGCCAGCATCGGCATCGTGCTGCGCACCAAGGAATACGACAGCGCCGAGGACGTGTTGCGCGATGCGGACATCGCCATGTACCGGGCCAAGGAAACCGGCAAACCGTACATGATCTTCGACCGCAGGATGCATAAGGAGATCCTGGAGGTCATCAGCCTTGAAGCGGAACTGCGCGACGCCCTGTCCAACGACGAGTTGGTTCTGCATTATCAGCCCATCGTCAACGTGGACACCCGGGCCCTGGAAGGCTTCGAGGCCCTGGTGCGCTGGAACCACCCCCTGAAGGGGATCGTGCCGCCGGACAAGTTCATCCCCCTGGCCGAGGAGACGGGCATCATCCTGCCCCTTGGCCGCTGGGTCATTGTCGAGGCCTGCCGCCAGCTCGGGAAATGGCAGAAGACCATCCCCGGGGCTGAACGCCTAAGCGTCAGCGTCAACGTCTCCTGCCGCCAGTTCGTGCGCGACGGGCTGGTGGAATATGTGGCCCAGGTCTTGGAGGAGACGGGCATCGACCCGGCGCGGCTCAAGCTCGAAATCACCGAATCCGTGCTCATGCAGGACACCAGCCATTCCATACACGAGCTCAACCGGCTCAAGGCGCTCGGGGTGCGCATCGCCGTGGACGACTTCGGCACGGGCTATTCCTCGTTGAGCTATCTGCGCCAACTGCCCATCGACCATTTGAAGATCGACCGGTCGTTCATCAGCGGATCGGACAACGCCGAAGACAACATCCAGATCGTCAAGTCCATCATCTCCCTGGCCCGCAACCTGGGGCTGACGGTCATCGCCGAGGGCGTGGAGCACGAGGACCAGTTCGCCCGCCTGCAGGACGTGCGCTGCGACAAGGCTCAGGGGTACATGTTCTCCCGGCCCGTGGACAGCATTGCTGCCGAACGCTACATCCTGGATTACCAGCGTCGCTTGGCCGAGGCCTGTTCCCTCGGTACCCCGCCTGCCTGATTTTCCCGCCGCAGCCCAGGTTTGCCGCAGGCCGTTTCGAAAATCCGCACAAAATGTGTTTTTTTGCTCAAGTTTTGCACAAGTTGTCCGATAAGAGGCCTGACGCTTTGCACATGACAAAGGAGCAAACCATGGCGACCATTCTTTCCGGTATTGGTTCCTTCACGTTGTCGGCATCGGTATTGGGGACGGAGACGACCGAGGCGGCCGCGTCGGCCGAAAACGCCACGGCCGCGAATTCCTCCGCAACGACCGGCGACACGGTGACGATTTCGCCCGAAGGGTTGCGGCTGGCTGCCACGGCGGCGCAAAAGCAGGACGAGGACTCGGACGAAAGCGCTTCCGCGACCAAAATCAAAGACAAGATGAAGGACATCCAGAAGCTGATCAGGGAGCTTCAGGAACAGATCCGTCAGATCGAGGAGGAAAACCTGTCTGACGAGCAAAAGCGGCAAAAGGTTCAGATGCTGCAGTCCCAGATTTCCCAGTACCAGTCCCAACTGGCCGATTTGCAAAAGGCGCTGACCGGCTCCAGCGGCAACCCCGGCGGCACCCGGGCCGAGGGGGCGTCCATGTCCCTGACCTGAGGGGGGCGCGCATTCGTTTCAAATGGCCCCGGATCGCGGCGATCCGGGGCCATTTTCATTTGTGGCGGCCGTGGCCTGGGGATACGTCGCGTCCGGGGTTCCGCCATCTCCCGCCGGATGGCCGGGGCCCGAGCCTCCGACAGGGTTCGCCCGGCGTGCGATGCGGTTCGTCCGTCCCGGCTGGCGCTCAAGGCTCGGGCGCAGGATTTGCCCGGCGCGGGGACGGATGGGGAGGGATGCTTAGTAAGTGATGATTTCAGCGGCGTTGTGCAAGGCTCTTTGTGCAATGTGCAATTGTGCAGACAGGTGTGTGCATGGATGGAGGCAGGGGAGGGTTCGGGTTGCATGCCTTTCAAATACGCAACAGACAAGGTGTTCGACGCAGTTCTGCAGACGTGAGTTCGTGCAATGTATTGCACGATAAATGAAACCACGAAGTATTTTTGAAAATACCTGCATCCTGCCTAAAGCATGTTCGCCTCTGGCCGATAAGAGCAGTACATTTGTACGAAAGACCAGGGGGTACCACATGTCCTTCGAAATTTCCGCTTCCAGCCTGTATTCCACGTCCACGTCCCTGACGGAAACCTCCCAGACCAACTCTGCCGAGTCCACCGGCAAAAGCGGTTCCTCGTCGGGCGCGACCACCGACTCCGGCGACACCGTGACCATCTCCGCCGAGGGCCTCAAGCTGGCGGCCTCGTCCTCTTCCAAGTCCGGCGGCGCGTCGGGCTCAGGCGAATCCGAAGAATCCGAAGAAACGGAAACCTCGGACATCGAGGATCAAATCGACGAGGTAGAAGAAAAGATCGAAGACTTGCAGGAGAAGATCGAGGAAGCCCAGCAGGAAGACCTCCCGGACGATCAGAAGCAGCAGAAGGTCCAGAACCTGCAGGCCCAGTTGTCCCAGTACCAGGCCCAACTCACCCAGTTGCAGACCGAACTTACAGAATCCACCAGCAGCGGAGGCACCTCGGCCGAAGGCATGGCCTCCTCCCTTACCTAGCCGGGCCGGGCATCGGATACGGCCAAGGCCCCGTTTTGTTCCTGGACGGGGCCTTGGCGCGTTGTCGGCCGGGTGGATGGATCAGGATGCGCCCAATGTGTCGATGGCCGCCAGCAGGGTGTCGAAGGACGCCAGGCTGAACAGGATCAGCACCTCGCCCTCGATAAGATGATCCTTGATGGTGAACTGGGTGCGGGCCATGAGCACCATGGCCCCGGACTCGCCATGCTCCCCGAAAAACACCAGTTGCTCGAAACGCTCCTCCACATAGTCCGGGGTGGAGAACACGATGTTTTCCTTGAGGATGTTGCCGATGGAGCCCATGACCCCGTTTAAGACGATGTTGCCTACCTCCTGAAGGGTCTCCACGCGCATGGCCTCGGCCTCGGCCTCGGAGACGACGGAATTGCCCAGGATGATGTTCACCAGCCGCGAGGCGCTCTCCGGCGGAAAGATCAGGGCGCTTAGGCCCGAGAAATGTCCGGAGAACGTCAGTTGAACGGCGGAAAAGATCTCTTTGCCCCGAGTCCCGTAGCGGGAACAAAATTCCTTCGATGACAGCACCACCAGTTCCGGCACCTGCAACTGGATGTGGGTGCTGACCATGCGGTTGAGCATGCCCGCCGCCCGGCCGACGCCGATATTGATAAGCTCCTGGAGGATGTCCAGTTGCATGGGGGTCAGTTCCATGGAACGCTCCTTCGACGGCCGCATCCTGGCGGCCGGACAAACCGGGACATGCCGGTATCGGCCTCGCTTACCCCAGAAGCGCGCGGGCCTCGGCCAGTAGTTTGCCAAGGACGCCTTGATCCACGGGTTTGTTGATGCAGTCGTAGGCGCCCAGGTCCATGCACCGTTTGCGCGTGGTGTCCTGGATGTCGGCGGTGAGCACGTAGATTCTGGCGGGCATGGCCCCTGCGGCGGCCAGGCGTTCCATGACGGCCAGACCGTCCAGGGCAGGCATGTTGAGATCCAAAAGGAGCACGTCGGGCCGTTTTTCCAGCATCAACTGCAGGCATTCCTGGCCGTCTTTGGCCTCAAGCACGTCGTATCCTGCCTCGACAGCCGTCTTGGAGGTCTGGAAACGTTGAAACATGGAGTCGTCGGCGATCAAAATGGTGGGCATCGGATCAGCTCCGCAGGGGTGGCCCCGCCGGTTTGACAGTGGTGATTTGACGCAAGGCGGCCTGGATGCAGACGGCCACCTCATGCAACTCCTTTTCCAAGTCGCGCAGATGCGCAGCCGCTTCGTCGAGTTTCCCGGCATCGGCGGCATGCTCCAGGCTGCGGGCGTATTGCGCGCCTTGCCCCGCGCCGATGGTGGAGGTGGTGGACTTGAGGGTGTGGGCGTGCAGGGCCAGGTCGGCCAGGTTTCCCTGCGCAAGGGCCGTACGGCACAGTTCCAGGCGTTTGTCGATCTCCCGGGCGGAAACGGCCAGGATGGGCGCATAGCCCGCCGGGTCGATGCCCAGGCGTTCCATGGCGGCGCGGGTGTCCAAAATGTTGTGCGGCGACGTGTCCGTCGGCCCGGCAGGCGGTTGTGGCGCAACAGGGGACGGTGCGGGGGGCGGTGCGGGCGGGGTCTTCCCCTGGCTTGGCAGGAGACGCTGGATGATGGCCGCCAGTTCGGCGAAATTGATGGGCTTGGTCAGGTATTCGTCCATGCCCGCCTCCAGGCAGCGGCGGCGCACCTCGGGCGAGGCATGGGCCGTCACGGCCACGATGGGCACGTCGGGATCGAGCACCGGGTGGTCGGCCGGGCCTCCGGTGCGGATGATGCCCGAGGCGGTCACGCCGTCCATGCCCGGCATCTCCACATCCATAAGCACCAGGTCGAAGCGCTCCCGGGCCAGGGCCTCAAGGGCCTGGACGCCGCTTTGGGCCACGCTGAGCCGGTAGCCGAGCTTTTGCAGATGGGCTCCGGCCAGCTTGACGTTGACCGGGTTGTCTTCAGCCAAAAGGATGTAGGCCGGTGCGCGGTCGGCCGGAGCGTTGGCGGCCGGGGCCGGGATGTTGGCCGTCTTGAGCGTGGGCCTCCCCGGGGCGAAGACGGCCGTGAAACGGAAGGTGCTGCCCTTGTTCGGCGCGGAGGAAACCTCGATGCTGCCGCCCATGAGCTCCACAAGTTGGCGGCTGATGGCCAGGCCAAGGCCCGTGCCGCCGTATTTGCGGGCTGTGGACGCGTCTGCCTGGCGAAACATGTTGAAAAGCGTCGCTGACTGCTGGCGGGGGAGGCCGATGCCCGTGTCCGTGACCTCGAAGCGAAGCACCACCTTGGTCTTCGTGGCCGGTTCGGCATGGGCCACGCGGATGGTCACGCCCCCCGACTCGGTGAATTTGAGGGCGTTGCCCACCAGGTTGATGATGATCTGGCGCAGCCGGTTCGGGTCGCCGCGCAGATGGCGGGGGACGCTGGGGGACAGATCCAGGTTCAGCCAGAGCCCCTTTTTGGCGGCCATGGTCCCGAAGGTTTTGACCGTGGAACGCAAAACCCCGCTTAAATCGAAGTCGATATCTTCCAGGTCCAACCGCCGGGCCTCGATCTTGGACAGATCCAGGATGTCGCCGACCACGGTGAGCAGATGCCGGGCCGAGTCGCGGATGGTCTCCAGGTAGTCGATCTGTTCGGGTTCCAGGCGGGAGGCGAGCAAAAGGTCGGCCAGCCCCAGCACGGCATTGAGGGGTGTTCTGATCTCGTGGCTCATGCCCGCCAGGAAGTCGCTT